>JBJKQB010000159.1:0-3469 GCA_046705825.1 Candidatus Acidiferrales bacterium
TTTCGTGGCACACGGCCGCCGTCGAGCCGTTGAAGTTCACGCAGACCCTCGATCAGCTCGAAGTCATCGCGCATGTAAAGGGCGGCGGCGTCGGCGGACAGGCTGGCGCGGTGCGCTTGGGGCTGTCGCGGGCGATCGCGCTGTTTAATCCTGAGATGCGCCCCTCGCTGCGAACCAATGGTTTCCTGACGCGCGATCCGCGTATGAAGGAACGTAAGAAGTACGGCCAGAAGGGCGCGCGTCGCCGCTTCCAGTACAGCAAGCGGTAAGAAGTAGGGGCGAGAGGCGACGTCGGCACTCGCCACTCGCCACTGCAGTTAAATTCACGGCCGGCAAGAGGCCGGCAAAAAAGGATGCTGTTCCGGCGAACGCCGGAATGCCAAGCATCCCTTCACGAGAGGAGGCACTTTGGCAGTCGAAATTACCATGAAAGAGTTGCTGGAGGCCGGAGTTCACTTCGGTCACCAGACCCGCCGCTGGAATCCCAAAATGAAGGAATACATTTTCGGCGAGCGCAACGGCATCCACATCATTGACCTGCAAAAGACATTGAAGATGTTCCGCGACGCGGCACGCTATGTGGCCGAACGCGCCGGCGAAGGCAAAACCACCCTCTTCCTGGGCACCAAGCGCCAGGCGCAGGAAGCGATTGCCGAAGAGGCCCAGCGTTGTGGGATGTTCTATGTGAACAACCGCTGGCTCGGCGGAACGCTGACCAACTGGGCCACACTGCAGAAATCGATCAAGCGGATGAAGCTGCTGAAGGGCATGATCGAGGACGGCCGCATGGCCGCGCTTCCCAAGAAGGAAGCCGCGCGCCTGGAGCGCGAGCTGAAGCACCTGCAGCAGAATTTCGCCGGTGTTGAGAACATGGCTACGCTGCCCGACACGATGTTCGTGATCGATCCGAACACCGAGCTGATCGCGGTGCGCGAGGCGCGACGCATCGGTATTCCCGTGGTTGCCATCGTCGACACCAATTGCGATCCGGACCTCGTGGATTGGGTGATTCCGGGCAACGACGACGCGCTGCGCGCCATTCGCCTCTTCACCTCCAAGATTTCCGACGCGGTCCTGGCCGGCAGGCAATCCTTCGAGCAATCGCAGATTGCCGAAGAAAAGGCCGCCGAGGGCGCAGCGGGCGAAGAGGGTGTCGAATACGTCGACACCAGCGCCTACGAAGTCTACGAAAAACAGGAAGGCGATTTTGTCGAGGGTGAGCCCGGCGCCGAAGAACCCGCGCCGGCGCCTTTGTCCGACGAAGAAAGCTCCCGGTAGAAAATCACCGTCCGATCCTGGTTCTGCACTCGAACAACAGAAAAGGACTCAAAGTACATGGCAACCGATGGAAAGAATATATCCGCGCAACAGGTGAAGGAGCTGCGCGACCGTACCGGCGCCGGTTTTAGCGCCTGCCGCGAGGCTTTGATCGAAGCCAGCGGCTCGATGGAGCAGGCCATCGACATCCTGCGCAAGAAGGGGCAGGCCGCGGCGGCCAAGAAAGCCCAGCGCGCCACGTCCGAAGGGCTCGTCGGCTCGTACATTCATGCAGGCGGGAAAATTGGCGCGATGGTGGAAGTGAATTGCGAGAGCGATTTCGTCGCCCGCACCGAAGATTTCCAGCGGCTGTGCCACGACATCGCCATGCACGTGGCCGCCACCGATCCGCGCTTCCTCCGCCGCGAGGAAGTAACCCCGGAATTGCTCGAGCGCGAGCGCGCCATTTACACCGACCGGGCCAAGGCCAGCGGCAAGCCCGACAACATTGTCCCCAAGATCGTCAGTGGGCAGATGGAAAAGTTCTACGAAGAGAACTGCCTGTACGAGCAGCACTTCATCAAGGACGAAGGCGTCACGGTGAAGGAACTCGTCGATCAGGCCATTGCCAAGCTCGGCGAGAACATCACCATCCGCCGTTTCTCGCGCTTCAAAGTCGGCGAGACGGATTCCGCGGCCCAGGCGTCCTCGTCAGGCGCGGAACAGACGGGCGCGCCGGTTTCCGCGTAGTCGCGTTCTTCCCGCTTTCATTCGTCTCTGGCCCGTTCTGGCGGCCGGTCTGGAAGCGCCAGCGACTGTATTTCAATTACTTGTGACTGCGACCGCCACTGCTGCCACGGGTCGCATTATTGGGGGATTTCTCAGCTCTTTCCCCAGAAGGCGGGCTGCCGCTGTTCAACGGTTTCGCCCCTCTCCAGGAGCGCCTGCAGCCAGCTCAGCATTCTTGGCCACCCGCGATAAGCCTGAGCAAGTTCGGGATGCGCAGCAAAGCCGCTGTGACGAATTCGCACCAGTGTCCCCGATTCGAGAGGTTCGAGTTCCCATCGTACCCTCGTCTCCACGTTGCCCGTCCAAGTCGCTCGCCATGTCGAGCATAAGAGCCTCGGCGGATCGACCTCCAAGTATTCGCCGGCGACTTCGAATTGGCGGCCATCGCCATCTATCCCCAAGCTCCGCCACTTTCCGCCCATGCGCAGGTCGGTCTCGAATTTTGTGCACCGATAGATACCGGCTTGGCCCCACCACTGTACGACCTGGGACGGATCGACCAAGGCCCGAAAGACGCGCTCAGGTGGTGCGGCAATTCGTATCTCTGCGACAATCTCGTCTCTTGGAGGTTGGGCGGGCGAAGCGTTTGGCGTTGACATGACGGCCTCCCATCTAGCCTTTGGTTCTCCGGCGCTTGTGTCTCCCCGGAGCTTCTTTCGTGTATTCAGATTCGACAAACTCTTTCAGGCCGGAAAGGCTGGCCTGCCAGAAGCCCCGATAGTGTTCGAGCCATGAATCGACGGCCTTGAGCGGCTCAGGATTCAGCCGATAGAGCCGCAATCTCCCTTGGCGGCGTTCATGGACTAAGCGCGCGCGACGCAGGAGTCGAAGGTGCTTCGATACCGCTGGGCGCGAGACTGGAAATTCCTTTGCGATAGCTCCTGCCGGAAGCGCCCCGCGACACAAGAGGTCGAGCACCGCACGCCGCGTCGGATCGGCGAGCGCGGCGAAGACCGGCTCCGATGAATATGTAACCTCTAGGCTACGCATAATATGTAACCGTAGGGTATCGCATTCTGCGTGTCAAGCACCTTATAGGAATCCGAGTCAGAGAGGCTTTCGTAACCACTCGCTTCCAGACGCTCCGCCGGCCCTTCGGGACGCCGAACACGCGCACCGTCTCGCCACCGGGTCCCAGGCGTGAGCTTGTGCTGAATCTCTGCTAGAATGCCGCTCCGGAGACGAAACCGCGCACAATGACAATTTCCGTGACCCGAACGGACGCCAGCGCCGGAACCAGCGGGCCAATCTACCGTCGCGTCGTCCTCAAACTTTCCGGCGAATCCCTTTCCGGTCCGGAAGAGTTCGGCATTCACGCCGAAACCATTCAGTCGCTCGCTTCCGATATCAACGAAATCCACCAGCTGGGCGTGCAGGTCTCCATCATGGTCGGCGGCGGAAACATCTTTCGCGGCACGCGCCA
>JBJKQB010000160.1:0-2654 GCA_046705825.1 Candidatus Acidiferrales bacterium
CTTGCGAACATCGTCGGAAAGTTCGGGCACCGCTGGGGCCTCGGAATCGAGCGCGTGGGCCACAGCAAACCCCAGGCGCGCAATGTCGTCCGGAGCAGCACGGTAGGTTCCGGTTGCCACATCATCAAGCCGCGTAGCGCCGGGAGTGGCGACAAACAGCGGCCCAGTGTCGTGCTGGACGGCTTCGCGAACCGCGTGGTCCAGCCAGCGGGGAATTTTCAACTTGTCGGTCTTTTCCATCGGCTGCTGCCGCACCGACTGCCTCAGCGCCAGCGCCGCTCGAGGCGCTGTGTTGCTGACGTCTTCACCCAGAACAAGCACTGCGTCCGAATGCTCAATTTCGCGCAGCGATGGGGACCGCGCCGGCCCCTGCCGCAGAATCTCCGACATCAGCGAAACCAGATGGGACGATTCTTCGGACATGCCGTTGAAGAAACGGTCCGCCCCAACCAGGCTTCGCAGCGCGAAGTTGGATTCCAGCGAAGCGCGCGGCGATCCGATGCCGATCACCCGGCTGTTGCCTTTCAGGATGTCGCCCAACTGCGCAACCGCTTTCTCTTTCGGAACCGTTTTCAGTTTTCCGTCCTGGCGGGAGTGCGTTTCGCGAATCCTCTGCTCGCTGTTGACAAATTCGTAGCCGAAGCGGCCGCGGTCGCAGAGGAAATAGCCGTTCACCTCGCCGTTGTAACGGTTGAGGATGCGGCGCAGTGTTCCATAGCGCTCGCCTGCGGAAGTGCTGCATCCCAGGCCGCAGTGGACGCACACCGAAGGGGCCATCTGCAGGTCCCATTTGCGCGTGTAATGCTGCTTTAGAGTCTTGTCGGTAAAGACGCCCGTGGGGCAGATTTCAACCAGGTTGCCCGCAAATTCGCTTTCCAGAATGCCGTCGTCCTGTCGGCCGAAATAGGCGATGTTCCGCAGGCCGAAAGCCTGCAGATCCAGTCCTCCGGCGTATTCACGGTAATAGCGCACGCAGCGGTAGCACTGGATGCAGCGGTTCATTTCGTGATTGATCAGCGGCCCTAGGTACTGGTTGCGGAAGGTACGCTTGGGGAAGCTGTAGCGGCGGTAATCGTGGCCGGTCATCACCGTCATATCCTGCAGGTGGCACTCGCCACCTTCATCGCACACCGGACAATCGTGCGGATGGCTCAGCATCAACCCTTCGATGACTCCCGCGCGAAAAGCCGCGGCGTCAGAGTCATTGACGGAGATGCGGGTGCCGTCAGAAGCAGGCGTCATGCACGACATCACGATCCTGCCTTTTGTGTCGTTCTCGTCCTTGAACTGTTTGACGGCGCACTGCCGGCACGCACCCACCGAACCCAGCGCGGGGTGCCAGCAGAAGTAAGGCAGATCAAACCCCAACTCCAGGCAGACCTGGAGAAGGCTCTGGTCCGGGCTTATTTCATACGTTTTGTCATCGACCCAGATCTTCGCCACTGCTATCTCCAAGGACACCGCTTTTCACGGATGTGCCGCTCAAAATCCTCGCGGAAGTATTTCAGCGCGCTCTGCAACGGCTCCACAGCGCCGGGAGCAAGAGCGCAAAACGTGTTGCCAGGGGCCGCCATGCGGCAGATGTACGACAACCTTTCGAGGTCCGGTTCCTGCCCCGCCCCGTCCTCGATGCTTTGCAGCATTTTTTCAGCCCACGAAAGTCCGCTCCAGCAGGGCGTGCACCAGCCGCAGGATTCCTGCGCGAAAAAGTGCTCCAGGTTCTTCACGAACCCCACCGGGCACGTGCGGTCATCCATCACAATCATGGTTCCCGTGCCCATGCGGCTGCCGGCTTTCTGGACTTCGGTAAAGTCCATTTTCACGTCAAGGTGTTCTTCCACCAGAAAGTCGGTGGAAGCTCCGCCGGGCAGCAACCCTCGAAACTTTAAACCTTCTTTCATTCCGCCGGCGTGTTCTTCCAGAATCTCGCGGACCGTGGTTCCCATGGGCAGTTCCCACAGGCCGGGGCGCTTGACCTTGCCGCTGGCGCCGTAAAGCTTGGTGCCGCTGTCTTCCGACTTACTCAGGCCTTTGAACCAGTCGGGCCCGTTGTTGATGATGTGGTGAACGTTGCAGAGGGTTTCGACGTTCTGCACGATGGTCGGCTTGCCGAAGAGCCCGGAAATCTGCGGGAAGGGCGGCTTGGTGCGCGGGTTGGCGCGCTTGCCTTCCAGCGCGTTCAGCAGTCCTGTTTCTTCACCGCACATGTAGCGGCCGCCGCTCAGATGCAGGTGCATTTCAAGGTTAACGCCGGAGCCCATAATGTTCTTGCCCAGATAGTTGTGCTCGTAAGCCTCCGCCAGCGCTTTTCTCAGTCTCTCCGCCGAAAGGAAATACTCGCCGCGCAGGAAGATGTAGGCGACGTCGGCTTCAATGGCATGGGCCGCGCAGATCATTCCTTCAATCAACTGGTGAGGCGTGGCCTCCATCAGCAGGCGGTCCTTAAAAGTCCCCGGCTCCATCTCATCGGCGTTGCAGCACAGGTATTTGGGGTGTGGAGCATCCGCCCCTACAGGCACAAAGCTCCACTTCATTCCGGTCGGGAAGCCTGCGCCGCCACGGCCCCGCAAACCCGACTGCTTGACGACGTCAATAATTTCCTTGGGCGCCATCTTCAGCGCCTTGCCTGCGCCCTGATATCCACCGGCCAGCTC
>JBJKQB010000161.1:0-5159 GCA_046705825.1 Candidatus Acidiferrales bacterium
TTTGTTGTGCTCAAGCCCTGGAACGAGCGACCCGACAGCTCGGCGGCCGCCCAATTGCAGCTCCAGGACGGGGTGACAAAATATTCGGCCTTCAACAATTTCGCCGTCTTTCAACCGCCGCCGCTGCCCACAACCTTCGGCACCCCGGTGCAATTCGTCATCAGCACGACGGAGTCCTACGACCGCCTCAATCAGGTGGTGCAGAATTTCCTCAAACAGGCGGAAAACATCACGCGCAATGGCACGCAGGCCACCGATCCCACGCAGCGGGCGTTCTTCTACGTCGATTCCGATCTCAAGATCGACCGTCCCCAGGTGACGGTGGATATCGACCGCGACAAGGCAGCGCTAATGGGGCTGTCCATGAGCGATATCGGCAATGCGCTCTCGGCGATGCTGGGCGGCGGCTATGTCAACTATTTCAGCATGGAGGGGCATTCCTACCGCGTGATGCCGCAGGTCGATCAGCCTTTCCGGCTGAACCCCGCGCAGGTCCTGAATTATTACATCCGCGCCGCCAATGGCAGCCTGGTGCCTTTATCGACGGTCGCCAAAATCACCCAGCAGACGACGCCGGAATCGCTTCCTCACTTTCAGCAGCTGAACGCGGCGACCATTAACATCGCGCCGGGATTCGGGGTTACGCAGGGGGATGCGCTGAATCTGTTGCGCGGCATCGCGGCGCGTACCTTGCCCGCGGGTTACCTGATCGATTATGCCGGCACATCCCGCCAATACGTGCAGGAATCCGCGGGCTTCCTGGAACTGCTGTTCTTTGCGGCTATCATCGTCTATCTGGTTCTGGCGGCGCTTTTCGAGAGCTTCCGCGATCCAGTCATCATCCTCATCTCGGTTCCGATGTCGATTGCAGGGGCGCTGGCCTCCATGCACATCGTCAGCGGCCTGCACGTGTTCTTCCCTGCGGTCATGCAGTTCGGGGGCGCAACCCTGAACATCTACACGCTAGTCGGTCTGGTCACGCTAATGGGGTTGATCAGCAAACACGGTATCCTGATCGTAGACGTCGCCAACCGCATGCAGCGCGAAGGTCATGACAAGCGCGATGCTATCGAGCTTGCGGCGGGAATCCGGCTGCGACCGATCCTAATGACGACGGCCGCCATGGTGCTCGGCGTGGTGCCGCTGCTACTCGCCACCGGCGCCGGCGCGGTCGCGCGGTTTGCCATGGGGCTGGTGATCTTCGGCGGAATATCGATCGGAACGCTGTTCACGCTCTTCGTCGTACCCAGCTTCTACCTGCTGATCGCGCGCGACCACAAACGCCTGCGCGCCGGCGTGCAAGCCCAACGGGCGGTAGGCGCCGCCGAGTAAGGAGTTTTCCCTCCTTTTCGTCGTGATCTCAACGGATCAGGAACCCGCGCCGCTCACATTGCCACCGCCAGGTCCTTGGCCGGGCGGTATCGCGCGTCCATCGCGTAGACGTCGTTTTGGCTCGGCAATTTTGCTTCATTGCCGAGGAATTGGATGGCATAGGCCGAGGCCGCGCGCGCAAAGCGGAAATGTGAGTCCCAGCTCGCCCCCGGATGCGAGAGATAGGAGTAGATGTAGGCGCCGTGGAACACGTCGCCCGCGCCGTTGGTGTCGACCACGTCGTTTTGCGGAACCGCGAGCGCCGGCATCGACGCGGTCTTGCCGAACTCGTCGTACCACAGGAGGCCGTGCTCACCCATCGTGATGCCGGCGACCTTCACGCCTTTTTCCCTGAGCAGCGCCAGAACTGCGCCAGGCTGGAGCTGAAGCTGCTCGCAGAAACGCGTGGAGACGATGGCGACGTCGATCAGCTCGAGCAGCTCCATGGTGTTGGAACGTACGGCGCCCCCGTCGAGCGAAGTCAGCACGCCACGCTCGCGGCACATCTGCGCGTAATAGAGCGCCGCGTCGGCCTGATGGCCGTCGAGATGGAGCGCCCGACACCCGTTAATATTAAGCGGCGGATAGGGATGGAGATAGGTGTCGTCGCGGCAGCGCACGATAGCGCGCTGATTGCCCTTCGGCATGACGAATGAGAGTGACGAGCGGCGCACCTTACGGGCGTGGACGCTGACCTGATATTTCGCCGCCATATCGAGGAACATGCGCCCGAGCCAGTCATCAGCAAGCGAAGTCAGAAGATCGGGTGCGATACCGAGCTTGGCGCAACAGAAGGCGGCCGTGACGGCGTTACCGCCGAACGAGATCGCGTAATCGCGTGCCACATCCTTATCGTCGCCGGTCGGAAGATGATCGGTGAGAAAGGTAACGTCGATATAAGTCTGACCGATAAAGAGGGCCTGCATTCTCTCAACCTTGATGGCAGCCTTGAATGATGGAGATCCTCCAGCCCAAAAGCCTAGGGCAAAAACGCCCGACGCGCACCCGTTGTTTCAGCGGGCCGGGGAGCTCTTAGTTGCCCGCGAGACGAGGCCGGCAATCGCGTCACAGAACAGCCGCGCGTCCCCGGCGAAGAAGGCGCGGGTGATGTCGCACTTCACTGCGATGTCGCGGCAGTGCGCTCGCCATTCGGCGTCTTCGATCATGCGAATCGCTGCATTTACGTATTCGTCAACCGTCCTGGTCACGGTTTCCTCGGGGAATCCAATTCGCGTGAACAGGCCGGCATCGATATGGGCATGCGGCTCGGGTCCGTCGAGGCACACGCCCGGAAGGCCGACCTGAAGCGAATCGACGATGCTGTTGGTGTTGCCGTAAGGGAACGGGCAAAGAAAGAAATCGCATGCGCGCAACATGCCGATATAGGTATCGTGCGGCGCCTCGGCGAAGACCCTGCCCGCGGGAAGGCGCATTCCCAGGATGCGCTTGAGCTCGAGATACGGGAGGCCAGTCGAGGCCAGCGGAAAAAAACGGAACTCCACCGCCCGCTTGGCACCCGCCCCGATCCGCGATAACGCGTCGAAATAGCGCGGATTAAGCTTCATCGTCGAGGCTGGAATCGCGATGCGAATGGGCACGTCGGGCGCGTCCGGCGACAGCGGCCTGGGGAGGGCTTCCGCTGGTAATGAACCGCGCGGCCGGAATGGCATAGCGGCGATTGGGAGGGCCAGGACATGTTCGGAGAAGCGGTCGCGTGAGCCCATGAAGTCCTCGGGCAGCACCATGTAATCGATGGCGGGACTCATAGTGGAGGCGGCATGGCCGTAGGAGGCGCATTGGATCGGCGCCAGTCTCAGCGAGGCGAGTGCGATCGCGTGCGGCGTCATGCCCACGCTGGGAAAGAATACGAGGACTGTTTCACGCCTGACGATCTCGCCCGCGACAATGCGGATGCCCTCGAGAAAATCCGCGTCAGGAAAGGTCATTACTTCGTCGAAGAGATCGTCGATCTCGGGGCTACGCTGAACCCCATAAATCACGCCCACGACATGAAACCGCTCGCGCAGCGAGCGCACGGCCAGCGAATGCGTCCGGTACATCGAATGGCCGAACATGAAATGTTCGCACACGACGAACAGCGTCGGGCGCTCAGGGATGCGGGAGGGAAGCGACGACGGGCCTTCGGCGACGCCTGCTTCCAGGCAGGCGCGGCGCATCTGGCGCATCAACGCCGCCTTGATCGCGTGCTTGTTCGGAGTCATTGCGTAACTGCAGTGCATATACATCTCTGGGAGCCGCGCTAGCACCATGGAGCCCAGCTTCACCTCGTCCAGATGCTCCGGCAGCCATTCCAGGAGCCGCTCGCGGAATTCGAAGGCGCGCGGCGTGAACACGTAGCGCGAGCTGATATATTGCAGGAAAGCAAGCGCCGCGCCAACGCGATTGGCACGCCAGAACTGCTCGAGATCGACGTTGATTCGCGAATCGAGGGAGAGGATTGCGAGCAATCGAAGGAAATTCGTGCCCTCGAAGATCATACGG
Source organism: Candidatus Acidiferrales bacterium (assembly GCA_046705825.1). Classification (GTDB taxonomy): domain Bacteria; phylum Acidobacteriota; class Terriglobia; order Acidiferrales; family UBA7541; genus Palsa-295. The sequence goes on from JBJKQB010000161.1 coordinate 3,874, forward strand.
TTGTTGCTATCACGGGCGCTGGCGAGCCTGGGGAAGAGATGATCGGAGGTGCGAAAGCCGCTGACCGATAAGATCAGGTCGATCCACCGGTGATGGATCAGCAGGCGTTCGTAATCCAGCGCCGTGAACGCCAGCTCGGGGTCGACGACCAGCATTCCTATGGCGGCAGCGAAGCGCGTGCACCAGGTGAGCCCGATCTCCTCGTCTCCGGCTTGGCGGTTCATGTCGGAGATGTCGATGTTGTCCAGCCGTCCATAGCGTTCATCGAGCGCCTGAAGCAGTGCGAGGACGGTTTCGAACGCCTGACCCAGGCGCTTTTCCCAGATTTCCGTTTCGAGTTGGGCAAGTGAAGGACGCGTGGCCATAGGCCGTCATACCCGGTGTGAGCGCAACCGCAATGCTGGGCCCAAAAAGCAAGCACCGGCGCCGCGCGCAAGAAAATTCGTTGCGCCACAACAAGGCGCTTGCCAATTCCTGCTCTTGCGCCGGAAGATGGCTGATGCGTTCGACTGGGCTATTCGATCGGCTTTGCAACCGGTTGAGCGACGCCGTGGCGCCGCTGATTCCGCGCGACCGTCCCGCCGTGCTTCTGGGCTTTCCCGAAAATTCCAATTGCGGTGATCATGCCGTGTGGGGGGGCGAGAGGGCGTTGCTTACACGCTTGGGAATCGAGATCGCCTATGAAGCCTCGGGCCAAAGCTATACGCGCGACGCCTGCGCCCAAGCACTCGGCGGCGGCACGATCCTAATGCATGGAGCTGCGAATGCCGGTGAGCGTCATGCTGCCGCGTGCCATCTGCTGGCCCGCGCTGCCGCCGATTTTCCCGACAACCCCATCGTGGTTTTTCCCCAACAGGTAGGCGCACGCGCCGAGGGCGCGATCGCGGAAATCGCGGCGCTTGCCGCGCGCCATCGCGGACTTCAGCTGTTCGCGCGCGATGCGGCCACGGAAGCGCTACTGAAACAACGAATCAGTGGTACTGCCGAAATCAGGCTTGCGCCTGATCCGAGTTTGTTGCTCGGCCCGCGTCCGCGTGCGGCCGAGCCGGTCTACGAAGTGCTGTGGCTGGCCCGCACGGACGAGGCGCGCAATGACGCGACCGAGCCCGCAGCACGGCTCTCCACGCAGCCCGCCGAGAAATTCGTGCTTCCCCGCTTCGACGATGGAATCGAGCTCAATTTCGCAATGAAGCAGCGGCCGCCCACCGTCGTGCTGACCGACTGGAATTCGCTATTCCTGGAGAACCAGGAAGCGCGAATTGCGATGAGTGCGCTCAGTTTTGACC
>JBJKQB010000162.1:0-2581 GCA_046705825.1 Candidatus Acidiferrales bacterium
CAATGATGCCGTATTTCACCACTTCGTAGAGCCCCGAGCGATATTCGCGATGCGGAAGCGTGCGCAGGAATTCTGGATCGGCGAAGACCAATTTCGGCGGGTAGAAGGCGCCAACGAGGTTCTTCCCTTCCGGCAAATCGACGCCTGTTTTCCCGCCGATGGCGCTATCGACTTGCGCCACCAGGGTGGTGGGGACTTGCACGATACGCACGCCGCGAAGATAGGTGGCGGCGGCGAAGCCCGCGACGTCGCCGACAACGCCGCCTCCAACGGCTACGAGCAGACAGTGCCGATCAGCGCCCGTACGCGACAAGGCGCGCGCGATGGCTTCGATGGCAGCGAGGCGTTTGCGCGATTCGGCATCGTCGAAGAGGATGACGCGATTGGCGCTGACGTCGAGGGCGCGCGCAACGCGCCGCCCCCAAAGCTTCCAAACGCGCGGCGAAGAAAGGATGTGAATCCCGGTCGAATCGCCGAGACGGGAGATCAGCGAAGGCGCCTGGGCCAGACCGCCGCGGGCGAAGCGCACATCGTAGGGTCCCGCGCTGCTTTGAATGCGAATCGTCGCCATTGGACAGGCAACGAATGTACCATCCAGACTAAGGCGTTGAAACCCCTGAGGGCGGCGCAACACACAAGCAGGGCCCTACAGATCGGGACAGCAGTTCGCCATAACAAATCGAAAAGTTTGCTAGCGGAACTTTTTCTGCAGTTCGGAGACGCTTGCGAGAATGACGTGGCCGACGATGGCCAGACTCCTGGGGCTGATTTTGTCCATGGTGTCCTGCGGCGTATGCCAGTAAGGCATGCTGCTGCCGGGCATGTAGCCGCCGAGTTCGATGATATCGACGGCGGGAACATGGTGCTGGAGGAACGGGTCGTGGTCGTCGGTGATCGCGCCCACTTCGCCGGAAACGAAAACTTTGCTGTAACCGAGGCGACCAGCGGTCTTCCAGATCAGATCGGCGAGCCATTTTGTGGAGCTTTGCTCGGGCGGAATCTGGAGGTCCTTCTGGCCCACCATGTCGGCAAGAATGACGGCGCGCGTGCGCTTGAGGTCGCCGGAAAGGTCCATACGTGCAGCGAGTTCGCGGCTGCCGAACAATGTATCGTTGGTATCCCAGGTGTTTTGCGCCTGCTGCACGGTGGTGAAGTTGGCCTGATCCTCCTCACCGTCGAGAAAGGCGATCCACACGGAATTCGCGGGCTTCATTTTGTTGTTGCACAGGAGATTGGCCATTTCGAGCATGAGACCGGTGGAAGAGCCGGCGTCATCGGCGCCAACAAATCCGGGCAAGCGCAGCGTGTCGTAGTGGGTCAGCAGGAGAATGATGCCTTGGCCCGTGCCCGGGATCTTCGCGACGATGTTCTCCATGGCCAAATCGCCGATCGGCGTGGGCGCGTGGAAGTTGTCGGTGTCGACGTTGCAGCCGAAGCTTTTGAGCTGGCTGACGATGTAGGCCTGGGTTTGACGAATCGCGGGGGATGCGGGCGGACGCGGGCCAAAGCTGACCAGCTTGGCCGTGTAATCGTAAGCCTTCTGGCCATCGAACCCGCCGGTTTGTGAAGCGGGCGGCGCTTTATCCTCAGGGGCAATCAGCGGCGCAGGGTTGGGGGCAGAGGGAACAGCCGCGCGAGCGGGACTCGCGGCCGAGGCGACGGCGGTGTTTGTATTGCCGCGCCCGCAGGCGACCGCGAGCAGTGCTAAACCGGCGGCCATCGCAATCCAGCCTGCGCTCCACGCTGTTTTCACTTTCAACCAGCCTCTCCCGCCGCAATGTTGCGCGAGCGCTTCTTGCGGACCACCATGTATGACACGAGCACGCCGACAAAGTACAGCACAACCATGGGCGCCATGAAGATGAGCATGGTGGTCGCGTCGGGACTGGGCGTGACGATGGCGGCCACAATCGTGATGATCAGCATGGCGTAGCGAAAATTCTTCAGCATGAATTTCGGGGTGACGATGCCGAACAGCGACAGGATGAACACCACCACCGGCAGCTCGAAGATGATGCCGAGTCCCAGGAGCACGATCAGGATCAGGCTGAAATACTCGTTGATGTCGATCCAGGGCTTAATCGGCCCGGAGTTACTGAACTCCACGACGAAAGCGAGCACTCGCGGAAGCATCACGAAGTAGCCGAAGGCCACGCCGCAAAGAAACAGAACGGTAGCCGAGCAGATAAAGCTGAGGACCGCTTTTCGTTCGTGCTTATACAGGCCCGGGGCAACGAACAGCCAAACCTGATACAAGACCCAAGGCATGGCCAGCGCAATGCCGAGATAGAGGCCAAAGTTGATGTACAGCATGACGTATCCGGCGGGATGCGTGAAGTACAGATACGGACTGAGGTGGTTTTCGGTCAGCGCCTGCGTCATCGGACGGGTGATGTAATTCAGGCCCGGCTTGGAGACCGCCAGGCCGACCATCATGCCGATGCCGATCGCGATCAGGGAGCTGACCAGCCGCTTGCGCAGCTCGACCAGATGCTCGAAAAACGACATGCGAGCGCCGGGCTCTTCCTGCTCGGCGGAAGGAAGCGCAGTTTCAGGCGGGAGAGTGGCCATCGCTCACAAT
>JBJKQB010000163.1:0-19927 GCA_046705825.1 Candidatus Acidiferrales bacterium
TGTCGGACCCAACCGGACCCGCTGGCGGCGGAGCGACCACTACGATCGTTCCACCGTATATCTACGGACCGAACCCGCTCGATTGGAAGATCCCCTACACGGAGAGTTTCGATCTTGATATCCAGCACCAATTCAACGCTTCCACCATGCTGGACGTGGGCTACTACGGCAATCTCGGACGCCACCTGATGGGCGGCGTGGACGTCAACATGCCCAAGCCGCTCGCCTTCCAGAGTATTCCTGGATACTGCGCGACGTACAACGATCCCGAGTGCTACTTCCACACGTTCGATTATCAGCTCCTCACGTACGTCCGCCCCTATACAGGATATGACGCGATCAACGAGTGGACCTCGGCCTTCACCTCCAGCTATAACGGTCTGCAGGTTCAGGCTCAGAAACGATTCGGCAGCAACTCGACCATTGTTGCCAACTACACTTGGGCGCACGACCTGACCGATGCCTCCGAAAACTTCCGCGGGGCGGAGAACACTTACAACCTCAAGCGCGATTGGGGCAACTCCGTCTTCGACCGCCGGCACGTCTTCACTGCTTACTACGTCTATACCCTGCCGTTCTACAGGAGCGAACAGGGATTCGCCGGTCACGTACTGGGCGGCTGGGAACTATCGGGTGTCTTCAATGCCGACACAGGTATTCACTACGACTTCACCACCGTCAGTTGCAATGAAGATTATGTCGGCCTCGGCACCTGCGGCAACACCTGGGCGGGCGACCCGCCGGACCAGATCGCCAATCCAAACACTAACGCGCCGCACACGATCAAGCAGTGGTTCAATCCTGACACGTTTGCGTACGCCGGGTGCACAACGGCAAAACTGAAGTGCACGGCGGCGGATTTGGGTGGGATGCCTCCGCTGCGACAAGGTGACGCTGCGCGTGGCCAAGTCCAGGGCCCCGGTATCTTCCGTTGGGACGCCTCGATCTTCAAGAACACGAAGATCAGCGAGCGGTTCAACACTCAGTTTCGCGCTGAGTTCTTCAACTTCACGAACCACACCAACTTAGCCGAGGGGACGCCGGTTACGGGCTTGAGCACCTCCCTGCACAGCAGCCTGTACGATCACATCCTCAACGCCCGTGATGCCCGGCAGATTCAGCTTGCGCTGAAGCTGACTTTCTAACGGCCATGCTGATCAACCAAGAGCGGTTCGGTAATCACCGCAGCACGCTGACCAACCCGCGCGTCATGGAGCTGTCTCTGATTTACACCTTCTGATCCCTGGTGTTTGCCTCTGATTCGGGCCCGGTTCCGCTTCGGCTGAATCGGGCTTTTGTTTCTCGCGCCACCCGGACCAGCCTTGCGATTTCCAACCTTGGCTCCTGGAGTTCTCCTGCGCCAGAAAATAGGGGCCCAGTCGAGGTACCGGAAGCTGCCCTCTTCGCCTCCGCTAAGCCCTTCAAAATCAATCCAGGTTTCGACGGCGCCTGTCTGGTTTTGGCCTGCTCACCGGACGTCGCTGATGGATACACGTGTCGACCAAAAATAGCCGTAAGTCCTTGCTTATCAACAAAAGTGTGGAAATTTGATGGATACACTTTTTGCCGATTTTTCTTCGCCTGCGGGCTGCACCAATTCTGGTGCAATCTTCAACCAGCATCTGTGTCGGGAGATGGCTCAGACCAGCACTTCTGGAACTTCCATGCGGCCCGCGCGGAACGCGGATTGGAATGCCGTGACCACTTTGGGGTCGAAGTCCTTGCCCGCGCCCTTCAAGATGACGTCGCGCGCCTCGAAGGGTGTGATGGCCTTGCGGTAGGGACGGTCGCTCACCATCGCGTCGTACGCGTCGGCCACGCTGATAATGCGCGCTTCCAGCGGGATTTCCTCGCCTTTGTTCGGGTGATAGCCGCTGCCATCGAACTTATCGTGGTGGCTGAGGATGATGGGCAGGACGCGCCGCAGCGTTCCCCCGACCGGCTTCAATTTGTCCATCCCCCGGTCGAGATGGGACTGCATCTCCACAATTTCCTCGTCCGTCAGTTTCGCCGCCTTGTAGAGAATGCTGCGGCTGATGTCGAGCTTCCCGATGTCGTGCAGCAGCGCGGCGGCGCGGATGTCCTCGATGCGCTCGTCGGGCAGGCGCATGGCCTCGGCGATGCGCGCGGCGTAGACCGATGTGCGGTACGAATGGTTCTGCGTGTACTTGTCGTTCGAGATCACGCCGCAGAGAATCTGCAGCACGCCGTAGTAGGTCTCGCGCAATTCCGCGAGGCTCATTTCCTTCCGCTCGTAGAGCGTGCCCATCGCGTACGCCGTGATCAGCAGAAACCCGCTCCAGATCGCAATATCCGACCACGCCATCAACTGACGTTCGCGAAGGACCATTCCGCTGGCCAGCGCGACCGGATTCATCAGATTCAGCCAGCAGACGATCAGCGCGGAAGCCAGCGCGGTTTGCACCGCACGCGAGCGCCCGAAGTAGTAGGCCGCAAACAGCGTGGGAAGGTCGTAAAACGAAAGGACCAGCTTCTGTCCCGCAACAAAGAAATTGATAATTGCGGCGAAAGCGATGATCGAGAAGATCAACAAGAGTTCCTTGTTGACCCGCATCAGGCGTTCCAGCCACCTGTTCTTCATCGAAACCTCGGTCTCTAGGGGAGGCCCTGCAGGCCTGCTCGCTTCATCCTAGCGCCGCGGCTTCGAGCTGGCCGTGATTCTAGCCGCCGCGTTGCTCAATCGGAATCGTATTGCCGGCCGCCGGAACGGCGGGGCCGCCGCCTCTTTTTGCTCTTCGGATTCGCCCGGCCGGGTGTTACTTTCTTCTCGGCCGGTGCGCGCCGGACCGAGAGGTGAGTGTCAATGACCTGGGGAAAAAGGCGAGCGATCGTCATCGTCATCGTGGTTCTGTTCCTGGCTGGATTTTTCTGGCTGGTCTGGCAGCCCGCCCGGCTGGCGCCGGATTCGGTTTTGGTGATCGACGCGGACGGCCAAATCAACGAGCAGCAACAGAACGATCTGCTGCATGCCATCAACGGGCACCAGCCCGTCCTGCACGATTATCTGGACGCCATCGACGCCGCCGCGCGCGATCCGCGCATCGCTGGAATCGTCGTGCGCGTCGCCCCGCTGCAGACCGGCTGGGGCAAAATCGAGGAAATCCGCTCGCACCTGATTCAATTTCAGAAGAGCGGGAAGCCGAGCATCTGCTACCTCGGCTACGATGGCATCGGAAATCCCGAGTATTTTCTGGCCACCGGCTGCTCGCAGATCTGGCTCGTGCCGACCGTTCCCGTGGGCATCCGCGGGATGATGGCCGAGGCCTTGTTCCTTCGCGGAACCCTGGACAAGCTCAAAATCGTCCCCGAGTACTACCACATCGCGCAGTACAAGACGGCAGCCAACACCTACACCGAAAAGAAATTCACCCCCGCGCACAAGGAAGAAGTCGAGTCGCTGCTGCAAAGCATCTACCACGAGTACATCGCGGGCGCCGCCGCGGCCCGCAAAATGCCCCCCGACAAATTCCAGAAACTCGTCGAGCAAGGGCCGCTGCTGACGAGCCAAGCCGTCCAGAGCGGCCTGGTCGACCGCCTGGCCTACTGGGATCAGGTGCAGGACTACTTCAAGCACGGCCGCCGGAAGTGGCACCCCATTTCCGTCGAGCAGTACCGCAGGTATGTGAATCCGCCCGATGCCGGCCCGTGGATCGCGGTCGTGCACGCGACCGGCGACATCGTTTCCGGCTCCTCTCAGAACAGCCCGACCGGCGGCTTCATCATGGGCGGGGACACGGTGGCCTCGGAACTGCGCTCCGCGCGCGAGAACCCGGCGATCAAGGCCATCGTTCTGGGCATCGACTCGGGCGGCGGGTCGGTAGCCGGCAGCGAGGTGATTCGGCGGGAAGTCGAGCTGGCCGACGGCGTGAAGCCCGTCGTCGCATCCATGTCGGACGTCGCAGCTTCCGGCGGGTATTGGATCGCGGCCCCGGCCAGAAAAATCGTGGCCGATCCCGATAGCATTACCGGATCGATTGGCGTGCTCATTGGAAAATTCAACATTTCCGGGCTCTACACGCTGTTGGGCATGACCACGGACTACGTGGCCACCAGCAATAACGCGACAATTTTCTCCGATCAGCAGAGTTTCACGCCGGAACAGCAAGCCCTGATCCAGAAGTCGCTGAACGAAACCTACGCCGAATTTACGCAGGGCGTGGCTCGCGGTCGGCATATGTCCGTCCATGCGGTCGACAACATCGCCAAAGGGCGCGTGTGGTCGGGCGCGCAAGCACGGAAGATCGGGCTGGTGGATCAGTTGGGGGGATTGGATACCGCCATTGACGTGGCCAAGGAACTCGCTCATATACCCTCGAGCGAGTCCGTCCGCATCGTGCGCTATCCGCAGGAAAAGACGCTCTGGCAGCTCCTGATCGAGCACGAGGAAAACATCAGCGCGTCCGCGTCCAGCTCCATCCAATCGACCCTGCAACAAATTATCGCCAGCTCGGGAACCATCCAGGCGCGCATGCCTTACCACTTGACCATCCGCTGAGGGATCGGTTCTATTGCGAGGGCGTTGACGATCTTGGATCGGTGGACCAATCCATTGTCGGAGTGGTTGCTTAACGCGGCCCTCAGCAGTCATGTGCCCGGATTTGACAGGGGCACAGCCGCTTGGCAAGGCATGGGCACGATCCCGAAGTCGTGTATCGCCAGTAGGGAATGATTCATGTAAACTATTGAGGTTTGCGGAGCTTACATGACCCTGGCTCAGATCACAGGCACGAATCACGGGACCAGGACGCTGGTTCGCGTCCGGCCGAGAGGCTTCTGCGCGGGCGTAGTGCGGGCCGTGGACATTGTGGACCTGGCGCTGGAAGCCTACGGCAGGCCGGTGTACGTTCATCACGAAATTGTGCATAACCGCTACGTGGTGGATCAGTTGCGGCGGCGCGGCGCCATCTTCGTGGAGTCCATTGGCGAAGTGCCCAGCGGAGCGGTGCTGGTGTTCAGCGCACATGGCGTGCCGCCGCGCGTGCGGGCGGAGGCGCAGGAGCGCCAGCTGCGCATCATCGATGCCACTTGCCCTCTGGTCACCAAGGTCCATCTGGAGGCGCTGAAATTCGCGCGCGAGGGCCGCACCCTGATTCTGATCGGGCACCGCGACCACCAGGAAATCGTGGGCACGTCGGGGGAAGCGCCGCAGCAGACGGTGGTGGTGGGCAGCGTGGAAGAAGTGGATCAGCTGCAGGTGCGCGACCCGAACCGCCTGGCGTTTCTGACGCAGACCACGCTGTCGCTCTACGACACGCAGGAGATTGTGGCGCGGCTGCGCGAGCGCTTTCCGACGATTGCGGGGCCCGCTTCGGACGATATCTGCTACGCCACGCAGAACCGCCAGGAAGCGGTGGAAGCGCTGGCTCGCGAAGTGGAACTGATTCTGGTGGTGGGTTCGGCGAACAGCTCGAATTCGAACCGGCTGGTGGAAGTGGCCAAGCGCGCCGGCGTTGCCGCGCGGCTGATTGAAGATGCCAATGATGTGGACGCGTCCTGCCTGGAAGGCAAGAAGACGGTGGGCCTGACGGCCGGGGCGTCCGCGCCCGAGGTGCTGGTCGAGCAGGTAAGCCAGCGGCTGTCGAAATTGGGTTTCACGAATCAGCGCGATTTGGACCTGATTCGCGAGGATGTGCGGTTCGTTCTGCCGCCCGAACTGGCGGCGCACGCGCGCTGATTGTTCCTTTCCCCGGGGCGGTACAGCAGTGCAAAGGAGCTGATGAGTGGCGGTCAAGATCGTCCGCCAGGCCAATCGAATCGCTTTATTAGGAGCGCCCACCAGCGCGGCGGCGCTGTCCGCAGGGCACGAAGGGGCGCCTGCCGCATTGCGCGGAGCCGGCTTGGTTGACCGCCTCACCTCCCTGGGTTACCAAGTTACTGATTTCGGCGACGATCCTCCCCACACCTGCCAGGCGGACGAGGAAAGCCCGCGCGCACGCAATCTCCGCGGAGTGCTCGCGGCCCTCGATGCGCTGAAGCCGCGCGTGGAACAAGCCGTAAAATCCTGCGCTTTGCCCGTGATTCTGAGCGGCGACTGTTCGGTGGCGCTCGCTACCGTCGCCGGAGCGCGGCGCTATTTTCGCCGCGTCAGCATGATCTACATGGACCGCGACGGCGATCTGAACACCCCGGCGACCACACCTTCGGGCTCCCTCGACGGCATGGTGGTGTCGCACTTGACCGGACGCGGTGCCGCCGAACTGGTGCGCTTCTGGCCCGAGCCTCCCCTGGTGCGCGATCCCGATCTCGCGCTGTTCGGAGTGGACCGCCTGGACCCCAGCGAAGAGGAAGCCCTGCGGAAGTTTCCCTTGCGCTGTTTTCCGGCGGACGAAATCAAGCGCATGGGAGCGGGAGCGGCGGCGCAGCTTGCGCTCGAGCGCGTTCACGCCGCGGGCGCGGAATTCGTGCTGCACTTGGACGTCGACGTCATCGCCGATTTTCCGGCGACGAATTATCCGGGCTCCGGCGGGCTGTCGCTGGACGACGTTCGCGAGGCGCTGGAAGTGTTCGCGCAAGCCAAGAATCTGGCGGCGCTGGAAGTGACCGCGTACAACCCGTCGAAGGATCCGGAAGGCGCGGCTGCGAAGACGATCGTCGATTTGCTGGCCGGTGCCCTGGAGAAAAGGCTGCAGACATTGACAGCAGCTGTGGCGGAACCGCCGAGCGCGGAGACTTCGACTGCAGCAGCAGCGGCGACCGGCGAAGCGACGGGTTCCGAGCCCACAGTAACCGCATCGGCCGGCTCGGATGAGCATCCTTCTTCGTCGGAGGCCTCTGCCGAAGGGCCGGCCCAGGAACTGTCGGAGGCGCGGCCCGGCGAGAGTTGGTCGTCCGAACCCGAATCCGAAGCCCCCGAGCAGACGGCTGGCGCAGAAGGAGACGGAGCGAAGCCGCAAGACCAAACGGAAGCCGGCGCGCCCGCCGCGAACTTCGCGGTCGAATCTTCGTCATCCTCCGAATCCAGCGATGCGCCGGACAACCAGGCCGCTGAATCCTCCAGGCCGTCCGGCGAACCTGCGAATTGAAACCCTCGCATGCTGTGAAATTCCCCGGCGTCATTGTGTTCGATGTGGACGGCGTGCTGGTGGACGTGCGCGGCTCGTTCCAGAAGACCACGCTGGAAACGGTGGAATTCTTCACCGGCAAGCGGGTGACGCGCGCCGAACTGCACGAATGGAAGAACAAATCCGGCTACAACGATGATTGGAAACTCTCGACCGCCTGGGTGCATGCGTTGGGAGGCGACGCCGAATACGAAACGGTGAAAGCCAAATTCGTCGAGCTGTATTGGGGAGTCGGCGGCGACGGCAACGTGCGCAACGAGAAGTGGCTGCTGCCGGCAACGAGTTTGCGGCGGCTGGCGCGGCGATCCGAACTGGCCCTGTTCACCGGCAGAACCAAAGGAGAACTGGAATACACGCTGGCTCGCTGCAAGTGCCGCGAGATTTTTCGTCGCATCATCACGGTGGAAGATGTCCGCTTGCCGAAACCGGACCCGGAAGGACTGCTGAAGATTCTGGCCGGCCGCAACCCGGGCGACGCCTTGTACGTTGGGGATAACGTGGATGACGCGCTGGCCGCGCAGGGAGCGCATGTGCCCTTTGTGGGTATTTTGCCGCTGCGGGGAGAAGAGAGGCGGCAGCGGGCCAAACGGCTGCGCGAGCTGGAAGCGTTGACTATCCTGCCTGATATCAATGGCTTAGAGGCATGGCTGCTCCGCGCGACGGCGGGGGCCTGAGCGAACGTCCAGATTTGACTCTGTCTTTGGTACTGCGGGGGAGTAGCGAACAGGACACCGGTACCATTGCCCGGCACCTTTCTCCGCTTCATATTTTCCTGAGCGGGCCTCCGCGCCCAACTCTATGCAGCCCCAAGCAGACCGGCGAGCCACCGCTGCGCGCGCCTTCGTCCGCAGCCTGAACATTCTGCTGAAGTTCGCGAAGATGTACGACTTCGGCCATCCGCGCACGGCTCGCCAGTACGAGACCGCCTGGACAGAACTGCGCACCGCCCTCGGCGAGGGGGACTCGGGGCTGCTGCTCGCCGTTTCCGGCGATCAGCTGTTGATCGACGGCATCCCGCTTGAATCCGCCGCGGCGGAAAAGAGTTTCGCCCGAATGCTGTCGGCGGCGGGAATCGCCAGCATTTATTTTTCCGCGAAAGTGGCGCAGACCAGCCTGGCCAAATTCGTGCGCGCATTTCCCACCGGAAGCGGCGCAAAACCCGCGCAGCTTGCCGAACAGTTGAAGACCGCATTGCAGGGCGATCCCAACATCCACGTGAACGAAATTTGTTTCGTGCCCGCCGATTCCGCGGTGGCCAAAACGACAGTGGCGGCGCAGCTGGCAGCGCGCACTTTGGGGCTCAGCGCGGATCAGCAGGACGAGATGCTGCAAGATCCGGAAAAGCTGTTGAAGTTGATCGTCGCCGCCGAAGGAATGAAAGCCGGAAAGGGCGCAGGCTCCGGCGAAGGCGGCGGATCGGGACAAGGCGGCGGATCGGGAGAGGGGTATTCCGCGGGCGATTCGGGCAGTTGGAGATCGTCCTACGATGCGGCGCCGCTGGAGATCGAGCGCGGGGCGTGGATTCCAGGTCAAGCGGGCAGTGCGGGCGCAGGCCTGCAGGGCGGCGCTGTGGTCGTGCCGGGTGGCGCGAGCGCGCAGCCGCAAGGCGGCGGATTCCCGGGCTCGGGTTCCGGGGCGCCTGCCTCGCCGCGAAAGGGGAGCGGGCAGCCGGGCTGGAACATCATTGGCGGGACCGCCGGCGGAAGCGGGCGCGGGACTCAAATCGACGCGAGTGCGGGCGGGTTCTGGCTGAAGCCGCCGTCAGATGAGGCCTCCGCAGGAGCGCCGGGCGCGGCGAACCCGCCGGAATCGTCAGCCGAACACGCCCTGCTCGCGGGACCGGCCGTGGACATAGGAAAGAGCGGCTCGGGCCATGCGGGAAGCGCTCCCGGGAATTTTCCGGCGGAGGGGTATTCGCCTCTGCCGCCCTCGAGAACCCGGCAGCGCGGCGCGTCCAGTACTCCGGGAAGATGGGCCAAGGCCAGCGCGGCGATCCGCACGGCTGGCCCGGCGAGAACGAGGACCGGAACCGCGATCGAGACCGGGTTGATGACCCTGCACGAAGACGAACTGCAGGGAATTTTCCAGGTGCTCGCGCAGATCGCGCGGACTTCCGGCGAAGAGGCAATCGATTCGAGCGCCTTCCAGTCGCGCCTGGCGCACTTGCCGCGGCGCGCGCGGTTCACCGTCAGCCAGGCCCTGGCGGGGCTGGCGGCGCAAGCTCCCTCCGAAATGACCGACAAGTCCGCCCTGCTGAAATTGGCCGAACATATCGCGGTGCGCTTCGCGGTGGAGAGCTACGAACGCGGCGACGTGAAGGTCGATGCCGTGAAGCAGCTTCTGGGCGACATGAACCAGGAGCTCACCGCGCTGCGCAAAGTGCTGGGCGCCTACGAAGAAAAGATGGCGGAGGCCGGCATCGAGGCGCCGAGCCAGGCCGATGTACTGGCCGAGCAGTTCTGGGCCCAGGTTCCCGACGAAAAGAAGCGGGCCGTGCTCGACTCGGACGACGCCTGGTACGTGCCGCCCGGCCGCATTCGCGAATTCGTCGAAGGGCTGCGCGCCAAGGGAGATGCGGAGACCGCGGATCGAATCCTGAATCGCTACGCGGGTTTCGTGACGAACAGCACGGGCGAGAAGCGCCGCCAGGCGGCCATGGGCCTCGCCGAACTCGCGCCCGTGTACGCGGCCGGGCCGGAACGCTTGCTCAGTGAAACCATCCGCGAGGTGGGAGTGCGGCTGGCGGAGGAGAGCGACCCAGAGTTGCAGAGCGTGCTGAGCGCGGCCTTCGTGCGGCTGTCGCAGGAAGCGGCGCGCAAACGGTCGTATGCGGGGCTGCAGCGCTCGGTCGAGCTGGTGGGCTACATCGAGGGAGAGCGGCTCAACGTCGCGCAGAATCTGCGCGCGCGAGTTGGCGTGGAAAATCGCGTGCCGGAATTCATCGAAGAGGCGCTGCGGTCCGGCGAACTGCCCAACGGGCTGCGCGACCTGCTGCGGCGCATGCCCACGCCCGCTGCCGAGCAGATCGCCTCGCGGTTCTCGCGCGCGGGCCTGCGCGAGGATTGCGAATTCCTGATTTCGATGCTGGAGACGTTGGGGCCGGAGGCCCTCGACCATTTGCGCCGCACCCTGCGCGAGGGATCAACCAACGAGGCTATGGATACGATCGGAATGCTGGCGCGCCTCGATCCGGATACGCTGGCGCAAGCCTTGCCGCTGCGCATGCGGGAATGGAAGCGCACGGCGCACGACCGGGTGGTCCGGCAGATTGCGGGCAGCGGCTCGCCGCAGCGCGGGCGCCTGCTGCTGGAGCTTTTCGATTCCATGGACGACTTGATCCGGCCGCTGGCCGTGGACGAAATCGGGATGAGCGGCGAGCAAACGGCGAATACGCGTTTCTTGCGCATCGCCGAGGAAGAAATCCCCAAGGGACGATCGGGATACCTGCAGCTGAAGGCCATCGAGGCGCTGGGGCGGCTGCGCACCGTGGCCGCGGAGGCCGCGCTGCGAAAGATCGCGGAGGCGCGGAAGGCGTTTCGCTGGGCGCACGCGCCGGAGTTGCGACTGGTCGCGGCGCAGGCCATGGCCAAGATCGATCCCGACTGGGCGCGCAATTTCGTGCCGCGCAGCGGGTTAAGTACCGCCGACTTTTCGATCGAACCCCTCGATCCCGATCCGCAATCGTCCGCGATTCGCCAGCGGCGTTATCCGCGCCTGCGGCTCGAGTATCCCGTGCCAGCCAGCACGACAGGCCTGAAGGAAAACTGCCAGGTGGAAATTCCGGAAATGACCCTGGGCGGCGGCGTCGCGCTGTGCGAGCAGAGCCTGCATCCGGGCAGCGTGGTGGGCCTGCGCCTGAATGCGGCGCAGAAGAACATCCGGGCGCAAACGATCGTGCGCGACGCCAATACCCAGGCGCGCGCCTTCGAAGTGATCGACATCGACCTGGAAGAACGCGCCAAGCTGCGCAAGCTGCTGGTGCAGCTGGGCAATGCGACCAAGCAAGCCACTCCCAACGACCGCAACCGGCACGCCGTGCGGACCATCCTGTCGAATCCAACCTGAAACGGCTCTTACTAAGATTCTTCCGATTTTGAATGGCAAGCGGAGCAAGGTCACTTGCTGCAGGAACAGCGAACCTGGTCCGCGCCCGCGTTGCCTTGATGCGTGGGATGGCGATTCTGCGTCCACTCCTTCCAACCCACGTTCATTTCTTTGGCCAGAAAGCCGCGCTCTGCCAACTGCAGAGCCATTTGGGCGGAGAGCTGTCAATCGTGCGACCAGCAGTAGGTCACGATTTCCTTGTCTTTCGGCAGCAGCGGGAGCGCTTGCCCCAATTCGGATTGCGGGACGCACCAGGCGCCCGGAATGTGGCCGCCGGCGTAGGCTTCCCGGCCGCGCGTGTCCAGAAGAATGAAATCGAAGGGCAGCGTGCCTTCCACCGCCTTGAGCACGTCGTTGCGCTGCTTTTCCGCATGGAGTTTGTGGATGAAGTAGTCGCGATTGGCACGAATTTCATCGGCGCCGAATGCCATAGAAACCTCCCGAGGATTTTAGAACCGGCCTCCATCCATTATAGGGCATGAGGCGCGACGCGTGGCTCGCGCGCTAGCGCAGGGGCGGAATGCGCAGGAGAGCGGAGTTCCGCGTGCTGCCCTTCGGCGGAAGATCGCGGCTTAGGACGCCGAGGCAAACAGCGGCAACGAGCAGGCCCGCCGCTACCACTACGCCGAGTGCGACGAACACCGGGCGGTTCGCGCGCAGAGCGAGCAAGCCTATCGCCGCGAACGCCGCGCTGATCGCGTACCAGGCCAGAGCGATCCTTTTCGGTGTCCATCCGCGGGCCAGGGCGGCATCGTACAAATGGCAGCGGTCGCCTTCCATGACGGGTCGCGATTGGCGCAGGCGGCGAAGGATCGCGATCGCAGCGTCCAGCAGAGGCAGCGCGGCGACAAAAACCGGGAATGCCGCCACGGCAGCACTCAGGTCATGCGCGCGGTAGAAGTCAAGAGCAAGATACGCGAGCGACAGCCCGAGCAATGTGCTGCCGCTATCGCCCAGGAAAATCCTTGCCGGCGGAAAGTTGAAAATCAGGAAGGCCGCGCAGGCCGCGGACAGGCTCGAGGCCAGCGCAGCGCTCAGCAAGTGTTGCGCGCCCCAGGCGACCGAAGCAAAAGCCAGCGCGGCGATCCCAGCCACCCCCGCAGCCAGGCCATCGGAGCCGTCCAGGAAATTCAACGCGTTGACGTACAGCACGACGAGAGCGCACACGCATACAAGGCCCGCGAACGCGTTTACGCCCGCAGAAACACGCAAGCCCGCTCGCCAGAACAGGAATCCCGCCAGGAGCTGAGCCGTCAAACGCAGGAGCGGAGGCAGCCCGCGCAAGTCGTCAACGAAGCCAGCGAGCCAGACCAGCGCGAAGGCGAGCAGGACCTGCCACGGCGTGAACGCAAGCGCGCCGGTCACGGAAATCCCGGCGAGAACCGCGGCGGCAATGGCGAGGCCGCCGAGGCGCGGAATCGGCCGCGTATGAATTTTCAGCGGGCCAGGCCGATCGAGGACGCCGAAGCGTTCGCACGCGCGGGCGACGAGGGGAACGACAAGGAGCACGAGTGCGAACGCGGTTGCCGCCGCTTCCGCGTTCTTCGCGGTCATGGCAGCACCGCATGCACGAGGCGGCGGATGTGGCGCATGCGAATGCGCCGCACCTTCCGCGCAAGACCGCGCACGCCGGATTCGGTGAAGGCGCGCCGCGAATCGCGCAAATAGAGGCGCAGGAACCCCGGCGAGATCTCGCGATAGAAGAGGTGCTCGCAGGAGCCTCCGGCGATTCGCATGGATAGCAGGCGGAAGTGCTCGAGTACAGGGTCCGCATCGCGGGGCGGAGCGGCGCCGATACCGTGTTCATCGAGCAGCACGCTGCGCGCTTCGATGCGGGCAACTTGGCCGCGCGCGTCGAATCCAGCCACAACGATCAGACCCTCGCGTTCGGCATCCGACGCGGCGTAACCCGACACGATGCTGCCGAGGCCGTAAAAGCAGAAGCCAGGATGCTCCCTGCCCGCAGGAATGGCTCGAGCGCCGGAGATACGATGCGAATGCGCAGCGGCCACAATATCGAATCCCGCTCGCGCCAGAGCGTCCATCAGCCGCAGATCTTCCGGAGCAGGATAACTGGCGCGCAAACATCCAGCGTGCAGCAGCGCGATGCGAAAGCGCGCACCGCGCTCGTCCATCACCGCAAGCGCCTGGCGGGCGCGCGACAATGTTGCGGGTTCCACTCCGGCGAACGCGCGCGTCGAAGGTGTGCGCGTCGCTGCAGCCGCGGCCCAGAATCCCACGCGCAGCGGCTCCGGCCCATGCCAGACGAACACTTCCGGCGGCGCTTCGAGCGTGCGCCCTGCGCCGAGCGGGGTCAGTCCGCGGGCCGCGATTGCGCGGCGCGTGCGTTCGACGCCTTCCGCGCCAAAATCGTAGACATGATTGTTCGCGATTCCAACCACGCGTGCGCGAATCGCCGCAAGGTAATCGAGACACTCGGCGGCAGCGGAAATGTTCTCGCCCAGGCCGCCGACCGGATGAGGAGCGAGACCCTCGGTATCCAGCGTGCACTCGCAATTCGCGAAGGAAATCGCCACATCCTCGAAATGCGGCGCGAGCGTTTGCGCCAGTTCTTTCCAGCTCGAGCCCGCCAAGACATTCGGCTTTGATGCGCCGATTTTCCAGTCGGGCAGGAAATCTCCGGCCACCGCGACGCGAGTGGCGATTGGCGCGCACGGGCTCGCTCCCCAAAGAATCATCGTCGAAAGAACTCCCCGAGCGAACAATTCACGCCGCTGCTCCGGAGGTGACCCAATTCCAAACCCGCCGGCGCATGGGATGAACCCACATCGGCACGATCAGCATGACCAATGCCGCGACGAGTCCCCATGCGACGCGCGCAGCCGAGAACGATCCCGCGTGGCTCGCAAACGGAAAGAACAGGAGCGCTACACCGCCGCTGGCCGCCAGAATGCCCGCACTCGCCGGCGGAATCAGCGCCCGGAACGGCACGCGATTCTGAATGTGGTACGCAGCGAGAATCGCCGCGTACCCCGCGATCAGAGACACGACGGTCGCCAAAACCACAGCAGGGCCGCCGAACATTTTGCCCGCTGCGAAGCCCAGGCCCGCATTTAGCGCCGCTGTGAGCAGACATCCCAGCGAAACCCAGCGCAGCGCGCCTGTGCCCAGATCGACCACATAGGCCGGATTGCTGAGCACGTTGACCAGCCAGCCCGTCGCCAGCAGCGCGACGAATTCGACGAACAGCGGCTGATAGCGGCCCAGCCAGATCACCGAGACAGCCGGGCTCATCGCCACCAGCAGGACAAACGCGGGCACGGCAAGATAAAAAATCAGCCGGTAGGATTTTTCGTAGACCCGGGGAACCGCGGCGGGATCACGCTCCTGCAGCCCGGAAATCGTGGGAATCAGAACCTGGTTGGCCTGTTCGAGAAGTTGGGCGTCTCGTCCCGGGTCGAACTGGTTCTGTATTGGTTTCAGCAGCAGTCGAACGGCTCTTCGACCGAACCGTCGGCGGAAATAAGCGGCGCCGCTAGTGCTGAGTAGATTGCCTCCAGTGCAGATGGCACAAGCGCTCGCGGCTCGCGCCGGGCGTCACGTAAGGGCCCGGTCGAGGTGCACGTATCCGCCGTCCACGTAAATCTCCTGGCCGGTCGTATGCCCCGATTGCGCCGAAAGCAGGAAGACCACCATGGCCGCGATTTCCTCGCCCTTGGTCATCCGTTTTTCCAGCGGAATCTTGGACAGGATCGTCTGCAGTTTCTGTTCGGGATTCGGAAATGTCTTTAGCCACGAGTCGTACAGCGGCGTCATCACCTCCGCCGGAAGCACGCAGTTGACGCGAATGCTGTACGCCAGCAGTTCGGCCGCCCATTCGCGCGTCAACCCCAGTATCCCGCCCTTTGAGGCGGCGTAGCCGGAGGTGTTCCCCTGCCCGGTGACCGCCACTTTCGATCCGATATTCACAATGGACCCGCGCGCTCGCTTCAAATAGGGCAGCGCGTAGTGCGCCATCGCGTAGTAATGCAGCAGATTCTCCTGGATCGACGTCATGAACCGCGCGGGATCGCCGCGCTCCAATCCCACACCGTCGTTGCGCCCCGCGTTGTTCACCAGCGCGTCGATCCGCCCAAACGTGCGAATCGTCTCCTCCACCGCCTTCCGGCAGTTCTCCGGATCGCCCAGCTCGGCTTGAATGAAGTGGCTGATCACGCCGCTGCGATGCAGCTGCCCCTGCAGCCGGTCCGCCGCCTCCGCGCTGCGCCCGACGATCACCGGAATGGCGCCCTCCTGCCCGCACGCCTGCACGATGGATGCCCCGATCCCCTTTGCCCCGCCCGTCACAATCACAACTTTCTCTTTCAGTTGCAGGTCCATGAGTCAGCCTCGAATCTGTAGTGAGCCTTGATCCGCGAGTCAGCCTCGATCCGTGAGTTAGGCTCTATGTGCGAGTCGGGCGCGATCCGTAAGTTAGCCTCGCTCCGCCCCGCGACAGCTTAAGCCATAGAACCGCGCCGCGTTCAACCCGAAAATCGCTTCGCGATCTGAGGGAGGCAGATTTCGCGTGCAGTCGCCGAGCAGCTCCACAACGCGGCGGTACGTTCCGGCCAGCAGGCAAACGGGCCAGTCGGAGCCGAACATCAGCCGGCCGGAGCCGAAAGCCTCGAACACCACGTCGAGGTAGGGCTGGCAATCCTCCGCCGACCAGTTGCGCCAGTCCGCTTCGGTAATGATTCCCGAAAGCTTGCAATAAACATTGGGATGAGCGGCGATGGCCCGGATGTGCTCGCGCCAGGGCTCCATCTCTCTTGCGCGAATCAGCGGTTTCGCCAGATGGTCGATCGCAAACGGCTGCTCCGGAAACTTCTCGACGAATTCGCAGGCCGCAGGCAATTGCTTCGGGTAGATCAGAATGTCGTAGGTGAACCCGAACTCGCGCAGGCAGGCCACGCCCCGGCAGAAGTCTTCGCGCAGGAGAAAGCGGTCATCGGGCTCGGCCTGCACGATGTGGCGAAAGCCGCGCAGTTTCGGGAACTGCGAGAAGAAGGCCAGGCGCTCGCGCACATTCGCCGCGCGCAGGTCCACCCAGCCAACCACGCCTGCAATCTCCGCATGCTGCGCCGCGCAGTCCAGCAGGAAAAGCGTTTCGTTCTCCGACTGGTCCGCTTGGACCGCGACGCTGCCCCCGATTCCGTTGGCGGCCATTTCCGGAAGCAAATCCACCGGCAGAAAATCGCGTTTCAGAACGGACATTTCGTTCGTGATCCACGTATCGCGCCGCGGATCGTAGCGCCAGAAATGCTGGTGCGCGTCGATGTTCATGGCCGCGGGCCAACCCTCGCATCCATCCGAAGATCAGCCATGGAGGTTGAGGAACCCGCCGTCGATCGGATAATCCACGCCGGTGATGAAGGCCGCCTCGTCGGAGCACAAGAATAACGCTAGATCGGCCACCTCGCGGGGCTCTCCCATCCGTCCGATTGGCTGCGTGCTGGAAAGCTTCTGAAACATTTCCTTCTCCCGGCCGGGATAATTCTTCTGCAGATAGTCGTCGACGAACGGCGTGTGCACGCGCGCCGGCGAGATGCAGTTGCAGCGGATGTGGTAGCTCAAATAGTCGCGCGCCACCGAATACGTCATGGCGATCACCGCGCCCTTGGTCATGGAATAGGCGAAGCGGTCCGCCAGGCCCGTCGAGCCCGCCACCGATGCCATGTTCAGAATCACGCCGCCCGCCGCTTTCATCCCCTCGATGCACGCCAGCATGCAGTTGTACATGCCTTTGACGTTCACCCGGAAAAGACGCTCGAAATCCGCTTCGCTCGTTTTCTCCAGCGAACCGATGTGCGACACCCCCGCGTTGTTCACCAGAATATGCACGGCCGACTCCTGCGCAATCCGGCGAAAGACCTCCCTGACCTGCTCCTGATCGGAAACATCGCAGGCCACCGCCTTCGCCGTCCCGTATCGCGAGGAAATTGCCCGCGCTGTTTCCGCCGCTTGCTCGCCGTTCTTGTCGAGGACGTGCACGCAGGCGCCGCTGGCCGCGAAGCGCTCCGCAATCGCCTGCCCGATGCCGCTGGCCCCGCCGGTCACCACCGCCACTTTGCCGTCCAGGCGGAAGGGAGTCTTCTCGCCGGTCACAGCGATACTCCTCGCTTCCAGGGGATGAAGTCGTCCTGCCGAAGCCGTTCGGCCTTGGTCTTGGCCGCGCCACTGGCCACTTGGATCACGAATTCCAGAATATCCTCGCCCGTCTGCTCGATCGAGCGCTCGCCCGACACGACTGCGCCCGCGTCGAAATCGATGATGTCGCTCATGCGCCGCGCCAATTCCGAATGGGTCGAGATCTTCACCACCGGCGCAATCGGATTGCCTGTGGGCGTGCCCAGACCCGTGGTGAACAGCACCACATTCGCGCCCGCCCCCACTTGCGCGGACACGCATTCCACATCGCTCCCCGGCGTGCACAGCAGATTCAGCCCGGGAATCGTGGAGTACTCCGGATAATCGAGCACGGCGGTCACGGGCGAGGTTCCGCCCTTCTTCGCCGCGCCCGCGGATTTCATCGCGTCTGTGATCAGGCCGTCGCGGATGTTGCCGGGCGAGGGGTTCATGTCGAAGCCCGAGCGCACCGCTTTCGCGCGCGCGGCGTAGTCGCGCATCAACTGGATGAAACGATCGCCAACCTCCTTGCTCACGCTGCGATCGATCAATTCCTGTTCGACGCCGCACAGCTCCGGAAACTCGGCGAGGATTCCGCGGCCGCCCAGCGCGGCGAGCAGATCGGCTGTATGCCCGATCGACGGATTCGCGGAAATTCCCGAAAAGCCGTCCGAGCCGCCGCATTTCAATCCGGCGCACAATTGCGACAGCGGAACCGGCTCGCGCCGCAGCTTTTCCGCCTCGACAAGAGCAACGAAAGTGTCGCGCACTGCGCTCGACAGCATCGCAAATTCCGTCCCGGAGCGCTGCTGCTCGAAATACAGCACCGGCTTGGCCATGTGCGGGTCGCGCCGCGCGATTTCCTCGCGCAGGATGTCCATTTGCGCGTTCTGGCAGCCCAGGCTCAGAATCGTGGCTCCCGCGACGTTGGGATGATGGATGTATCCGGCGATCAGCCCGCAAAGGTTGCGCGCATCCTCGCGCGTTCCGCCGCAGCCCTGCTCGTGCATCAGAAATTTAATCCCGTCGATGTGCTCGAAAACGCCTGCGCCGCCTCCCGCCCCGGCTTCCCCGGAGACATGTGCGCGCATTTCGTCCGCGCGCCCTTCGCGATACAGACGGACCAGCTCGGCCACTTGCCGCCGGTAGATTTGCGGAGCCGCAAATCCCAGTTCCTCTTCGAAGGCTTGCTTCAGCACCGCGATGTTGCGGTTCTCGCAAAAAACCAGCGGCACGACCAGCCAGTGGTTGCGCGTGCCGGCTTGCCCGTCCGCGCGGCGATAGCCCATGAACGTGCGCGCGCGCCAGCGCGAAACGTCCGGCGGCTGCGTCCGAATTTGCCGGGTCTGCTCGCGAAACGCCGCGGCCTGATGATGCAGGTTGAGAGGTGTCAGCGCCTCGCCGCGCCGAATCGGCCTCATCGCTTCGCCCACCAGCACGCCGTACATGATCACCTTGTCGCCCACGGCCAAATCCGCGGTGGCGAACTTGTGTTTCGCCGGAACGTCGGTCTCCAGCTCGTAGGTGCTCCCATCGAACGTAATCTGCTGGCCCTGGCGCAAATCGGCCAGCGCGATCAAGACGTTGTCCCGCGCATCCAGTTTGAGCACTGGAGACCGCATCGCTTCATCGTCCCTTCATGCGAACTGCCCGCAGTCTACCACTTGGCGTCACCCATCGAGATTGCGCATCACAACAACCACCAGCCGCCGCGGCCCGTGCGCGCCCAGTACCAGAATCTTCTCAATATCCGCCGTCCGGCTCGATCCCGTGATCAGGAACACGCAGGAATTCGTTTCCGCGAGCCCTTTCTGTTTCGCGCGTGCCAGCGCGGACGCCAGATCAGGCACGAGTTGTGATTCGCTTGCAACCACGATATGCACCGGCGCAGCCACCGAAGCCGCGCGCCCTGCGCCGCTCGATGCGATCAGCACCGAGCCATGCGAGGCCACCAGGCACTCCGCCAGCGTGATCGTGGCTTGCGAGCTTTCGCTGGGCGGACCTGCATTCGACCAGCGCACCGCGCGCCCGCCGTCGGCCCGCTGCACGATCCGGTGCAGCAATGGCGCGTCCTGCGCGAAAATGTCCCCGGCTGGAATCGATGCCAGCACGGACCACAGCGCCTTGGCCGCCCCGGCCGCATCGGGCACGAACACGCATTCGGTCGAGTTCAACGCGCACTGCTGCCGGAAGCGCTCCAGCGGATCGGCAACGGGAGCGAAAATCGCCCGCGCTTCACCCAAATCATGGCGCGGCGCGCTCGCCTTCAGCGCCAGACGGATGCGCGCAAGAATGCGCTCGCGCCCCGTATTCTCAGCGCGCTCCATTCTTCCTCCACAGCGCGCGAAACGATTCTCGCGGAATCGCCGGCGTCGCGCGACACTTGCTCCACGCCCGCAACGGGTCCAGCGCCGTTCCCGCCAGCCCCAGCGCCTGAACGCCGCGCAGGCCGGCGCGCCCAAGCCATCCCGCCAGCGCAAAACGCCGCGAACCGCTCATCGTCCACCGCCACAACTTAAACGCCAGCCGCTCGCGCCACGGCCGGTCGCTCGCGCGCACGGCGTTGCGCCGGTTGTGCAGCAAATGATGGTGCAGATCGATCTGGACCGGGC
>JBJKQB010000164.1:0-3210 GCA_046705825.1 Candidatus Acidiferrales bacterium
ATCGGCGGAGAAAGGCAGTTGCGGCTGCTGTTGACCGTGCGCGGGTTTGTCCGTACGGGTTACGACCACAAAAATGATTATGACGACCGATACGATCACGATTCCGGCGACGAACGCAGCCGGGAAGCCGCTTTTTTCTCCTCCTCCGAAGTTGCCCGTTGAGCTCATCGGTTGTTCAGCGTCCAAACGAAAGCCTCAGAATCAGCGGTTCCGGCAAACCGGACTGGGTCATGCGTTCCTGGACGCGCACAATATCGTACGGAATACGCCAGAATTCAACGCTGCGGCTTTCGAAGTCGGCAATCGCAAATCCGGCGCGCGGATTCCCGTCGCGCGGCTGGCCGACCGAGCCGGGATTCAGCAAATAGGTGGTGGCCGGATCGATCGTGATGGTGGACGATTCACGGGCGCCCAGCGGCGTGATGTGCAGCGATTGCACGTCTTCTCCGCGAAGTGAGAATCCGCCTTGAAGATGGGTGTGGCCGAAGAACGTGACGGGCGTCAGCGCGTTCTTTAGATCATCGACCGCCAGTTCCGGCGCGTACACGTATTCGTCCTCATCGTAGACGGAACCGTGGACGATGGAGAAACCGTCGACGCTCTTTGGACCTTTCGCGAGCTGCTGCAAGAATTCGCGGTTCTCCGGACGCAAGCGCTCGCGAGTCCACATCGCCGCCGCGCGCGCGATGGGATTGAAATCGTCGATATCCTCGGTTCCAGCCACGGCCTTGTCGTGATTGCCGCGAATCGTGATCGCGCCGAGCGATCGGACGCAATCGATTACTTCGTTGGGGTCCGGTCCATAGCCGACCAGATCGCCGAGGCAGACGGCCTGCTCCCATTTGCCCTTGGCCGATGCGAGCGTCGCGTCGAGGGCCGTCATATTGGAATGAATGTCGCTGATGATCAGATAGCGCATAGTCACCGGACCAGCATGGCGTCGCCATAGCTGCAGAAGCGATAGCCCGATTCCACTGCGTGGCGATAGGCACGCAGAATATTTTCGCGGCCAGCGAATGCTGCAACCATGGCGAGCAGAGTGGAGCGCGGAAGGTGAAAATTCGTGAGCATCTGGTTTACAGTGCGGAATATCTTGCCCGGAAACAGGAAAATAGTCGCGTCAAATTTTCCGGCGGCGGGCATTCCGTCATGCTTCTCCGCGGAATCTTCGAGCGCGCGAACCACCGTAGTGCCCACCGCGAGAACCGGACGATTTTCGCGGCGCGCCTTGGCGATCGCCTCCGCAGTGCACTCGGGAATCTCGTAGGATTCGGCGTGAATTTTGTGTTGCTCGAGCCGCTCGGTGCGAACCGGCTCGAACGTGCCGAGGCCCACTTCGAGCGTTAATTCCGCGATCTGTACTCCGCGGGCGCGAATTTTTTCCAGAATTTCCGGCGTGAAATGCAGCCCGGCGGTAGGCGCGGCAACGGCAATTCCATGGCGCGCGAACACGGTCTGATAGCGCTCCCGGTCGAGCGGCTCGTCAGCGCGCTTGATGTAAGGAGGCAGCGGGATGTGCCCGAGGCGGCCGAGCGTTTCGTGAAAGCCGTCTTTCGAAGCGAACCGCAGTACGCGACGCCCGAAAGTGCCGCGGCCGATGACTTCAGCTTCGAGCTCGCCATCGCCAAAAACAATGCGTTCGCCGACGGAAATTTTTCTGCCGGGACGCACGAGCGCCTCCCAGGTATCCGGCGAAAGCTGGCGCACAAGCAGCACTTCGATCTGCGCGTGCAGGAACTCGCGGCGCGCGGGATTGTGCTTGCCGAGCGGCTGGGCGTGAATTCCGGCGCGATGGCCGAAGAGCCTCGCCGGCACCACGCGCGCGTTGTTCACAATCATTAGTTCGTCTCCGCGCAAAATTTCCGGCAGCTCGCGGAATTGGCGGTCCTGCCACGCTCCGCTATTGCGATCGAGCAGGAGCAGACGGGACGCGTCGCGTTCGGCAAGCGGGCGCTGCGCGATGCGCTCCGGCGGCAGCTCGTAGTCGAATTCACGAACGTCCATCTCCGCAAAGCCTCAGATTTCCCACAGCACCTCGTAATTTACGATTGGGTCGAAGCGAATCCCAATCTTTCGAAACTCTTTCCCCGCATCGATCATCGGCTGGAACGAATCCATTTGTTCCGCGTGCTCCCGGGTGTCCCAAACGCTGACGTTGACCATGGTGCCCGAAGTGCTTTGGATGCCGACATAAAATTTCACCAGCCCAGCGAGCTTCCGGATTCCCGGCGCCAAGTCGTTTTCACCGTCCATGAGCAAGCGCCGGATTTCCTCATAACGTTCCGGCTCGAAATATGCACGCGACAACCTAACGTACATGGGCTTCCTTTCCCGCCAAACGACCCTAGACCTTGGCGACCCGCTCGGCAACGCGCGCGATGATGTCGCGCATTTCGCCGTGAACTTTTCCATTCGAGGCGATGCACACGCGCGCGCCCGGCTGATACGGTTTGCCGTCAATATCGGTGACGGTGCCGCCGGCCTCGCGAACTAGAATCGTGCCGGCAGCGGTGTCCCACGATTTCAGGCCAAATTCCCAGAAGCCATCGAAACGTCCGCAGGCCACGGCACAAAGGTCCAGGGCCGCGGCGCCGTCGCGGCGGACGCCATGCGAGCGCAGCGTGAATTCCCAGTAGTAGTTGATGTTGGCGCTCTTTTTGCGATGATGCGTGGGGAAGCCCGTGGCGACCAGGCTTTGCGAAAGCGACGCAACCGGTGAAACGCGAATGGGGCGATCGTTCAGAAACGCTCCCTCGCCGCGCGCCGCGCTGAAGAGTTCGTCATACACCGGATTGAGCACCGCGCCGGCGACCGGCTCGCCATCTTCGAGCAGTCCCAGCGACACACAGAAGCATGGGTAGCCGTGCGCGAAATTGGTGGTGCCATCGAGCGGATCAACGTGCCAGCAATACTTCTGGTTGGCTGCTTCTTTGCGGCTGCCCTCTTCGGCAACGATGCCGTGATCGGGAAAGCGTTCCCGCAAGCGGGAGACGACAAGTTCCTCCGACCGGCGATCGGAATCGGTGATCAGATCGACTTCGCCCTTGTATTCGATTTCCTTGGGGCGATCGTATCCAGCGCGCAGAATGGCGCCGGCTTCTCGCGCAATTTCAATCGCGGCTTGTCGAAAAGCGTTCATCAGAAATTGAGGACGAGCGCCGCAGATCACTCCTGCACGGCGGCAGCGAAGTACTCCTTTTTATATTGTAC
>JBJKQB010000165.1:0-2753 GCA_046705825.1 Candidatus Acidiferrales bacterium
GACTGGAAAGACGTTGCCGGATCTAAGATTCGGCCGACGGACTTCCTGCGAGCGACGCGCGAGTTGCTGGCGATTCGCAGGCGATACGGATCAAAGCATCGGGCAAAAGGCTCGGCAAGATTCGCAAGGGCGGAAAGTTCCGGCATGGTTCCGGGAAACCTAGCCAAATAAGCGCCTTCGGCACACTCGCGGCTGAATCTGTCTCTCCAAAGAGGACCTGCCCCTTGGTCCAATTCCTTCCTTGCCTGCTCGCGGAGAAATACACACCTTTGCGGCGGGCAGTCCGTCCCTACCCGAATTGAAGTCCACCGCTATTCTCCTTTAATCTCCTGCCATGGTTGCTTTCAAGCTTCTTGCTTCCACGGGGATCAGTGTGCCCGAAGTAGGACTAGGCACCTACCTGTATCGAGGTGGCGTTACCGCTCTCCGTGCAGGGTTAGAAGCCGGAGCGCTTTTTATCGACACGGCTGAGGCTTACGGGACTGAGGAGATCGTCGGCCAGGCAATTCACGACATACGCCAGAATGTGTTCGTTGCTACCAAGGTATCGGCGCGGCACTTCCGCCGCGCCGACGTGCGGCGGTCGGCTGAGCAGAGCCTGCGGCGCCTGAATACCGTCTACATCGACCTGTACCAACTGCACTGGCCAAATTACACAATCCCGATCGAAGAAACCGTGGCGGCGATGGAAGCGTTGGTGCAGAAGGGAATGGTCCGGCATATCGGGGTCAGCAACTTCTCGGTTGCCGACATGAAGCAGGCGCAGAACTTCCTCACCAGGACGAGGATCGTCTCCAACCAGGTGAGGTTCAGTTTGGTGGAGCGCACCATCGAGGACGGCCTGTTGCCCTATTGCGAAGCCAATCAGATTACGGTGATTGCGTTCAGCCCGCTGGGCGAGGGACTGCAGAACATCCGGCGGCAGGATCGAGAAGACGTGCTCGGCCACCTAGCCGGCCAAACCGGCAAGACGCCGGCGCAGTTGGCCCTAAACTGGTGCCTGTGCCATGCACCCATCGTGGTGATTCCCAAAACCAACAGCCCAGAGCGTGTGCGCGAGAACTGCGGTGCTTCTGGATGGCGGCTCACCCCCCAGCAATTCAAGCTGTTGAGTGAACGGATTGCGTGCAAGCGCAGAGGACCGGTCGAGCGGCTTGTGCGCCGCGCCGCCAGGCGAGTGCTGCAACACTTGGGACGAAATCTGGAGGTTTCCCGGCGCGCATAAGGGCTTGAGTTGTCTGCTCGGGCCGGGCAACATTAGATCCATGTCTTCCAGACCGGCTTCTCTGTGGTGGAAGGTTGCGTTCGGCGCTGTTGTGGCGGTCCTGGCCTGTCTTGCCTGGCTCAATGTACGCGGATGGAGGGCGCTGGTCGTCGCCCGTCTGTTGACAACCTACAACCCGCCGCGAGTGGTTGCGCGCCCGGCGCACTCCGAACCCGAGGTCCCGCCCGGCTTTCGGGTGTCCGTTTTTGCCGGCGGATTCACCCAGCCGCGCTGGCTGGCCGTGGCTCCCGATGGAGATGTATTTGTAGCGGATTCCGCCGCCGGCCAGATTGTCGTGCTGCGAACTGACGCCGGCGGCAAGGTCGCTGCCCGCGAAGTCTTTGCCGATCATCTCGACCTTCCGTTTGGGATCGCCTTTCACGACAACTACGTCTACGTGGCGGATACGAACCAGGTTCTGCGTTTCCGCTATGATCCGAAAACGTCGAAGCGCATGGGAGATGGCGAACGCCTGCTCGACTTGCCCGGCCAGGGGTACCACCAGCACTGGACCCGTTCGCTGGCCTTCAGCCGCGATGGGAAGACGCTGTTCATTTCCGTCGGCTCCAAGAGCAACGTTTCCATCGAATCGGACCACCGCCGCGCCGCCATTCTGGCCGCCGATCTGGACGGCAAGAACATGCGAATCTACGCCACCGGTCTGCGCAATGCCGTGGGGCTCGCCTGCAACCCGGACTCTGGTGATCTGTGGGTTGCGGTCAATGAGCGCGATGATCTGGGCGATGATGAGCCTTCGGATTATTTTACCCACGTTGTCGCCGGCGGATTTTACGGTTGGCCGTATTCCTATTTGGGCAAGCATGTAGACGACCGGGTTCCGGCAAGGCCCGATCTGGTCGCGAAGGCGATTGTGCCGGATGTTCTTCTGGGGGCGCATGTCGCGCCGCTGCAGTTTGCGTTCTACGACAAGCGGCAATTTCCCTCTGTCTACTGGCACGGCGCTTTCATCGCCGAGCACGGGTCGTGGAACCGGAAGGTTCGCGCCGGATACCAACTCGTGTTCCAGGCGTTTCAGAATGGCTTACCCCAAGGCAAACCCAAGCCGTTTTTCTCGGGATTTGTTCCTGATCCTGCCGGCAAAGACGTCTATGGCCGGATGGTTGGGGTTGCGGTCGCCGCAGACGGCTCGTTACTGGTCTCCGACGACGGAACCAACGTCATCTGGCGCATTTCGTACGGGGCTGACTCTTCCTCATCATCTGCCCCATGAGGGAATCGCTCGGGTGCAGATTGGGGTACATCGCGGCCCGATCGCTCGGATTTTTATCTTTTGGCGCAGTCGTAAGGTTATGCTTGGAGAAAGATGTCGCCCACAGGAACCCATATCCTGCACGTGGTCGGAGCCAGGCCGAACTTCATGAAAGCGGCGCCCGTGCTGCGCGCGCTGCGCGAGCGCGGAGCACGGCAGACGCTGGTTCATACCGGCCAGCACTATGACCCGAACATGTCGGACGTGTTCTTCACGCAG
>JBJKQB010000166.1:0-16335 GCA_046705825.1 Candidatus Acidiferrales bacterium
GTCCTCGACAGCGACGCGCAATTCGATATCGCCGCTGTGGAAGTGCCGAGCGGCGTTCGGCACACGCCGCTCACGCGCGAAGAGATCATGACTGGCGCCCCCCGGCGGGCGGAGGCGCTTGTGCGGATGGCGCGGGAAAAGAACGAGCCGTGGGCCTATTTCGTCGGGCTGGAGGGCGGCCTGGATGTGGTTCGCGATGGCGCATCGAGGCTCGTGTTCCTTGAGAACTGGGCTTACGTGGCGGACACGAAGGGGCGCGCCGCTTTCGGCCAGTCCGGCGCGGTGTCGGTGCCGGCGGCGCTTGCGAAACCAGTGGTGGACGACGGCATGGAGCTGTCCGAAGCAATCGACGCATTCGCCAGCGGCCGAGGAATCCGCGACGCCCAGGGAACGTGGGGCATCCTTACGAACAACATGATCACGCGGCAAGACGCCTTCCGCATCGCCGTGATCAACGCCTTCGCTCCGTTCTTCAATCGCGAGCTGTATCGCTGACTGAAGCTAAATACGGAGGCCGCAAAACATCCGAAATTCGCGGGAGAGTCCGCGCGTTTTCCACAACCGCATTGTGGTAGCTTACCCGGCGGCGGAGGGGCGTCCCATGGACATTGTGAAGGGCAATATGGGCTGGATCGAAGTGATCGTCGGGCCGATGTTTTCCGGCAAGAGCGAGGAATTGATTCGCCGGCTGCGGCGCGCGGAAATCGGCAAACAGCGCGTGCAGATCTTCAAGCCCGTGATCGACCAGCGCTACGCCAAAAACGGGATCGTCTCGCACTCGGGACTGGAGATCGCCTCGGAACTGGTGCAGACGGGCAGCGACATTCTCGACAAAGTGGCGCCGCGCACCGAGGTGATTGGCGTGGATGAAACGCAGTTTCTGGGCGACACGGTGGTGGACGCCTGCATCAAGCTTGCCGATCTGGGCAAGCGCGTGATCGTCGCGGGACTGGACACCGATTTCATGGGCCGCCCGTTCGAGC
Organism: Candidatus Acidiferrales bacterium; assembly: GCA_046705825.1. Lineage (GTDB taxonomy): Bacteria > Acidobacteriota > Terriglobia > Acidiferrales > UBA7541 > Palsa-295. The sequence continues at coordinate 984 of JBJKQB010000166.1, forward strand.
CTATGCCGCGCCTGCTCGCTGTCGCGGAGGAGATCACCAAGCTGCTGGCCATTTGCATGCGCTGCGGGAATCCGGCAGTGCACACACAACGGCTGGTCGCGTCGGAGGAATTGATTGTGGTGGGCGCGGGAGGAATGTATGAAGCGCGCTGCCGCCGCTGCTTCGAGCCCTTCCTGGCGCAGCAGAGAATCGAAAAAGAGAACGAAAAGGTCGCCGCTGCCGCGAGAGGCGCCGCCTCTTAAGCGGGACGCTTGCGGGCGCGAACCAGTCGCGGAATCAGAATCAGGACAGCGCCATAGATCAGCAGAGACGCGGCGAGCGACTGCGTCGTGCCGAAGCGCAAATCCTCCAACAACAGCTTCAGACTGCCTACAATGGCGGCGGCATAAGCCATCCACACCAGTTCTCGCCGCGTCCACCGCGTGCCAACAAATGCGAGCAACAAGGCGGCGGCGCAGGTCACCACCGTGCGAATGACCGCGAGTTGCGGGTGAGTGGGTGGAGTGTCGCGCGCGAGGACTCGCACGATGCCGGCCACGGACAGCGCGGCGATGGAATACACGGCCCAAAGTGCGGGCAGCAGGCGCAAGACGCGCTCGCCCGGATGTTCGCCCGGGTAGCGCGCAATCATCGCGGCGCAGACGAGCGCGGCAGCGGCAGCGAGAAAGACGAGGGCTCCTGGAACGGGAGGAAATGTCCCTGCAAGAGCGCGGCCAGCATAATCCAGCAAACCTGAACCTGCCATAGCAGCGGTCAGGTAGGCCACGCCGTGCAGGTCGAGCGCAGGGCTATGGAAGTAGACTCCCAGCACGGTTGTGAGCACTGCGGCAAAGCAAAGCGACGTTACCAACGACAGGGAAGTCATAGCAAAGAGACTGCCCGCCATCGCGAAGACCAGACCGCAGGCGCCATAGAAGTAGAAGTTGGGGAGTTCGCGGTGGCGTCCGAGCACGCCAAACGCGACGAAGTAGCATGCCGCTCCCGCAACGAGGAGGATCACGCCGAGTGCGGTGCGGCCATCGCCATTCGTGACACGCAGCACCGCCCAGCCGGCCAGAAGAACTGCGACAACAAGTTGCGCGGCTTCGAAGATGGTGACCTTGAGGCGAAACAGCAGCGAGCGCACTGAGATATGTGCGGCATAAATACCGAAGAGAGTCGCGGCAAGAGCCACGATTGCTCCAGCTCCGATCGGCTTATAGGCGGGAGGAATCGTTGCGCGGTTTCCGAGAATAAGGACCACAATCAAAATGGCGAGATCTGCGCCTGCGGCGGCGATGGGCCGCAGCTCCCTCCAGCGGACCCGGACAGTCGCGAACTCCGTCAATAAGGCCATGGCGAGAAGCGATAATGTGAAGGGCGTCAGCGCGCGCGTGGCGACCATCAGCACCAGGGCCGTGATCACGGCGCTGAGCGTCCCGATCCAGGCGATTGCGGCGAACTTCCCGCGCCAAGCCAAGCCAATTGCCAAGGCGGCAAAAAGGGCCAGCACCACCGCGGCGAGCGCAGGCGCCAGCATTTGGAACCGCACGGTGGTTTCCCACAGCAGTGGGGCAAGGATCAGTGCCGCTGTGATGGCGTAGGTATCTCGAGCAAGCCTGCTGTGCCGTGACGGCCACGCCGCTGCGATGAACCATGCCGCGGCGTAGATCAGAGCCAACGTCACCGCAATGAAGGAAGGAAAGATCCCGGATTCCGCGGCGGCTCGAAGAACGTAGGCGCCCGCGATTCCCAGGACCGCCGTGCCTAAGATGGAGAAGATGCTGGGCTGCGCCTGAGCGGCAGGTGACGCACCCGTTTTCGCAGCGGTCATCGGCGACGCATAGATGTCACCGATTTGCTGCTTGGAGGGGCGTTCGAGAGCGGAGATGCGGCGTTCGAGCTCACACACTCGTTCCGCGAGCTGCTCGAGCTCCGTACGAGACGTCACTTCCCCGGGAGGCATCGGCGCGCACCTCCGGTTTTGGTGTCCGCCCTTGGCGGGCTAGTCGCCGTGAACGAGAGCGCTGTCTTCGCGCGGAAGCAGCCTGCGCTCCGGCCACGGCGGCAGCAGCTTGACCAGCACCCACAGAATGGCGAAGGGAAGAACCATCAGCACGATCGCCGGCAGCAGCCCTTCCTTGGCCACGAAACCGATTTTGTAGGTGGTGTAACCGAGAAAGCTCTTGGAAAAGAGCTGGCCACCGATCACGACGTTCCAGCGCATGGCGAAAATGCCGACCAGCGTGAGGCCGCCTGCGACCGCATAGATGCGCTTGCGCGTTTTCTCGCCAAGCTTGAACAACTGAGTCAGGGCGAGCAGGACGAGCGGCGTCAGCGTGCCTATATAGATTTGAAGCACGATCTGAGAAAAGTACAGCTTCGTGTGGACCATGAAATCGAGGCTGCGAAACGATTCATCCGCCTCATAAATGCGGTGGACCAAATCCAGCATTTCCAGGCTGAAGTCAATGATGAAGGTATAGAACATATAGCGCGCAATGGTGTCCACACAGCGCATGTCAATCGTTTGCTTGCGGTACCACGAAGAGAACATATAAAGCAGCAGGACAGCCGCAATTCCCGACACCATCGCCGAAAAGAGGAAGACCACCGGCATCATGGGCGAGGACCACCACGGATTCGCCTTGACCGATCCGAAAATGAAGCCGACGTAGCCGTGCAGCAGGAATGCGGAGGGAATGCCGATCACGGTGATGACGTAACCGGCGCGCTCGTCAATGTGCAGCGCGTTTTCAGAAATGTTCGATGATCCGAGGGTGAGCACGCGATAGATGATCCGGCGCCAGCCCGTCGTTTGTTGCGAAAGCAAAACAATGTCGCGGCGATAATCCAGCCAGATCTCCAGCAGGAGAACGGCCATCAGGTACCAGAGATAAACGAAACCGAACATGGCCATCGCCGACGTGCGATGCGGCGTCAGATACATTTCGAACGACCGTTCGGGATGCCCCAAATGCAGTTGCAGCGGCATCGGCGCCACCAGCAGAAAGGCCAGTGCGGTCAGCAGAGCCAGCCGGTAGGTCGGCTTGACCGCTTCCACCCGGAAAACGCGCTCCAGCGATGCCAGAATGAATGCGCCGGCGACCAGGCCCGTGATGAAGGGGTACAAAACGATCAGGATGCTCCAGGCCAGCTCGATTTCGTTCGGGTACATGTAACCTTGAACCATGCCTCTGCTCGCGCCTCCCTAACGCACCGAACCGTCCAAATCGTTGTAGAAAACCTTCGCTCCTGTGGCCAAGTAGGGCTTGAGCACCTGCACGTCATGCGTGCGCAAGAATGCGTGGATCGGATCTTTGGGATTCTTCAGGTCCGCAAGTTGCCGCGCGCCGGTCGGACAGTTTTCGCAACAAGCGGTGGTCAGGCCTTTGGTGATGCGGTGGTAACAGAGCGTGCACTTTTCCGCCGTGTTCGTTTTCGGGTTCAAAAAACGGCAGCCGTACGGACAAGCCTGGACGCAATAGCGGCAGCCCAGGCAGTACTTCTTATCGACGAGGACTACGCCATCCGGGGTGATGAACGTCGCGCCCACCGGACATACCTGCGTGCAGGGCGAATCGGCGCAGTGGTTGCACATTTTGGGAACAAAGAAGTTTTTCCCGCCGCGCGCGATCAGCGGAAAACCTTTTTTGCCGCCATCCGGCGAGTCCACGGCTGGATTGACCAGATCGTCGTCCGAGACGTGATAGCGTTCGATCCACGTGCGGAAATAGCCCTCCGGCACGTCATTTTCGGTGGCGCAGGCGCGCACGCAGTTTCCGCAGCCGATGCATTTGGAGATGTCGATCAGCATGCCCCACCAATGCTCCGTCATTTTGTAATTGGGCGAAGCCTCCGGCGTTCCGGCGAGCACGGATTCCCACGCAACCGCGGCGGCGGGCAGCAGAAGCAGCAATTGCCGGCGCGTGAGATTCATTGCTTCGCTCCCGCTTCGATCAGGGGGCTATGGGGCTGGTGGCACGTCTCGCAAGACACTCCCGCGCTGTGGTCCTTGGCCACAATTTGAGGAAAATTCTTCGGCCGCGCGCCGTTCACCTCGTGGCAGCGGACGCATAGAACGGCGGTGTCGAGCTTGGGCGGCTGCACTCCGGTGGGATCGTCCGCATGGTTCGCCAGCGCGCCGTGACACGCTTCGCAGTTCACGCTGACGTGCATCCCTTTGCTCTTCACGGTGGCTACGTCCGCGTGGCACGCCTCGCAAGACTGGTGGCCGGCGAATTTGACGGGCTGCGCCGCGATTTCTGCAATGGCATTGCCGCGATAATGGCCATACTCCCCGAACGTCTCAGGTACCAGAATAGCGCGCACGACGACGAGGACGATAGCGCCCAGGGCGAACACGACGGCGAGGCGGAGCAGATGTTCGGCGTCTTTGAAGCGGCTCATCCGGCGGCCCCGCGATGACGGCGGTTGTACCCGGCGTGCGACCTAACTTGCGCCTGGCCAATAGCTTGGAAGCGCGAGTGGCGGGAAGCGCCGTGTACGCCGAGAGTGGCAGCCGCGCTAAGGATCAGATGGGCGACTTTCGTGACACGCCGCTCGGCCGCATGCATGACTTCGAGGAGCGGGTCGGCTGGTTCAAAACAGCGGCACATTAGGCGCTCTCCTAGCGTTCCGAGGGATAGGTGCGGGGAACGTGAGGAACATCACTGTGATACAGGAGGGCTGAACGAGCGGCGATGACGCGCGTCACGCTCCGGTGTGATCTCCGATACATCGCCGGACGCGCCGCGGGCCGGTTCCTCCGGCGCTCGTTATCGAGCATGAGTGCCGAATTACGACGGGCGGGAGCTATCCGCTGATTGTATTCATTGTTCGCTCATAGGACCTGCTGGAGCCCCGGAGGAGGACCGTTTGCGGGGCTTTGCCGGCATCCGTTTGAGGATCTGGCCGAGTTGCTGGATTTCCTGGCCATATCCGGCCCAATCGCCCTGGCGCAAGTCCTTCTGAGCCTGTTCGTAGTGCGCGTTCGCCTGCTGTATCAAATTTTCCAGCTCGGCGGAAATGCCCCCGGCGGCGGTGGCCGCTGCGGTTTCCCCTGCCGCGGAGGATGCGGCCGCTTCCATCGGCGCAGCCTGATTGCCACTGAAGATCGCATTCAGGGCATCTTCCAACGTAGGCTCCATCACCAACTGATCGGAATAAGCCACGATGACGCGTTTCAACTGAGGGAGCGAGGAACCTCCCTCGGCCGCAAGGTAAAGCGGCTCGACGTACATGATGGCATTCTGCACGGGCACGACCAGCAGCGTGCCGTGAATCACGCGCGAACCGCCCTGGTCCCACAGGGTAAGCTGCTGGGAAATGACGGTGCTTTGGTTGAGGCGCGACTGAATCTGCTCGGGCCCATAGATCAACTTCTCCTTGGGGAACTCGAACACCAGAACTTTGCCGTAATCGTTTCCGTCGCAGCGCGCAGCCATCCAAGCGATCATGTTGTTCTGGCGCGCGGGCGTGAACGGAACCATCAGAATGAATTCTTCCGTATTCCCCACATCGGCCAGCTTCATGACGGCGTAGTAGGGTTTCATTGGAGTGGACGCGCCGTTCTGCATATGCGTGGCCACCCGCCACAGGTCCTCCTTGCTGTAGAACACGCTGGGGTCGGTCATGTGATAGACCGCATACTTGGCCGCTTGGACGGCGAAGAAATCCTGCGGATACCGGATATGCGCGCGCAGATCGGGCGGCATCTGCGAGAGCGGATGGAACACGCCGGGGAAAATGCGCTCGTAAGACTGGATGAGTGGATCGGAAGGATCGGCCACATAGAACGTGACACGCCCGCTATACGCGTCGATAGTGATCTTGACTGAGTTGCGGACGTAATTGCCCATTCCGGGTGTGGGATCGGAGTAGGGATAGTGGCCGGAGGTGGTGTAGGCATCCACGATCCATTGCAACGTGCCGTCGTTCGCGATGACCATGTACGGATGGCTGTCGAAGGTGAGAAAGGGGGCGAGTTCTTGGACGCGGTCTAACACGCGCCGGTAGATCATAATGCGGCTTTGCGGTTGCATGTAGCCGGACAGCAGGATATCGATATCGCCGTAGCGCATCGCAAACAGGAGCCGTCTCCACAAACTGCCCACAGGAATGCCGCCCGAGCCCTCATACTGCTTGTAGACGTTGTCCTGACCGGAGGGATAATCGAACTCCTTCGCGCTCGTTCCCACCAGGCAGTAGTTGTTCGAGAGCTGGCCGTAGTAGATTTCCGGCCGCTTCACCTTCAGCGAAATCGACGACGTCGGCGGAATGTCCTTCACGAAGAGAACGGGCAGGCCGTCCGGTGTCGATTCGTTCACCGGCCCCATGCACAGCCCGTAGCCGTGGGTGTAAATCAGGTGCTGGTTGACCCAGTTCGGGTCCGGCAGGCTGCTGGCGGAGAGTTCGCGCGCGGAGAGCGACACCTGACGCAATTGCGAGTTGATGACGTAGCGGTCGTCGAAAACGTTCGCGAAGTCGTAGTAGGTGCGGATTTCCTGCAGCTGCTGAAAAGTAGTGAGCTGCGGCTCGTGGTCCCACAGGCGCAGGTTCCGCATGGTCGCGGCATTCTGCTGGATGGAAGAGGAGGTCAAGTCCTGAATGGCGGGGAAGCTGCGCTGGTCGAATTTGTCGAGCCCGTAAGCCTGGCGCGTGAATTCGATGTTGCGCTCGATATAGGGCTGTTCCTTCTCGAGTTCGCTGGGCGCAACCAGGTAGCGCTGCACCAGCGCGGGCGCGATCAACCCGCCCAGGATAGCCACGCCAATCAGCACTCCGAGGGCATAGCCAGCCGGCCGAATGTGGCCCTGCGCCGCTCCCGCGAAAAAAGCGATCGCGGTGATCACGCAGAGTACAAGGAGAACCCACAGCACGGGCCAGCCCACATGTATATCCGTGTAGCCGGCGCCAAACACGAGGCCCGTGGGCGCGTAAACCAGGTTGTACATGCCCAGGCGGGCGCGCCAAGCCAGCAGCAGGAACAGAACCCCGCAGAGAATCATCAGATGAGTACGGGCATTCCTTCCGACGCCGATGCCGGTGGGCGAAGCCCATATTCCCCCTTCGATCCAGTAGCGGGCGGCCACCGCGAGGAGAGTCAGAACGACGATGAGCAGCGCCAAGTGGTAGACGAAGAAAAGAAATGGCAAGCGGAAGAGGTAATAGCTTAGGCTGATCCCGAAGATGGGATCGGTTTGCGTCATGGGCGCCGCATGCGTCGCGAAGAGGTACTGGTTCCAGTGCGTCGCCGACCACTGCGAGACGAGCCACGCGGCCAGGACTAGTCCGGCCCACAGCAACCCGCGAAAAACAGAAGGAATCTTCTGCGCGCCGGGAAATTCGATGGTGCGAGGCGTCACCGTCAGATATCCCGAGCGGTGGGATACGCCGCCCGCCGCGCGAACGTTCAGGCCGGTAACCACCAGGAATAGCACACCGCCGATGAATCCCAGCCACCATTCTGTTTCCAGAACCGTGCTGAAGAGTTCGCCGTAGCCGATGTGGCGGAACCACATCCAGTCCACCAGCAGCCCGATTCCAGCGGTAAACAACGGAACCAAAACAAAGAAAAGGATGAATGCAACTGCGATCAAAAGTGCGAGCCGATGTCGCTGCATGAAAAGTCTCCGGCGGCATCTGACCACACCGCGCGCCGCGTGTCAAAAATTCCTCACGCGATTTCGCGGTTGTGGGCTGCGATGGAGCCTGCCAGGCGCTTCTCTCCCGCAGAGTTTCTCGCTGCGCCGGCGAGCTCGGAGCACGAACGCTTGACCAACGTGCGCTGAAGCTATATGACAGGGCCTCCAGGAGGGCTGCCCTATGCTTCCGCGCAACGAGACAGTCGAAGGAGCGGCTTGCGGCAGGAATTCGCCGCGTTGCCGTGACCTCTTCGCTTATGGATCGGGCTTCGCAGCCGCATGCCGGTGCTTCGGATCGCAGAGCTGGACGCCGGCATTTGCTGCCGCTTTCGTCCTGCTGCTGACCGCTCTTGCGCCGACGCCAGCAGCAGCGCAGAAGCTGCCGTCGGGGTGTCCGCCCAAAGCGCAAAGAGACGACGTTGTGGATGTGCTCCACGGAGTTCGCGTTCCCGATCCCTATCGCTGGCTGGAGGATCAGGACAGCCCACAGACTCGCGCTTGGATCAATGCCGAGGACCGCTGCACCTCCGGCGTGCTCGACTCGCTGCCCGACCGCGAAGAAATCTCTAAACGTCTCGCCGCCTTGATGCACACCGAGTCGGTGGGCGTTCCATTGATCCGCGGCGGCCGGCTGTTCTACATGAAACGCGCTCGGGATGAGGATCTCAGCCTGCTCTACACGCGAGAGGGAGTGAATGGGCCCGAGGAAATCCTGGTCGATCCGCGGCCGCTCAGCCCGGATCATTCGACGAGCGTCAGCTTGCTGGGCGCATCCGATGACGGCCGATACGTTTTCTACGGTGTTCGCCTCGGGGGGCAGGACCAAGTGACGCTTCACATCATGGATGTGCGGACGCGCCGCGACCTGCCCGACCGTTTTCCGCGGATTCATTATTTCGGTGTCTCGCTCACACGCGATGCCAAAGAGCTCTACTACGGGACGACCAGCGCGCAGGGCCCTCGCGTGATGCGGCACACGATGGGAACGCCCGCTTCGCAGGACCGCGTGATTTTTGGCGAAGGTTACGACCGGCGCATCCTCATCTCTCCGCGCCTGTTCGATGAGGGGCGCTGGCTGGCCATCGTAGTGAGCCATGGGGCCGCTGGGAACAACGACATTTTCGTGCGGGACTTGACGAGGCAGGAACCGCTGCGTCCGGTGGTCAAGGGGATACCCGCCATTTTTGAGCCGGAAATCGCGGGCCACACGCTGTACATGATGACGGACTGGAAAGCGCCCAATCACCGCATCGTCGCAGCGGATCTAGCGGGCAACGCCTCGCTGGCGGACTGGCGCGACGTTGTTCCGGCCAGCCGCAATTCGATCGAAGGCTTCTCGCTGGCAGGAGGCAAGCTGCTGGTGCGCTACCTGCAGGACGCTTCCTATCACCTGAAGATTTTCGATCCGAACGGCAAGGCGGCGGGCGAGATTCAGCTTCCTGCGGCGGGGACTGTTGGCGAAGTGCGGTCCCGATGGAATTCAAACGATGTCATGTTTACGTTCCAGTCGTTCGCCATACCGCCGGCGGTTTATCACTACGATGTCGCAACCGGACGGATGGCTGCGTGGGCGCGGCCGCAGGTTCCGGTCGATTCGGACGCTTTCGAGACGCACCAGGTGTGGTATCGCTCGAAAGACGGGACGCGCGTGCCGATGTTCCTGTTTTACAAGAAGGGCCTTCCGCGTAATGGCAAGACTCCCACGCTGCTGACCGGCTACGGCGGTTTCGATCTCAGCACGACGCCGTCGTTCCGTCAGGAAGCGATCGTGTGGGCCGAACACGGCGGTCTGTGGGCCGCGGCGAATATGCGCGGCGGTGGGGAATTCGGCGAGGCCTGGCACCGTGCGGGAATGTTTGGGAACAAGCAGAATGTTTTCGATGATTTCTACGCGGCAGCCGAATGGCTGATTCACAACCGGTACACCAACGCAGACGAACTTGGCATTCAGGGGATGAGCAACGGCGGTTTGTTGATGGGCGCATCGCTGACCCAGCGGCCCGATTTGTTCCGCGCGGTCGTGTGCATGTATCCGCTGCTGGATATGCTGCGGTACCAGAAATTCATGGGCGGCCCGTGGTGGGTTTCCGAATACGGCTCGGCGGACGATGCGGCGCAATTCAGATATCTGCTGAAGTATTCGCCCTACCAGAATATTCATCGCGGAGCGAAGTATCCGGCCGTGCTGTTCATCACCGGCGATGGCGACACGCGAGTCGCTCCGCTGCACGCGCGCAAGATGGCCGCGCGGCTGCAAGCTGATGCGGCAAATGCTCCGGACAAGCCGGTGCTGATGCTCTACGACACGAAATCCGGACACTCGGGCGGGCGGCCGGTGGGCCAGCAGATCGCCGAGCAAGTCAATATTTTGAGTTTTCTGTTCTGGCAGCTTGGGGTGAAGTGAGGGCGGCGTTGGGCGCCAACGCTCTACGATTTCTGCGCGACGGCGGCAACCCAGGGGCTAATCGTTGTAAGGCGATGGAGCCCCAAAAGCCGCTCCGCGCCGACGAACCAGGAAATCGCCCGCGAATTGCTGTTGCGCGAAAAGGGAGCCCAGCAGAATCCTTGTTCGTAGATGGGCCGCAACCCCGACTGGACGAGAGTTCTTCTCCACACCCCATAAGCGACTTCATATCGGCCCAGCGAGCCCGGCTTGGACGGGTTGCCCTTCCGTGCCGCATGCACCAGCGCCCGCAGAGACGAGCGGTTCAGCAGGGTTGTTATCACGACCCCACCGCGCTTCAGCACGCGCGCAGCTTCCGGAATAAACCAATCCCGGTTCGAGACGGCCTCGACCTCGATACACAGCAGCAGGCCGATGCTCTCCGCTTCGCACGGCAGGGTCGTGTCGGTTGGGTTGACCAGCAAGCAACGGGCTTGCGGCAGACGGTGCTTCGTCAATTCAAGCGCTTCCTTCCGCGTGTCGGTGCAGAGTACCTTCCAGCCCTGTTCCGCGAGCATGCACGACCAGCGCCCGCCGTCGCAGCCGATCTCAAGCGAAACCCCGCCGCCACCCGCAGCTTCGGCGGCCAGCAACACCGCTTTCTTCTCGATGGCCGTAAGATATCGGCTCCAGTCGCTCCGGTTGACTTCTTCCCAATAGGTTTGTGCCGCATCGGGCGATGCTTGGCCCGCGCCTGACGGCTGATTGGGGCTCGCGCTGTAACGAACGCTCATTGCCGTGCTCTCTCGGGCATCATCCCCGGACCGCCTGCGGCTGGACCTGCGCGGCTGCTGTGCGCGCATTCTGTCTTGACGCCTGTTCGGAGATGACTCACAAGCGGCCCTTTGACACACTGGCTGCGCGCGGTCCCGTGCCTAAGAGCGAATGATCGATTCGCGACATTGTAGCTGGACTCGCGTGTTCTCGGAAGGGAATTGAGCGGCCGGTAACCGATTGGCGCAACCGGCTTGCCCGCAATGGATTGCGCGACCCGCGGCTCAGGCCTTGTCGGTAAGCGCGGCCACGCCGGGCAGGGTGTCGCCGGCAAGGAATTCGAGTGACGCGCCGCCGCCTGTCGAGATGTGCGAAATCTGCGAGGCCACTCCGGCCTGCTCGACTGCTGCGACCGAATCGCCGCCGCCGATGATGGTGGTCGCGCCTTTGCCGGTTGCGGCTGCGACCGCCTTGGCGATGGCCAGCGTGCCTTTGGCGAACGCGGGCTTTTCGAACATGCCGAGTGGGCCGTTCCAAACGATGGTGCGCGCCCGCGCAATTTCCTTCTCGAATTCAGCGATGGTTTTGGGGCCAATGTCGAGGCCCATCCACCCCTCGGGCGTCTCGTCGATGGCGGTGGTCTTCGTGGCGGAAGAATCGGGCGATTCGGCCAGCACGTGGTCGACGGGCAATAGCAGGCGGAACTTGCGCGATTTTGCTTCCTGCAGCAGATTGCGTGCCAGATCGAGCTTGTCGTTTTCCACCAACGACTTTCCCACCGGCTTGTTCTGCGACTTCAAGAACGTGTACGCCATGGCGCCGCCGATCAACATGGCGTCGGCGAGCTTCATCAGGTTCTGCACCACTTCGATTTTGTCCGATACTTTCGCGCCGCCCAGCACGGCCAAAAATGGGCGGTCGGGATTGGAAACGGCTTTGCCGAGGTAGGCGAGCTCTTTCTCCATCAACAGGCCGGCGGCCGATTGGCGCACGAGCTTTGTGATGCCGACAACAGAGGCGTGCGCGCGGTGCGCGGAGCCAAACGCGTCGCAGACGAACAAGCCGTCGCACAGCGCCGCAAGCTGCTTGGCAAATTCCGGATCGTTCTTCTCCTCTTCCGCATGATAGCGGACGTTTTCCAGCAGCAGAACTCCGCCATTCTTCAGAGCCTTGCTTTTCGATTCGGCATCGGCGCCAACGCAATCCGGCGCGAACTCGACAGGCTTGCCCAACAGCTCCTGTAACCGCGCCGCGACCGCCTTCAAACTGTATTTCGGGTCGCGCTTGCCCTTCGGGCGCCCGAGGTGCGAGGCGAGGATGAGCCGCCCGCCGCGCTCCATGGCGAGCTTCAGAGTGGGAATCGTAGCGCGAATGCGCGTGTCGTCCGATACTTTCGCGCCGTCGAGCGGCACGTTGAAGTCGACGCGAATGAAAACGCGTTTCCCGTCCAAATTCAGATCCCGAATCGATAGCTTGTTCATGGCGTCCTTCCCATGCGCAGCCTGGGCCAGACAGGCACGGAGACACAGAGCCGGTCCATACGTTCTTTCGCTCTGTGTCTCGCTGCAGAGTTCAAGGGCAAAATCGCCCGAGAAATGCCGGCGTTGCAAAACTCCTACAGTTTTGCCGCGAAGAACTTGATCAGGTCGCGGCAGCGGCAGGAATAGCCCCACTCGTTGTCGTACCACGACAGCACTTTCAGGCAATTCGAGCCCACCACGCGCGTGTTCGGCGCGTCGACAATCGACGAGCGCGCATCGCCGCGGAAATCGATGGACACGAGCTCGTCGGTCGAAACGCCGAGGATTCCCTTCATGGGACCCTCAGCGGCCTTCTTGAATGCCGCATTGGCGGCTTCCGCCGTGACCGGCTTTTCGGTCATCACGGTCAGATCCACGATGCTGACGTTCGGCGTCGGAACACGCATGGCGTATCCGTCCAGCTTGCCCTTCAGTTCCGGGATGACCAGGTGCAGCGCCTTGGCCGCTCCGGTCGACGTGGGAATCATCGAAAGGCTGGCCGCGCGCGCGCGGCGCAAGTCCTTGTGCGGCAGGTCCAGCAACTTCTGGTCGTTCGTGTAGGAGTGAATGGTGGTCATGGTGCCGACGTTGATCCCAAACGTGTCGTGAATCACTTTGGCGACCGGTGCGAGGCAATTTGTGGTGCAGGAGGCGTTGGAGACGACATTGTGCTTGGCGGGATCGTAGGTCTTCTCGTTCACGCCAAGAACGATGGTGGCGTCCACATCCGTAGCGGGGGCGGAAATCAGGACTTTCTTTACTGGTCCGCGGATGTGCTTGCGCGCGTCCGGTCCTTTGGTGAACAGGCCGGTGGATTCCACCACGATGGAGGCGCCCACCGAGGCCCAATCCAGTTCGGCCGGGTCCTTCACCTTGAATACCTTGAAACTCTTGCCGTCGACCGAAATGGTGTTTTCCGTGTGGGTGATCTCATTCGTGAGATTCCCCAAAATCGAGTCGTACTTCAGGAGATGGGCGAGGGTTTTAGCGTCCGTAATGTCGTTCACGGCGACGATTTCGATTCCCGGATCGCCCAGCGCTGCGCGGTAAATGTTGCGTCCGATTCTTCCGAAACCGTTGATTCCGACCTTGATGGCCATTCTTCCTCCGTAAATTTGGTGTGAATTTGGTGAGTGTTGTGCGATTTCGAACTGCGAGGCCGAGAATCGCGCGCCACAAGCCGCCCGCGTGACACCGCCGTTAACGCTCACGGGCCGCGAGTGCGAAAAGACTGAGAAAGCTTATGCTGCCGTGGTTCTGTTTCGGAAGCCGTGATAGCGCCCACGGCCGATTGTGATCGACGTCACAAAAGCTGCTAAGGCCTTCGCGTGAAGGATGTCAGCGCGTCTCCTTGTGAAAAAAAATGCTAGGGCACAGCGGCGGAAAAGTCAAATTCGCGCCGGCCTCAGCAAAACAGAACGCTCTGCTTCGCTACACGGAAGAGGTCGCGAGGCTGGTTTGCTCTCTGGCCAACGTGGAGATACGCGGTCAGTTTGGGCCCGAGGATGGCTGAGCGTTGGCGGAATTCGGCGAGTTGGGGTCGTTGTAGACCTGGACCTTGCTCACTTTTTCGTGAATGAAGATGACGAAAACGGTCTTGGCCGGCGGCGTGCCGTAAATCCAGGTGGTGGTGTTCTCGCCCTGAGCATTTTGCTCGCGCACCTTGTGGTCGGCACGCCCCAGGGCAGCAATCACCATCTCCTCGTCCATGCCTACTATCGCGCGATGCTCGCGAATGGCCTGCTGAACCTTGGGGGGCAGGGTGTCGAACCAGTTGACCGCAGCCGAATGCTTGGAAAAATCCAGCAGCTGAGACAACTGCTCCTTCAACTGGTCCGGCGTCAGGTCAGGCACAGGGCGCCCGTAGTCCAAGATGATCGTGGTGCCGCGACCCTCGTTGGGATGATCCGCAACCGGCGGCCCCGACATGCCGCCGCCCATGCTGACTTGCAGATGCTCGCGCAGATGGAATTTCTTTCTGCCGCCGCCATTGATCTGCACGGCGATGTCTTTGGCGTGAAATTCGAGCTTGGTGATCTGCACCGTGTCGCCAGGATTCGCGATCGCGCCATTGTGGCGCAACTCGTACTGCAGGTCTTTCACGTTGAGCGGCTTGCCCACTACTACCTTGAAACCGCTCTTTTCATGCGGAAGGGGAATAAGGACCTTTGCGTATTCGCCGTCAACGTAACGAACCAGGTCAAGCTTGCCCTGCTCGCTTAAGCGCCCGTTAGACTCCTTGGGAGAATGGACCTGCAACTGAGGGGATGCGGGCGTGGCCGGAACACCGGCCGACCACAGCGCGAAGGCTGCTGCCATCAGAAGAATCGAACGGAAACCCATTGCCGACCCGCCTGAGGATATTCTAGGCTCTTTGCCGGTCGAAGCCAATGCGATTTGCTAACGCGATTTGCGGACGCGCCGATCGGAGTCCATCCCGAACGCCTCGGTTGGACGGTAATCCGGCCGCGCGCCTTGCTTCCCAACCACTCAGCCGCTAAACTCGCTGCTTCCGGGTCATGTAGAGGAGGTGCACGTGCGCAGGCCGGTCATAGCAGGCAACTGGAAGATGTACAAGACGCGCGAGGAGACGCGCGGGTTTTTCGAGGCGTTCAAGCCTTTGGTCGAAGGCACGACGCACTGCGAAGTCATTGTGGCGCCTCCCTTTACGGATCTGGGGGTTGCGGTTGAGGCGGCGCAAGACAGCCGCATCGCCATCGCGGCGCAGAATCTGCACTGGGAGAAGGAAGGCGCGTTCACCGGTGAGGTTTCGGCGCGCATGTTGGTCGAGACAGGCTGCGAGGGCGTCATCGTCGGGCACTCGGAGCGCAGGCAGTATTTTGGAGAGACGGACGAGACTGTGAATCGCAAAACGCGGGCGGCGCTGGGGGCAGGCTTGACGCCCATCGTGTGCGTCGGAGAAACGCTCGTTGAGCGGGAAGGGAATCAGACCAGGAATGTGTTGAAACGCCAGTTCGAGGGAGGCATGGCCGCGTTGACCCCGGAAGCGTTCTCGCGTATCCTAATCGCTTACGAGCCGGTCTGGGCCA
>JBJKQB010000167.1:0-3414 GCA_046705825.1 Candidatus Acidiferrales bacterium
TGCGCGTCGAGACGCCCGGCCCGGTCACCTCCGCCAGCATCGAAGAGGACGCCGACATCGCCGTGCTCGACAAGAACGTCTACATCGCTACCGTCAGCGAAGGCGGCAAGCTCGAGCTGGACCTGCGCGTCAAGAACGGCCGCGGCTATGTCGCCGCCGACCGCAACTTCGACGAGGATTTGCCCATCGGCTACATCCCCATCGATTCAGTGCATTCGCCCGTGCGCAAGGTCAACTACGCGGTGGAAGCCGCGCGTCTGGGCCAGATGACCGATTACGAGCGCCTCACTCTCGAGGTCTGGACCAACTCGGCCATCACCCCGCAGGATGCCATCGGACTCGCGGCCAAGCTCATGAAGGATCATATGAGCATCTTCATCAATTTCGAGGAGCAGCCCGAAGTGGCCGAGCAGGTTGTCGAGAATTACGCCGACCCGCGTCTCGAGTACCTCGACCGCTCCGTCGAAGAGCTCGAGCTTTCGGTGCGCTCCTACAATTGCCTGAAGAACGCGAACATCCAGAATCTTCGCGAGCTGGTGCAGAAGACCGAATCCGAAATGCTCAAAACCAAAAACTTCGGCCGCAAGTCCTTGAACGAAATCAAGGACATCCTGCAGAAGTTGGGGCTCAGCCTGGGCATGAAGTTCGACGAGCACGGCCGCATCATCTGGCCGCCGCTCCCCAGCCAGACCGCGCCTCTTCCGGTCGAGGGCGAGGCCCCCACGGCCTAGTTTCCGGGGGAAGTAGCGCCGGCGCCTGCCTGTCGGCAGACAGGTCTCCTCGGCGAATTTAGTTTCTTGCTTTAGGTTTGAATGTAGCGCCGGGGCCTTCAGCCCGGCATCTTCGCTTGGGACGGCGCGAAGCGCTTTGGAGTGCGGCAGCTTGTTTATCCTGAGCGCAGTCGAAGGGCTGCCGCTTTTGTCCGCCGATTATTGTAGGGGCGCTGCCTTGACCTGAACGAAATGAAGGCCTGCTGCGCAGGAGGCCGGGAGCAAAGCGGGCGGTGTATGTTTTCGTGGTTTTTAGGAGGCCGGGGCTTCAGCCCCGGCGTTGAAGTGCTGTTTTTTTCGAGTCGGGCTTTAGCCCCTGAAGTAAGCCGCGGAGCGGCGATTGTATATTAGCCCGGCACGAAGCATGCCCGCCGCAGGCGGGCGGCGCAGTGCCGGGAGCAAAGCGAAGGGAACAGACAAGTCCCGGCTTGCCCCGCGAATTTGGCGGGGAGGGACGATTGACGCGCATGGCGTTTCTGGCACCGCGCCGCGCCGATTCATGAACTGGACGAACATATGAGACACCTTAAGCACGGCTACAAACTAGGACGCAATCCGGCGCATCGCCGCGCCACGCTGCGGAATCTGGTCACCAACTTGATCGAGAAGGAGCGCATCCAGACCACGCTCCTGCGCGCCAAGGCTGCGCGCCCTCTTGCCGAGCGCATGATCACCCTCGGCAAGCGCGATTCGCTCCACGCGCGTCGCCAGGCTGCGGCGTTCCTGATGACGCCCGGCGCCACCCGGAAACTCTTCGCCGATCTCGCTCCGCGCTTCGCCGATCGGCCCGGCGGCTACACGCGCATCGTGCGCACCGGCTGGCGCATTGGCGACGGCGCCGAACTCGCCATTCTCGAATTCCTCGGTTCCGAGCTGAAGAAGAAAGAGAAGAAGCAGAAGAAGCGCGCCGCCGAACCCGCCCCCGAAGAACACGAGCACGAAGAGGAAGCCGTCGGCGCCGAGAAATAGCGCGAAGCGCTTTGGAGTGCGGCAGCTTGCTGCCGCTTTCCCATCCGCCGAAACGGCGAAGCCGAACCTAACTTAGGTCTTTCAGTGCAGAGCGCTTCACCCGGTCTCCGCGAAGCGCCTGTCATCCCGAATCCAGTCCCGCGTTTCCTGCGGGAATGGGGGTGAGGTCCTGCCTGCCGCAGGCAGGGATCTGCTGTTTGCCTCTGTGGCGCGGGCGTCTCGCCCGAGTTGCCCTTGTGAGGCGCCATTTGCTCTTGCGGTGCCGTCTGCCCTTGTGGCGCGGGCGTTTCGCCTTCGGCTATGACATTTGCTCCCGCGCGCCGCCCCGCAGCGGCGCGCTGTCATTCTGAGTCCCCCCTCGCGGGACGAAGAATCTCTCTTCTCTCTCCCCCGCCTTTTCTCGGTGGTCTCTACGTATTTCTCTGTGTTCTCTGCGGTGTGCTTTTGCTGTGAGGTTTTGCTTTCTCTGCGTTCTCGGCGCCTCTGCGGTAAACGCTTTGCGCTTTTCTCTGTGCGCTCGCGGGCGATTCTCGGTGTTTTCTGTGGTTGCTCTTAGCTGTGGTATTGCCTTGCAACGGATCCGATTCGTGCCGCGTCAGTGGTTGACTGCCTTCTCTGGCTCGCGGGAACCACCTGGGCACGGGGCTTGGAAGAGCGCTCTGCCGTCTTGCAAGCGTAGCAGCCAAATGCTCCCTTGGTCGCGGAGCAAGAGCTGACTGTCCGGCACGGCCTCTTGACGGCTATCGCAGGTCACGTAGTTGCCTTCGAGAAAAATCCTGCCTCGTAATTGGCAAATTTGCATTTGTCGACATTGCTGGACGAGTCGAGCCGGCGAGAGACCCAGGCTCCCTGCGGATGAAGGCTCAGCGGCGGCCGGTACCCAGCCATCCATACGGCGATGTTCGGCCACCCTCGAGGTAGCTTCGGCGGGCGCGAAGCCCACCATACGCGAAGCCCGAGCAATGCCGCCAGAACCGCGATCACGCTCGTTACTGCGTAACCGGCGACTCGAACCCGCCGCATCGGCGTTACTCCAGCCGGTAATTCGGCGCCTCGCGCGTGATGATCACGTCGTGCACGTGACTCTCGCGCAGCCCCGCCTGCGAGATGCGTATGAACTTCGCGCGCTCCTGCAGTTCCGTCAGGTTCGACACGCCACAATAGCCCATCCCGCTGCGCAGCCCGCCGACCAGTTGCTCGACCAGCCCCGCCACCGGCCCCTTGTACGGCACCTGCCCCTCGATTCCTTCCGGCACCGACTTCCCGCGCCCCGCGTCTTCCTGCGCGTAACGGTCGGCCGATCCCGCTTCCATCGCGCCAATCGATCCCATCCCGCGGTACGACTTGAACGTGCGCCCCTGATACAGAATCGTTTCTCCCGGCGACTCTTCCGTTCCCGCGAACAGCCCGCCAAACATCACGCACGACGCGCCTGCCGCCAGCGCCTTGGTAATGTCTCCCGAAAACTTGACGCCGCCATCCGCAATCACCGGGACGCCGCTGCCTTTCGCCGCCCGTGCGCATTCCAGGATCGCCGTAATTTGCGGGACGCCCGCGCCGGTCACTACGCGCGTCGTGCAGATCGACCCCGGCCCGATCCCCACCTTCAGCCCGTCGATGCCCAGCGCGATCAAATCCCGCGCGCCCTCCGCCGTCGCCACGTTCCCCGCCAGCA
>JBJKQB010000168.1:0-8446 GCA_046705825.1 Candidatus Acidiferrales bacterium
GTGGCAGTGGCGGCGGCGTGGGTCCCGGATCCGACGCGGGAACGGGCGGCGGCGTTTTCAACGCCGGCACCGGCGGCTACGGCTATCCCGCTTGCCTTTATTGCCCGCAGGCGCAGTATTCGGACGAAGCGGTCAAGGCGAAGTATCAGGGCACCGTCGAGCTGGTCGCCGTAATCACTCCGGACGGGCGCGCGACTCAAATCCACGTGGTCAAGGGTGTCGGGCTGGGCCTGGATGAGAAGGCCATCGAAGCGGTGCGTACCTGGCGATTCCGCCCGGCGCTGGGCCCGAACGGCAAGCCGGCTCCGGTGCGGCAAATCATCGAAGTTACCTTCCACTTGTACTGAGCGATCCGGACGAGTGTCCGTGTTCCGCCGTTAGCCGCAAACCTGCCAAACCTACCTCGCATTCCCGTACTTCCTTTCTTGCATAATCTCGTTGTTCCGGGAAGAAATTCCGTACTATCCTCGCGGGTTCAAAATCCCGACAACCGACGCGTTCTGTCGAAAGGAACTCATGCGTCTCATTCTTCTCGCGCTTGCTTCAACGCTTGCGTTCGCCACAGCACCCCCAATCTCTCGAGCTTCCCAGGCTTCGCAAGGAGCTCCAATCGACGTCATGCCGCTTCCGGCGAAAGTTCAACGCGGCAGCGGGCAGCTGGTCATTGAGAATGGCTTCTCGGTCAGCGCGGAGGGGCAGCACGATGCGCGCGTGGACCGCGCTCTCCAGCGATTCATGAAAGATCTGTCGCTTGAAACGGGAATTCCGCTGGGTCTTTCGCCGGCAACAAACGGCAAGGCGACGCTTACGGTGCACGCCGATCATGCCAGTAAGCCTTATCCCGAGCTGGGCGAGGACGAGAGCTATACGCTGGAGGTCACCTCTTCGGGCGCGACTCTGACTGCGCCGACGACGCTTGGTATTCTGCGCGGGCTGCAAACTTTCCTGCAGCTGGTGGGGCCGACCGCGCAGGGTTTTGCGGCGCCCGCAGTGCACATCGAGGATGCGCCGCGTTTTCCGTGGCGCGGGTTGATGATCGACGTCAGCCGCCATTTCATTCCGCTGCCCGCGCTGTATCGCGCGGTGGACGCGATGGCGGTGGTGAAGCTCAATGTGCTGCATCTGCACTTGTCCGACGATCAAGGGTTCCGCATGGAAAGCAAGGAATTTCCCAAGCTGACGGAACTTGGCTCGGACGGCAACTATTACACGCAAGATGAAATGAAGGCGCTGATCGAATACGCGGCCGATCGCGGGATTCGCATCGTTCCTGAATTCGACATGCCGGGGCACTCGACCTCGTGGTTCGTCGGGTATCCCGAACTGTCGAGCGGCCCCGGGCCCTATGCGATCGAGCGGCGGTTCGGCATTTTCAATCCAGCGATGGACCCCACGCGGGAGGAAACCTACAAGTTCCTCGACAAGTTCATCGGGGAGATGTCCGAGCTTTTCCCCGACCAGTACTTTCATATCGGCGGCGACGAAGTGAACGGGAAGCAGTGGGACGCGAACCCGAAAATCCAGGCGTTCATGCGCGCGCACAACATGAAGAACAACCAGGAGCTGCAGCAATACTTCACCGAGCGCGTGCAGAAAATCGTGGCCAGGCACCACAAGTACATGATCGGCTGGGATGAAATTCTGAGTCCGGGCATGCCCAAAGACATCGTGATTCAATCCTGGCGCGGCCCGGACTCGCTGGCCGCCGCGGCGAAACAGGGCTATCGCGGATTGCTTTCGAGCGGCTATTACCTGGACGCGATGGAAACGGCCGCGGAGCACTACGCGGTCGATCCAATGTCCGGGGAGGCGGCGAAGCTTACGCCGGAGGAGAAGTCGCGAATCCTGGGCGGCGAGGCGTGCGCCTGGGCCGAGTTCCTCACACCGCAGAACGTTGATTCGCGCCTGTGGCCGCGCACCGCCGCCATTGCGGAGCGCCTGTGGTCTCCGCGGCAGGAAACGCAGGACGTGGCCGGGATGTACCGGCGTCTGGAGGATGTCAGCTGGCGGCTCGAACTGCTGGGCCTGCGACACCGGTCTGAAGTCAGCGCGATGCTCGGGCGCACGGCGGGGACAGATAACGGCGCTCCGCTTCAGGTGCTTGCCGAGGCTGTGCGGCCGCTGGGGCTCGCTCCGCGGCAGGAAACGGATGAAAAGGACAAAACCGAGGAGACTGCGCTGACTCCGATGAACCGCCTGGTTGATGCCGTGCCGCCCGAAAGCGAATCGGCGCGCGATTTCAGCGACGTGGTCGACGCGTTCATCGCCGGGCGTTTCCAGGACCGCCGGGCAGAAACCGAAATTCGCGACCAGCTCGCCGTCTGGCGCGACAACGATAACGCGCTTGAGCCGATGCTTCAGCGGTCCACCGTGCTCAAGGAACTTGCGCCGGTCTCGCAGAATCTCTCTGCGCTCGGCGCAGCGGGTCTGCAGGCTTTGGACTACCTGGACCGTGGCGAGAAGCCGCCCGCGGATTGGAAGACTCAGACGCTGGCCATGATTGAGAAGGCCAAAGAGCCGCAGGCGGAGGTCTACATCGCGGTCGCGCCGGCCATCGAATCTCTGGTGAACGCGAGCGCCGGGGTGGCGCCTGCTCCAGCCGGCGGAAACAAATAGGGCAAAGCCGGACGCGTGCCGGAGTTTCACAGGAATTTGGGTGCGTCCGGATGGGCTAAACGGGAGCGCCAATCGGAGTGTAGGCGATGAAGAGCAGCCAGTAGACGATCACGCCGGTCAAAGATACATACAGCCAGATCGGAAAGGTCCAGCGCGCGATGCGGCGGTGTCTCGCAAAGCGGTCGCGCAGCGCCAGAGTCAGCGTGATCAGGATGAGCGGCAGGCTGAGCGTGGCGAGAACCGTGTGCGAAATCAGGATCGTGAAGTAGACCGGCCGAATCCAGCCCTGCCCGCTAAAACGTATGATCCCCGCATGATAGTGGAAATAGAGATAAAACGAGAAAAACGTAGCGGAGCAGACAAACGCGCTGAGCATGCAGATTTTGTGCGCGAGGATTTTGCGGTTGCGGATGAACCCGAAGCCGGCGAGCAGGAAAACGGCGGCTGCGCCATTCAGCACTGCGTCGAGGCGCGGAATGGACGCAAGAGGCAAATCAGTGGCCGAGCTTATCGATGATCATCCAGACGAGGAGTAACGGAATATAAGCGACGGTGGCGTGCATCAGCCATTTCGCGCGGGCGTTCGTGCGCGTGCGGCTGGCCCACCATCCGACATGCGCCAGCAGCATGCCCAGAACGAGCGCGCCGAAGAAGTAGTGGATCCCGGTCAATCCCAGCAGAGTGGGCAGCAGGCTGACCGGCACAAGCACGACGGAAGTCCAGATGATTTGGGCAAAGGTCGAATCGCCCTTAGGATCGACCACCGGAAGCATCTTGATGCCGGCGCGAGCGTAGTCCTGGCGATACATCCAGGCGATGGACATGAAATGCGGGAACTGCCAGAAGAACAGGATGGCAAAGAGAATCCAGCCGCCCAAGGAGATCGATCCCGTCGCCGCAGCCCAGCCGATCAAGGGAGGGAGCGCGCCCGGAAAAGCACCCACAGCCGTTGCCAGAGGCGTCCTCTTCTTCAGAGGCGTGTACGCAGCGAGATAGAGCAGGCAGGTGGCCAGCGCGATCGCCGCGGCCAGGCCATTGACGTCCAGCGCCAGCCAGATGCTCCCGATAAAAATGGCGCCTACGCCAAAGGTGAGCACCTGCAGCGGCTGGAGTTGGCCGCTCGGCAAGGGCCGCAAAGCCGTGCGGCGCATCAGGCAATCCATATCGCGCTCGGCGTATTGATTGAGCGCGGCTGTGCCGCCGGCGACGAGCATCGTTCCGCACAGGGTATTCAGCAGCAGCAGCCAATCGAGGCGTCCGGAAGAACCCAGGTAGAAGCCCGCCACGGTGGTGATCACCACCAGGAAGGTGACATCCGGCTTGGTGAGCACGACGTAGCTCCACCACTTGCCAACCGCCGGCGCCGCATTTTCGCGGGTGTAGCTCATCGCGTTCCCGCCGGATGAGCGGCTGCGGAGCGCGAGCCAAGACTGTCCGCAGGCGAGGGCAGAGCCGCGGGTGCGGCATGCGCCAAGCGGAAAGAGACCAGCGTCAGCAGCAAGCTGGAAGCCAGCAGCAGGGCGCCTACGGCCACGTGCGCCACCGACAAGATCACGTAGGGCAAACCGGGTTGAGGCGCATCGGCGTACGTAAGAATGGACCAGTAGGCGGCAATGCCAAGCAAAATCTGGGTGCCGAATGTGGCGTGCAGCCAGATCACCGAGCGCCGAATGGCAGGTACCCGCGCGAAACGCTTCTTGGCCACGCGCCCGGTCCAGACAACCATGACCGTGACGACGCCCGCTCCAACGATGTGCGGCAGGATGCCGAATGCGCCATGGCGGAACGCCGCGCCGAGGATCAGCTGAACGAAAATGACACCGGTGGTCCATGCCGCCAGAGTTGTGACGCGAGGCGAGCCCGCATCGGCGAGCGGCGGAGCTTCGGTTTGCCACCAGCCGCTGGTGACGAGCGCGATACTGACCAAGGTTATGAAAAAGATTTGCGCCAGGATAGCGTGCGCCGTGGCGCTGATGGCCGCATGCCCCTCCAGCACGCGCAAACCGCCGAGCAGCGCTTGCGCGAAGACCAGCGCGAGCGCTGTCCAGCCGAGGCGGCGAGCCCAGCGGCGCTTGTCGACGCGGGCGATCCAAACCGCGAGCGCCAGGGTGAGGAGAGCCACAGCCGCGGCAATAACGCGATGTACGTACTCATAGCGGATTCCACCCACGAGCGGCGGAATGATCTTGCCATAGGCCAGAGGCCAATCCGGGACGGAATCGGCCGCATCGTTGCTGGTTACGAGCGCGCCAGCCACCAGCAACACCACGGTAGAAGAACACACAGCAATCGCAAATCGATGCACACTGCTCAGTCGATTACCTTCTGCCATTTCGAAATCTGATCCCTTTCAATCTAAAGACGAGATTGTGGACGTTGCGATGAACCACGCGAGTCCGAACGTCGGCACCTCGGAGCGTTTCCAGGTAAACACCCCGAACGAAGATTATATTTGGATCGGCGCCGGTTGGAAACCCGTTTTCTGAGACGACCTTCGAGAGGCTTCCGGGAATAGCGTGCTGGACGGCGCGAACACGCTTCAGCCCAACTTCCAGGCTGCGCATTCGAGCAGATCGGCGGAACGTGACCGCGAAGAGGTTCTAGTACGAACCAGCCCGCTGGGCTTGTCGCGAATTTACTCCGCCGCGGTGCCCGTCTTGAACGTGAACGAAACTTCCTTCGACTGTCTTGGGCCGAGTGTGACCGACTGATCTTCCACCCCGTACTTCTCCTGCCAAGCCTCTACCGTGTACGTCCCGGGCGGCAGATTGTTGATTTCGAATTTGCCGTCTTTTGCGGTGACCGCGAAGTAGGGGTTGGCGAAGACGAAAACGTAAGCTTTCATCCAGGGATGTACGTTGCATTGGAGGGGAATGGCATTTTCCGGAACAGCGAAGCGTTGCTTGATGGGCGGAGCGCCAATGGGCTGCGATTCGTTCCACTCGGGATTATCGACCGGCAACGCGTGCACATTGTGCGTCGTTTTGTCGAGGTTCCTCACTTCGAGTGGCTGGTTGGTCATTAACGCCACGATGTGAGGCACATACATGCAGCCGCGCTGATCGAGCAGGACGGGCTGCGCCGGGGTGGGGAAGCTGTACTTCTGAAGGTCGCCCCCCTTTACGTAAACGACCACGTTGGCGAGCGCGCCGTCCGGGCCAGCGACCACTTGCTGCGGCATGAGCGGTTTCGGATGAGCCTTCGCGCAGTAGGGTTCAGCGCTCATATTGATCGGGCGAAACACAGGGGGCGTGCCGTCAAGACGGACGATGCCGCTAATCGAGCCCGCTGTTTCGAGATTCACGGTGGCGACCGGGGCCGCCGGCGGAGCGGTCTGGGCCGTGGGTGTTCTGCTCTTCTTGTTGCAACCGGCTGCCGCAGCCACCAGAACGCCCGCCAGCCCGAGATACAAGGAAAGATTTTTCACGCGCAGAGGGCTCCCGAAATGCGGAAACATGGTAGCAGCAAGTCAGCGGCGTTGAAAATCTGGCGAAGGGAGGAGAGGCGAAGGCGAAGCGCTTCAACCTTCACCGAGCGTAACGCGCACGCTCGCCTTGCGGCCGTCGCGAATGATGGTGAGCGTAGCGGGCTGGCCGGGTCTGGCGCGATTGAGCAGCAAATTCAAATCCGACCGGCTATTGACCTGATCGCCATTCATGCCGATGATGACATCACCGCCGATCAGCAGTTGCCGCAACCCCGCCAGTACAACACGATTTCCGCCGCGAATGCCGGCCTTTGCCGCCGGGCCGCCCGGTGTCACGCTTTCCACCAGCAGACCGTGCTGCACAGGCAGCCCGAGCGCGCCGGCCAAATCGGGCCAGAGAGTGCGGCCTTCCAAGCCCAGCGTGGCGCGCCGCACGCGGCCGTGCTCGATCAGGTCTTCCGCAACGCGACGCGCGGTATTGATGGGAATGGCGAAGCCGATTCCCGCTGCGGTGCCCGAGGGAGAGTAAATCGCGCTGTTGATCCCGATCACTTCTCCGCGCGAGTTCAGCAGGGGCCCGCCGGAATTGCCGCGATTGATGGCCGCGTCGGTCTGGATCGCTTCATCGATGAACGTGTTTTGGCCGGTTTGAACGGTGCGGCCGAGCGCACTCACGACGCCCGTGGTCAGCGTGCTCTGAAATCCAAACGGGTTGCCGATGGCCAAGACCCGTTGACCCACCTGTAATTTCCGCGAATCACCCAGGGTGAGCGGGGTGAGTTTGTGGCCCTTCGGGTCGATCTGGATCAGAGCGATGTCGTTCACGGTGTCGGCGCCGATGAAGCGCGCCTGATAGGTGCTGTGGTCGCCGAAGGACACCTGGATGGTCTGCGCTCCGCGTACCACGTGATAATTCGTGAGGATGTGGCCGGCGTTGTCGATGAGAAAACCGGAGCCGGCGCCCTCAACAGGAACAGGATTGAAGAAGAAATCGTATTCCACCGTTCGTGTGAGGATGTTGGCGACAGACGGCGAGACTTGTTTGTAGATGCGGACATTCTCCGCTTCGCCCGCATCCAGGCCGGCGGTGCCGGAAGACTCTCCTGTGGGAAGCACATTCGCGGAGTTGGAAAGCTCCGGCACAGCGCTGACCGAAGAAGGAGGGCGCGTGCCGTAGCGCGAGCCGGCCCAATACGCTCCCAAGCCAATGATGAGACCGATGGCGAGCCAGCGAAGGGCTCGCCGGATGCTGGATTTGTCCGTCATGGCAGACGGCCTCCCGGAACGTTGGGCATGGGCGCAAAGCGATTCTGAACGATATTACGTCACCGGCTCAGAGATTGTTTCGACGCGCCGCCAGCGTTTTCAGTTTTTCCAGCAGCGCCGCGGTCTGCCGGAGTGTTTCGTCGATGGATATCGAGCAATCGATTACGTCGTCGGCCAGCCTGCGCTTTTCGTCGATGGGCATCTGCGCGGCGATGCGCGCTTGGGCCTGTTCGCGCGTGAAGCCGCGGCGCTCGAGGCGCGAAAGCTGTTGTTCGGGCTTGCACCAGCAAACGACCATGCGATCCAGTTCCTTATGGTACCCGGCTTCATAGATCAGGGCGGCTTCCACGACAGCCAGCGAAGCGCCCTGCTGCTCGAGGGCGGCGAACCACTGGCGAACTTTGTCGAGGATTCGCGGATGAAGAATCGCATTCAGGCGCGCGCGCTTTTCTTCATTCGCAAACGCAATGGCGCCGAGCCCGGCGCGGTCCACCGCTCCGCTGGCGTCCAGGATTTCTCGGCCGAACTCGCGCACAACATCATCGAAAGCCGGCTCGCCTGCCTTGAGCAGTTCATGACCGATGGGATCCATCTCGAGCACCGGGCAACCGCGCGCGCGCAGCATGGCGGAGACTGTCGACTTGCCCGAGGCGATGCCGCCGGTTAGGCCGACCTTGAGCATGCGGGTTCAGCTGCGGGAAGCACGCGCGATGGGGACGCGAGCGCCTCGGCGCAGAACGGCGGCTTTGACGGTGTTGCTCATCAGCATGGCAATGGTCAACGGTCCGACGCCGCCGGGGACAGGGGTGAAGGCGCCGGCCGTGTTAACTACGTCGGGATGAACGTCGCCCACCAGAACGGACCCTTTGGCGCGGAACGTCTCGAGTTTTGCCGGGAAGTTCGCAAAAATGCGTTCGGCTTCGGCACGATCGGTGATCACGTTTTGTCCCACGTCCACCACGGTTGCGCCCTGACGAATGTAGTCGGGCGTGACCATCGCCGCGCGGCCCATGGCGGCAACGACCACATCGGCGCGCCGCACTGTTTCCTTCAGATCGCGCGTTTTGGAGTGGCAAATGGTCACTGTGCCATTCGCGTGCATCAGCAGAATGGCCATGGGCTTTCCGACGATTTCGA
>JBJKQB010000169.1:0-9013 GCA_046705825.1 Candidatus Acidiferrales bacterium
ATTTGAATGGCGCCAGCATGCGCGGCAGAGCGCCGCCTTGCGCGGACAGAATCATGGCTAAGCGCAGCAGCACCGTTCGCACGCCGAGCGATTCGGCGCGCAACGACTCCGCTTCCCAGTCGCGCGCGAGCCCCGCGAGAAAGCCCTCGCCATTGGCGCTCGATTCGGTAAGCCGCTCGTCTCTGCGGTTGCCGTAATAGCCGACCGCCGACGCGGCGATGAGCGCCCGCGGCTTCTTTCGCAATTTCGCCATGCCGTCGACGAGGGCGCGCGTCGCATTGACGCGGCTGCTGCGCAGGAGCTGCTTGCGCGCCGCGGTCCAGCGCGCGTCGCCGATGCCCGCCCCCGCCAAATGAATGATGGCGTCGACTCCTTCCATCGCATCAGCATCGGTGAAACCCGACGACGGATTCCAGCGCACATCGCCGGGTGAATAATTTCCTCCTGGCCGGACGAGATGGAACGCAGCATGCCCGTCAGAGCGCCAGGCTGCTGTTGCCGCTGTTCCGACCAGACCCGAGGCGCCGGAGATGAGGATTTTCACGTGGTCTTCTCTCGCGTTTCTCCACCCATTGTTCATCAGAACGGCGCCAGCGTGAAGGCAGATTCCTGCACTCAGCCGTCCGGTTCGGCGTAACGGATGGTTTGCAGGGTGATGCGGAATGAGAGCACGTGGCGAGAAGAGAGCCGCCTGGCGGCAGGCAGCGTGCGCTCTCACCTTCGCGATTCGCGCTGGCCCTGGATTCGGTTAGAATCATTAGCTTTCCGTGCGAAGCCACCGATATGCGTTTTGTGTTTTCCTCACTACGGTAATCCTCGCGATTGCCCTGCTCCCCCCGTCTCTTTTTTCTCGAAAGCGCGCGAGACATCTTCCCGGATTTCTGGCGGGGCACGCGTCGGCGGAGCGCAAGATCGAAGAACAGTTTCAGGCCATCCCCGACCCTGCGCACATCAAATCGAATCTGCGCTACATCACCAGCGAGCCGCATCTGGCCGGAACCGAAGCGGCCCATCGACTGGCCGAATGGCTGCGCGATCAATATCAGAGCTTTGGATTCGACGCCAAAATCGTCACCTACAACGCCTGGATTGGCTTGCCTGCGGAAGTGAGGATCGACCTCGTCGCTCCCGGGCGCAAGCGGCTGGGCTCTCGCGAGCAGCCCTACAGCGGCGATAAAGACACCTACAATCCCCATGTTCCGATCGGGTTCAACGCCTATTCGCCGTCGGGCGACGTCACCGCGCCCGTGGTCTACGCCAATTACGGCACGCAACGCGATTACCAGACGCTGAAAAAACTGGGCGTAAGCGTGGAAGGAAAAATCCTGCTCGTGCGTTACGGCCGGGTGTATCGCGGCATCAAAGCCGAGCTTGCCCAGCAGCACAAAGCGGCGGGGCTGCTGCTCTATTCCGACCCGATGGACGACGGCTACGTTGCCGGCGACCCCTATCCGCGCGGCCCCTGGCGCCCACTGAGCGGGATTCAGCGCGGGTCGATTCTCTACACACAAATCTATCCCGGCGATCCGCTCACGCCGGGCGTTGCCGCCACGCCCGAGGCGAAG
The DNA here is from genome assembly GCA_046705825.1 of Candidatus Acidiferrales bacterium. Lineage (GTDB taxonomy): Bacteria > Acidobacteriota > Terriglobia > Acidiferrales > UBA7541 > Palsa-295. The sequence continues at coordinate 1,566 of JBJKQB010000169.1, forward strand.
CGGCTGGCGCCCGCCGAGGCCAAGGATTTGCCGCGCATTCCGACAGCGCCCATCAACGCGCAGGACGCCTCTGAGATTCTGACGAATCTCGGAGAACTGCAAGTCCCGCGCGATTGGCAGGGCGGCTTGCCGTTGACGTATCACATTGGCCCCGGCCCCGCTCAGATTCACCTGAAAATTGCGATGAACTATCGCGAACGTCCCGTCTACGATGTGATCGCCAAACTCCGCGGAGCCGATGACAACTCCTGGGTCATTTTGGGGAATCATTACGACGCATGGGGATTCGGAGCGGCCGATCCGGGCAGCGGCACAGCCGCCATGCTGGAGGCGGCCCGCGCGCTCGGCGATCTGGCGCGCTCCGGCTGGACTCCGCGGCGCACCATCCTGATCTGCCAATGGGGAGCGGAAGAGCCGGGACTGATCGGCTCGACCGAATGGGTCGAGGACAATCTTGGGGCGCTGCAGAAAAAGGCGGTTGCGTACATCAATACGGACGTCGGCGTGACCGGGACGAACTTCAATGCGGCAGCCACGCCCTCGCTGGACCAACTGGTTCGCGACGCAGCGCGCGACGTCAAGGATCCCAACTCCGGCCGCAGCGTCTACGATGTTTGGCACGATCGCTACGCGCAGGCCAATGTGGCGCAGACTATGCAGCAGAGACCGGAGCAGGTCCCTTCCGCTCCGCTCAGCTTGGGCCCGGCCGGCGAAGCGCCTTTGGCCGCGCTGGGTGCAGGATCGGATTTTTGTCCGTTCTTCGATCACGCCGGAGTGCCCGCGATGGATGTCAGCTTCACGGGATCTTATGGCGTGTATCACTCGCTGTACGATGATTTCTACTGGATGCAGCGGTTCGGCGATCCCACTTTCCAATACGAGACGGCGCTCGCGCGCGTTCTCGGCGTTCTTGCGCTCCGGCTCGACGAAGCCGACATCCTGCCCTTCAATTATCCCGAATATGCTTCCGAGATTAGCGAGGCCACGGACGCCCTTGCGGCCAGCCCTGATTTTGGCAGGGCCGCTGCCGGATTGCAGGATTCCAGCCAAGATGTAAGGACGCTGTCGAATAGCTCCGCGCAATTCATGAATGCGGCGGCGATTGCCGCGCAGGCGCTGAAATCGATTCGTCCCGGCACCTTGACGCCGGAAAAAGAGGCGGCGATCAACCGCGCCCTCGTCGATGTGGAGCAGGCGTTCTTGTCCTCGCAAGGGCTTCCAGGCCGCCCGTGGTACAAACACGTGATCTTCGCGCCGGGCAACTACACAGGTTACGCCGCCGATATTTTCCCCGGGATCAGCGAAGGGCTGGCCGACGATCCGCAAACGTTTGCGCGCCAGGTGACCTCACTCGAGAACGCGCTGCATCGCGCGACCGCCGACCTCGATCAGGTTACACAGCTGGCCGAGGGCTCGAATTGAATTGACAGCCGATTCTCCGCTCGGCAAGACTAAGGGCGGTTTCAGCCTTCCTGTTTGAGGAAACTGACGCTTTTGGCCGGACGCAGTCTGCGCCACCGTGAGCTTTCTCGCTGTGCCGAAAAGGGGAATCTTACGCGGCAATAGACACGACGGCTGCGGAAAAAGGAGAGTCTTTTGCGAGCTGACGGACGCGCCTCGGATGAATTGCGCGGAGTGAAAATTACGCCTGACTTCATCACGCATGCGGAAGGCAGCGTTCTGATCGAAGCGGGGAACACGCGCGTGATTGTCACCGCGAGCGTCGAAGATGGCGTTCCTTCATTCCTGAAGGGTGCCGGAAAAGGATGGGTGACCGGCGAATACGGAATGCTGCCGCGCGCGACGGAAGATCGCACGCCGCGCGAAGCGGCGCGCGGCCGCCAGTCGGGGCGCACGCTGGAAATCCAGCGCATGATCGGGCGCACGCTGCGCGCTGTAACCGACTTGAAAGCCATTGGCGAACGCACCGTGTGGATCGATTGCGACGTGATCCAAGCCGATGGGGGAACGCGCACCGCTTCGATCACGGGCGCTTTCGTGGCGGTGGCGCTGGCGTTCGAGCGCCTGGTTGCCGCCGGAATTCTTCGCGCCATCCCGCTGCTGGACTCCGTCGCCGCGATCAGCCTGGGAATCGTGGATGAGGAGCTGCTGCTCGATCTGATCTACGAAGAAGACTCGCGCGCGCAAGTCGACATGAACGTAGTGATGACCGGCAACGGCCGCCTGGTGGAAGTGCAGGCCACCGCGGAAGGGCGGCCCTACACGACGCACGAACTGCAGCGCTTGCTGGAACTGGCCGCGGGTGGTATCCGCAAGCTGACCGAGGCGCAGCAGGATGTGCTGCACATGAAATTCGGTGCGCGACGATAGACGGCCGGGCGGCGGCCCGGTTCGCATCCTCCTCGCTTCTTCCAACCCGGGAAAACTGCGCGAGTATCGTGAGATGGCCGCGGGCTCGCCGGTTGAAGTCGAATTGCTGCCCAACTTCAAAAAGTTGCCCGTCTTCGATGAGAATGCGCCAACGTTCGCCGAAAATGCCGCAGGAAAAGCGCTGCACTACAGCACGTACACGCCCGAGATCGTGCTGGCCGACGATTCCGGACTGGCCGTTCCCGTGCTGGGCGGAGCGCCGGGTGTCCGCTCGGCGCGATACGCGGGCCCGAACGCGACGGATGCAGAACGCTACGAGAAGTTGCTGCGCGAGATGAGCGCGCACGGAGGCGAGAACCGGCGCGCGAGCTTCATTTGCGTGATCGCGCTGGCGCGGTCCGGCCGGGCCCTGGCGGTTCTTTCCGACCGCGCGGACGGCGTCTTGACCACACAGGCCCGCGGAGCCGGAGGGTTCGGTTACGACCCGGTTTTTCTTTTTCCCCAACTGGGCCGCACGTTTGCCGAGCTCAGTCCGGAGGAAAAGAACGCGTATAGCCATCGAGGCAAGGCATTTAGGAAAGTCCTGAGATTCCTCAGCGAGCCTTCGTTCCCGGCCTAAATATTGCGGTCCTTTCGGAACGCTTCTGCATCGAATTACAAATGTATTGCCTGGTGCTGAGGTGCGCGCTAGAAAAGGGTAGGACTCTCCTGGAGGTGATCTGTGTCTTCCCCCATCGCAGCGAAACGGGAGCCCGAGCTGCTGGCAAGGATCGCTCAGGCGCGGGCGCGCACGGACGCGCTATTTCGCTAGCTGCCTCCCAATTCGTTTTATGACCGCCCCATTCCCGAGCGCCACCGCCTGATTTTCTATCTGGGGCATTTGGAGGCTTTCGACTGGAACTTGCTGGCGCCGGTGCTGGGGCTTGCGTCGAAGAATCCGGCGTTCGACAAGTTGTTTGCGTTTGGCATCGACCCGGTCGGAAGCGACCTTCCCAGCGACACGCCTGAAGATTGGCCGACCATCGCGAAAGTCGAGAAATACAACCGGGAAGTTCGCGAGGCTCTGGGCGAATCGCTGCGCGCCACGCATGTGTTTGATACTTCCTCGCCACTGGCGGACGGCACGCTCTTGAATGTAGCCATCGAGCACCGGCTGATGCATGCAGAGACGCTCGCGTATCTTCTGCACAACATGCCCGTCGAACGGAAGGTGCCGCAGGCTGCGCCGGCGCCGGATCCGCGCCCGGCGCCAAAGCCAATCCGCGTCAGGATACCAGCGGGTGTTGCGACGCTGGGGCAAAAACGAGAGACGCAGACATTTGGCTGGGACAACGAGTTCAAGGCGAAGGAAATGTTTGTCCCGGGCTTCTCCATCGACGCTTTTCCCGTCACCAATGCCGAGTACCTGAAATTCGTGCAGGCGGGCGGATACGGGCAGGCCAGCTATTGGGAGCCCCAGGATTGGGAGTGGAAACGGCAGCAACGCCTCGATCATCCGCATTTCTGGGAGCGCGGTTCCGGCTTGCCCGCGAGCGACCCGGATGCTCGCTGGGAATACCGGACGATGTTTGGAACGATCCCACTGCCGCGCTCCTGGCCTGTTTTCGTGAGCCATGCGGAAGCCTGCGCATTCTGCCGCTGGGCCGGGAAGAAACTGCCAACCGAGGCGCAGTGGCACCGCGCTGCGTACGGCACGCCGCAGGGAACGGAGCGGACGTATCCGTGGGGAGAAGAGAGGCCGGACAGCGCGCGCGGCAATTTCCATCACCAGCAATGGACCGCCGCGCCGGTCGACGCGCATCCCGCGGGCGCAAGCGCCTTTGCGGTGCAGGACCTGCTGGGGAACGGATGGGAGTGGACGTCGACGGTGTTTGCGCCGCTTCCTGGCTTTGAGCCGCATCCGTTTTATCCCGGCTACTCCGCGAATTTCTTCGATGGAAAGCACTACGTCCTGAAGGGCGGCTCGCACCGCACGGACGCCTGCATGCTGCGGCGATCGTTCCGCAACTGGTTTCAGCGAAATTACCCGTACATTTACGCGACGTTCCGTTGTGTGGAGGAATAGGATGAGCACCGCTTCCAGCCTGTTCCGCAACGATGCGGGCGCGATGCTCACCGAGTTTTCCTCAGATGTGGTCATGGGCCTGAGCCAGCCGGGACAGAAAGAACTTCCTTCCAAGTATCTGTGGGACGAAATCGGGTCCGCGTTGTTCGACGTCATTTGCCTTCTGCCCGAATACGGGCTGACGCGTGCGGGCACGAGGTTGGTGGAGAAGCATTCGGCGGAGATCGTGGCGAAGCTTCCCGCTCCGGTGGTCGTCGCGGAACTGGGCAGCGGAACGGGCCAAAAGACGCGCTGGCTGCTGGAAGCGCTGGCGCGGCGACAGCGCGTGAATTATTACCCGATCGACATCTCGCAGTCGGCCCTGTACCGGTGCCAGAAGGAACTGGGGCAGATGGAGATGGTCAGCATCGTGGGATTCGAGCGCGCTTATCTGGAGGGGTTGCGGGAAGTGGTCGCGCGGCGCGCGAAAGAGGAAGCGCTGCTTGTGCTCTTCCTGGGCAGCACGATTGGAAATTTCGACCGTCCGGCCGGCGAGCGATTCCTGGGGCAGGTGCGGGAGATTCTGCGTGAAGGGGACGCCCTGCTGCTGGCCGCCGATCTGGAGAAGCCGATTCCGCAGCTTCTGCTCGCTTACGACGATCCGGCCGGCGTGACCGCGGCGTTCAACAAGAATCTGCTGTCGCGCATCAACCGGGAACTCGGCGCTGACTTCGATCTGTCGCGCTTCGAACACGTAGTGCGCTGGGATGAATCGGAGCGGCGGGTGGAGATGCACCTACGCTCGACAGCATGGCAGCGGATCACAATTCGCAGCGCGGGCTTTCGCTTCTATCTCCGCGAGGGCGAAACCATCTGGACGGAAAGCTCGCACAAATACAATTGCGAAGAAGTTATCGCCATGGGGCAGCGCGCCCGGTTCCGCTGTGCGGGCCAGTGGTGCGACGCGGAGTGGCCTTTCGCGCAGACTCTCCTGCTGGCGGACTGATTCCGGCGAAAATCGCGCGTGTGCTATAGTTTTCGCGCCATGGCGAAAGCAACGAAGAAGCGCGCTTCGAAAGCAGCGAGGATCAGGAAATCCGCCGTCCGGCGGGCGGCAGGTCGAGCGAAGCAAAAGGGCGGCGCAGGGCGGGGAACCGATCCGGCCCGCGTCCGCGCCATCCTGCAGAAACTGGATGAAGCGTATCCCGCAGCGACTTGCGCCCTGAAGCACGAGAATCCCTTTCAGCTTCTCATTTCGACGATTCTTTCCGCGCAGTGCACCGACGAGCGCGTCAATCAGGTGACCGCGACTCTTTTCCCCAAATATCCGGAGGCGGGCGCTTTCGCTTACGCCAATCCCGCGGAACTTGAGAAGGAAATCCGTCCGACGGGCTTCTTCCGCAACAAGACGAAATCAATCATGGGCGCGAGCAAGAAAATCGTGGAGGACTTTGGCGGGCAGGTGCCCAAAACGATGGAAGAGCTGCTGACCTTGCCGGGTGTGGCGCGCAAGACCGCGAACGTCGTGCTGGGCACCGCTTTCGGAATTGCCGCGGGAGTGGTGGTGGACACGCACGTGCAGCGCGTTGCCGGGCGCCTCGACCTGACCCGGAACACCGATCCCAAGAAAATCGAGCTGGACTTAATGGACGCGATCCCGAAAGAGAAATGGATCCTCTTCTCGCATCAGCTGATCTGGCACGGGCGGCGAGTTTGCCAGGCACGCAAGCCGAAATGCATCGAATGCAATCTCGAGAAGATTTGCTACTCGAAGGATAAGACAGTTTGAAGCGCGCGCAGCCCTCGCTCACGTGGGCGGCGAGAAGCCGGCGGACACACAGGGCGCAGCGCGGGTCTAGCGCAGGACCCAGTCGGTCGGCTTTGCGGTGAACGCAAAGGTGACGCGCTGCCCCGGCGTGCCCGGCCACTCGACCTGAGCCGCTCGCGCTTTTCCCACCAACTGCTGCGCGCTGCGCGCGTGGTAGACCTCGACCAGCGCGCCTTCCGTGATCTCGGGCTGATAGCCGCATACAAAACCGTTCGCGCTGACCGCTTCCGTCGCGGTCAGCGCTTCCGACGCGGCGCCCTTGGAATTGGCGGAACGCAGCCTGAGCATCACGCGCAGGCGAACGCGCGGCTCGTTTCCGTTCGCCTTCTCCGCAGCGACGCCGATTAGTTTGGCCAACTTGTTTTCGAGCGCTTCGAAATCGACCGGCTTTTGCACATAGTCCTTGGCCCCAAGCGATTCGCAGAACTCTTTGTAGTTCGCGCTGGATTCGCCGGACACGATGAGGATGGGAATGTGCTGGGTGAAACTCAGCGAGGAGATGGTCTGGCACACTTCGAACCCGGAATACTTCGGCATCATGAGATCGAGCAGGATGGCGTCCGGCTTTTTTTCCAGGGTGAGGGCCAGGGCCTCTTCCGGCGAGCCTGTCTCGATGATCTCGAACGAATTCCTGAGCCGGAAGCGGAGAAGTTTTCGTACCGCCTCATCATCATCAACGACCAACAGTTTTTGCATGGTTGACTCCTAGTTGCCGACCGGTTGCGAAGCCGGAGAATCCGATTCCTGCATGGAACCGGCCTCGGCCAAGTCGGGCGGCGCGTGCAGCAGAGCGTCTTCGGCGGCGCGCAAGAGCGCTTCGCGGGCGAAGGGTTTTCGAAGAACGACGAGCCCCGGTTTCAAGTCACCCTGAGTCTCGATCGCTCCGTCGGTGTAGCCGGACATGAAGAGAATGTGCATTTCGGGGCGGGCCGGCGCCAGTTTCTTGGCCAGGTCGCCGCCGCTGAGCCCGGGCATGATGACGTCCGTGAGCAATAAATCGATGCGCGCGGGCGTGTTCGCCGCGATTTGGATAGCTTCGGCGGCATCGTTTGCTTCGAGCACCTGGTATCCGGCGGAGACCAGAGTGGCTCGCGTCAATTTGCGAAGCGAGGCTTCGTCTTCCACGAGCAGGACGGTGCACCCGCGGGCAGCGCGCCGCGCGGGCAGCGCCTCGGCGGAACGTTGTTGTTCTGTTGCCGCGACAGCCGGCAGAAAGATGCGAAAGGCCGCGCCTTTGCCGGGCGC
>JBJKQB010000170.1:0-3624 GCA_046705825.1 Candidatus Acidiferrales bacterium
GGATTCTTGTTTTCGGCCATGCGCTGAGCTTCGCTGAAGGCAGGCAAGGCGAGAGGCGTATCGAGATCGTCGACAACCGTGAAGTTGGCGTTCAACTGCGGGAAGATCAGGACAGCAAGATTCAGGCGCGCGGTGTCCATGGCCAACTGCGCTTCATTCAACGCCTGTTCTTGCTGCCGGTATTGCACCTCCGCCTGGATCACGTCGCTGTGCGAAACTTGGCCCACGCGCTCGGCGTCCTGCGTGATCTGGTAAAAGCGTTTGGCGGTATCCGTCGCGGTTTGTGCGGTGGCGTACTGGCGTTGGGCTACCACCAGGCCGTAGTAGAGACTCGTGACGGTTACGGTCAGGCCGCGGCGCGCGATTTCGGCTCTGGCCTGCGCGATGGCCTCGGCGGCGCGCGCGTGATTGTACGTCGTCAGCAAATAGTTTGCCGGCGAGAGATCCTCGTGGAACACCCCCCAGGATCGATAAACGTGCACGCCGTCATTGGTGACGAAGCGGCCGACCTGCGTCCTTCCGCCGTTGCCCTGGGTGAGCAGCGCTTGCGACGTGTAGCTGATGGACGGCAGGATGGCGTTGCGCGCCTGCACGCGATCTTCTTTGGCGATTCGGGCGTCGTACAGCACGCTCTGAAACTGCGCATCGTATTTGCGCGCGCGATCGAGCGCATCTTGCAGCGTGATGGTGACCGGCGGAACAGCCTGGTTCGGACCGCTTGGCTGGACGAGCTGAGTTTGAGGCTGCTCCGCGCTTCCACCTTGGACGCCGAAGGGCGCCTGCGGCTGTGTTTGCCCGGCTTGATCTTGCGCGGACGCTCCGTCCACCTGCCCGCGCGGCTCAGCCGGAGTCACTCCCAACGGCTGGTTGCGCCCAGCCGGGGTTGCTAACGCTTCGGCCACGATGGTGACTTTTTCGGGCTTCGCGCTCGTCTGGCCAAAAGCGGCGGATGCTGAAAGCGCGAGGACGCTTGCAGCCAGTGCGGCCCATTTCATGCATTGGAGCCGTCGCATCGCTCCCAGTGCGTGACGCAAGCGCACCTCCATCGGCAAAAGCGCATAGGAACTCACTGTCTCTCGCTTGCGATTCATCGTGTCCTCCGAAATGCGCAATTCAGCACCGGCACTCAGGATAGGGACGGCCGAACTTCTGCGTCGTTAGAATAAAGCCACAGGTTAGCTTCCGAACATGAAAAGCATCTGAAAACTGCGTCTTGCAGGTGCGCCAGGAGACTGTTGAGGCAAGGCCGGTGCCTCAGTCGCGCGCGAGCGGAATGCGCACGTGAAACGTCGACCCTTTCCCGACCGCGCTCTCCACGCGGATTTCGCCGCGATGCACGTCGGCGATCCATTTGCCGATCGCAAGCCCCAACCCGGTGCCTCCCGATTCGCGGGATCGCGCGCGATCGGCGCGATAGAAGCGGTCGATAACCCGCGTGATTTCCTCAGGCCCGATTCCCGTCCCGGTGTCGCGGATATCCGCAACGGCAAAACCGTCGTCCGAACCAAGGCACGCGTCGATTTCCCCGCCCGCTGCTGTGTACTTCACCGCGTTGTCGAGCAGGATCATGAACAGGCGTTCGAGAGATGCAGCGTCGCCTTCCACCCAGAGCGGATTGTGGGGCGCGGATGCGCGGAAGCTCAGGTGCTTCGATTCGGCCAGCACGCGCGCCTCGCGGCAGGCGTTGTCGAACGCGACACCCAGGTCGTTGCGGATCATGGGCAGCTGCCCCGAGGCCGAGTCGGCGCGCGCCAGAAACAGCAGTTGCCCAATCATGCGGGAAATCTTTTCGGATTCTTCGAGAATGTGCGAAAGGGCTTCGCGGTATTCGGCTTCCGAGCGAGGTTTGCGCAGCGCGATTTCCGCATTCGTGCGCATGATGGACACGGGTGTGCGCAGCTCGTGCGAGGCATCGGCGGTAAACTGCGTGATGCGCTGGAAAGCCGCTTCGAGACGCGCCAGCATTTCGTTCAGCGTGGTGGCCAGGCGCTGGAGTTCGTCGCTGGCGCGCGGAACGGCCAGGCGCCGCGAGAGATCCTGCGCGCCAATACTGCGGGCGGCTCGCGTAATCTCGTCGACCGGGGCGAGCGCCCGGCGGCTGAGCAGGAGGCCTCCCAGAGCGGCCAGGATGAGGAAGAGCGGCGCGAGGGCATAGAGCAACTCACGAAAGCGTTCGAGCGAACGCCCGAATTGCCGCGTCGAAGCGCCGACTTCGATGTCGTACGCCGTGCCTCGTATCTGCGCTGTTTGACGGAGAAGGCGAAACGGCTCGCCGCTGATGCGTGCGTTGAACGGGTGGGCAGCCTTGTGTCCGGGGCGGGGCTCGACTCCGCTTTGCATTGCCGGCGTGGAGTAGATGACCGAGCCGTTTTGATACGACACGCGCAGGAGCGAACCCGCGCCTTCGCTTTCCAGCAGTTCCGAGAATTCATCTTGAACGGCAGGCAATCCTTGCGGCATGTCGTCCTTGATGATGTCGCGAACGGCCTCGAAGCGATGCAGCAGTTCCGAGTCGACGGTGGCGCGGATGCTGTGATGCATGGCGAAATACGCGGCTGCTCCGAACAGGGCCAGCGACAATGCCAGCATCAGCGAGTACCATGCGGTCAGCCGCGCGCCGATGGATAGGGCTTTCAATCCTTCGTTTCCTCGCGGCTTTCCGGGCGCACGCTGTATCCAAAACCGCGCACGGTATGAATCAGCTTTTCTCTTTGTCCCTGGTCGACCTTGCTGCGCAGCAAGCGCACGAAGGCATCCAGCGTGTTCTCCTCCACTTCCGCATCCAGCCCCCAAACCGCTTCGATGATGGCGCGCCGCGAGGCCACGCCGCCGGTTCGGCGCATCAGGAATTCGAGCAGCCGGTACTCCGTCTGGGTCAAATGAATTTCCTGCTTTCCGCGGAAGACCTGGTGCGTGCGCAGGTCAAGCACCAAATCCGCCGTTTCCAACCGGTTGCTCGGCGCTGCCGCGGGGCGGCGCGCCAATGCACGAAGCCGCGCCAGGAATTCGGCAAAGGAGAACGGCTTGGTGAGGTAATCATCCGCGCCCGCATCCAGACCCTTGACGATGTCGGGAACGGCGTCGCGCGCTGTGAGCATCAGAATCGGCATGGTATTTCCGCTCTTTCTCAGGCGCCGCGCCACTTCCAGGCCGTCCATGCGCGGCAGCATCCAGTCCAGGACCAGCACGTCGAATTGGTACGACCCGGTCATCTCCAGGCCCTCGGCGCCATCATGCGCCACGCTCACCACGTGGTTTTCTTCCTCCAGCCCCTTCTGCAGCAGTTCGGCCATGCTCCGGTCGTCTTCCACAATCAACACGCGCATCGACACCGTCCTCGAGAGTGCACCATCCGCCTGAAATATATATGAAAACGGTCGAAAATGCCGCGAAGGGCGGCGTAGCGGTTAAACGGCAGATGAGACACGAATTGCTGGTAGAGTACGGGGCAACGGGAGAAGCGCCCGGGCTATCACACTCGAGGCGTCGCACAGATCAGAAGGCAGACATACGTGACCCAACGCCTCATTGAGAAAGGCAACAACGAAGAGCCAGTCCGCGGCTGGCTGCATGAGCCGGCCCGCGCCAACGGCGACGCGCTCCTGCTGACGCACGGTGCAGGGG
>JBJKQB010000171.1:0-31589 GCA_046705825.1 Candidatus Acidiferrales bacterium
AGAACGGCCGGTGACCAACCCGTGCGTGGACCACGCAGTGTCCGTATCTTATTGTAAATGCCGTGGATGGATGCTGGTGTACCGCGCGCCATGGTGTCGCCCTGTTCGTCTGATTCCCCAGACTAGCGGGCGGAAACATGGCGGGGCTACTGGACGATCGTCCAAAACTCGTACAGCGAATCATCAGCGAAAGAGTTTCAAAAGGGTACTGGGAGGGGTATCCAGGGCGCTACTGTCCCTTTTCAGAGGGGGATTAGAGCCGTGGAGTTCCAAATGACCGGCCGGGGCCCTGGCTGGCGGAGGCAGCCTGGGCAGAGGCAGTCTGTTTAGCACTCTCAGGCGGTTCCTGAGCGGCGGCCTGCGGCTCTGCCTGTGACGATTCAGCGCGGCGTTGAACTTCCGACTGGGGCTTAAGTCCTTCGTGATCGGAGGCTTGTGCGCGTGATGTCAGCTCCGCCGCCTTGAAAATCGAGTCGATGACGAAGCGCAACTCGTCGCCCGTGGGCTGAATCACCGTTTCCACTTCGCGGGCAGCCTTCTCCCGGCCCTCGATCTCCTCGCCCGCGACATGGATCGCCTTGCGAATCCGGCCAAGGTGGCTGATCCAGGTGAGCGTGGCCAGGAAGATGAGGATGGCCGTTCCGATGATGACGTCGGCAAAGCGCGGCTGGAACTCGACAAAAATCAGCCAGCCGATCAGCAGGGCGGCAAGGCAGGAAAAGGCGAAGCGGGTTGCGGTCTCGCGGCGCTCCAGGTCACGGAAAAGGCCGGGGAAGTAATGGCGCAGAACAAGGTCGTGGGAGGTGATCTCGTTGGGGTAATCGGCTAGCCAGTCGGCGTCGGCCCAGTGCACCAGCTTCCAGAATTCCACGCGCAGGGAAGCGATGACGAACAGGAGGCGGCCGGCCAGATAGCACGCCGCCGTCAGCAGCAGCGCCAGGGCCCATGTGGGAGGATGGTAGGGCGCCAACAGCGCATTGACCTGGCCCAGATTCAGCCGATGCGAGGCGAGGCCAATGGCAAAGAACAGCCCGCCGGGAATGGCGTCGAGGAAAATATCGCGGATCAGCAGGCACGCGTCGAGAAACAGGGCGGCGGCGGTGCGGCCAGCGGAAGGCGTTTCGGAGCGGAACTGCCTCATGAGCCGGAGCGTATACCACCCGGTCCATGGTGACAAGCGCTTGCTGGCCCGCAACGATCCTGCGCAGGGGAAAGGAAGAATCGCATCAAGACTTACCGTCCTGGGTTGCAAGCGGGGCCGTTCCGCAGGAATGCGACTACAACCCAGCGTGGCGGCTGCACCTCCAATAAACGAACTATCATGGAGCGCGACACACGAGCGGCGGCCTGGATTTCGATCGCATTTCTGGTGTTGGCGCTGGGCGCGAGGACGCGGGCGCAGAATCGGGCTGGCCCAGCGCCACAGCAGAAAACGCCCACCGCAAAGACTCAAATCCGCGTGGTCACGAATGAAGTGACCGTTCCCGTAACGGTGACGGACAAGAGCGGGGAATTCGTGCTCGACCTGCAGGAGAAGGATTTTCACGTATTCGACGATGGAGTGCCGCAGACCATCGATCGTTGGGAGTTGGGCGGAGACCCGCTCGCGGTGGCTCTGGTGATTGAGACGAGTTCGCGCGTGCACGCCATGATTCTGGCGATTCACAGCCTGGGCATCATTTTCACGCAGACGGTGATGGCGCTGGACGGCGAGGCAGCGGTGATCACCTACGATTTGGACGTACAGGTACCGCAGTCGTTTACCACCGATCACGACGCAGTGGAAAAGGCAGTGGTGAACACGAAGTTCGAAGCGCCCGAAATGAGCCTGTACGACGGGATGGCCAAGGCGGTGCAAATGCTGGCAGCGCAGCCCAAGCGCTGGCGGCGCATCATGCTGGTGGTTGGCGAGTCGCAGGACGATGACAGCAGAACGAATCTGCGGCAGGTGATGCGCGACGCGGAGCTGGCCGATATTTCAATATACGTTGTGGGCCCAAGCAGCACAGCCGCGGATATCCGCGGGTTCAACGAGGGAATCACGCCGCTGAAACTGCCGCACTTGCCGGTCATAAGGGGCGCGGGTCCATGTGCCCAGCGTTTGCCCGGTGGAGGAACAGTTCCGTGCGTAGACCTCGCCAGTCCTGCCCTCTGGCTGCTCGAACGAGGAACGAATGAGATCAAGCATCATCAGCTTGAAGTCGCGGCGGCCGCAACGGGCGGGATCGACTACCGCGCGTTCCACGATTCAACGCTGCGCGAAGCCCTCGACCGGATTGGCGGCGAACTGCACGCGCAGTACATTCTGACTTACCGGCCGAACGCGCCGCGCGCGGTTGGCTTCCACGGCATCACGGTGAGCGTCTCGCGGCCGGGAGTGATCGTGCGCGCGCGTCCCGCGTATTGTGTAGGGCCCGCGGCGAATTGAAGCCTCTCAAGAATGGGCGTGCAACGCGGAGCTTGAAATGGCGGCGAGCGCAAATCCGGAGCCAGCGGTGCGAGTGCGCATCGCCACGCCCGAGGATATGGGCGCGATGATCCCGGTGGTGAATGCCGCGTTCGCGGTCGAGCATTTCATCGAAGGGACGCGCACGGACGCGGAGCGCATGGGCGAGCTGATGCGCAAAGGCGAATTTCTGGTGGCGGAGTATGAAGCTGCACGCGTGTTCGCCAGCGTGTACACCGAACTGCGCGGCGAGCGCAGCTATTTCGGAATGCTGGCGGTCGATCCCGGGCGGCAGGGAAGCGGGCTCGGGCGCGTGATGGTCGAAGCAGCGGAGAATCATTGTCGCGCGCGGGGCAGCCAATGGATGGACATCAGCGTGCTCAGCCTGCGGGAGGAATTGCTGCCGTTCTATTGCAAGCTGGGCTATGCCGAGACGCGCAGAGAAGAATTTCGTCCTTCGCGACCGCTGAAGCGCGGATTCGAGTGCCACTGCATCGTGATGTCGAAGCGTTTGGACGTCTGACGAGCCGGCGATGCCGGGAGCTACGTGTCAATTTCTTGATAAAGGCTGTTCCGAGCGCCCGCCTCGCCAGCCGCCACGGCGAGCTCGTACCGCATCGAAAGCTCCAGAGCTTGCGCGGAAGAGCGCGCGAGAAGGCAGGCGGCCGCGCCGACGGCCAGGGTTACGACCGCAACAATGACCGGTCCACGGAAGACAAAAAAGTACTGCACGGCGACGGCAATTGCGACCACGATGGTTCCGAGCACCACCACGGGGAGCATGACTGCGCCGCGCTTCGGGTCGACGGGCTTGCTGAATGGTATTCCATCGATCAGCCGAAGCTCCAGCGCCAAGTACGCTGAGCTAACTGCCGCGCTGTACACGACGAACAGTACTGCATGCGGTGCGCCCCAGTACCATGGCAGAAGCAACAGCAGGACCATGTGCGGAATGCCGATCACGGCGATCCAGAGCGCGAAATGAACTCCACGTGCGAACCCCTTAAAGGCTGCGTCAGGAATCGATCGAAAAATCGATGTGGCGTGGAATTCATTGCCATACGCCAGCACGCTGCAGACGAAGAACAGCAGAAGTCCGAACATGTGGGGCAGGGTGTGAACGGCTGCGAACCGCCTCGAGAATGGGTCGGTGTGGACGGCGCGGGTTACGACGGCGACCCAGTAGATACTGACGAGAGCCAGCATGGGCAAGGCCTGGCGCCGAAACTGGAAATCGCGGCGGACCATTTTTGAGACGAAGTGAAAGCCAGCCCGCGCGGACTGTCCTGCGAGGCGGCTAATCAGGTTGCCCGCAACCGATGGACCGGGTCTTCTGCCGCTGCTGGGTTTCCCATGCACAATGGCGGACACGCGGATCAAATAATCGGCCGACAAGCTTCGAATGCCGATCGCCGCGATTGCACCGCTGCAGGCGATGACCGCGGCTTCAAGTCCCACCCGTGTCAGAGGGTTATGCGGCAGCACAATCCGCATGCGGGCAATGGCTGCTCTTAGAGTGGGCAATACGATTACGGCTACGAGCGGGGCGGCCGCCACGAGTTGCGCCGCCGCTTTCAGGCGCGACGCCGGGACGAGCCGTGTCAGCCAGCCGTAGAGCGCGCAACAAAACAGGCCTGTAACAATCCCGACGACGAGCGCCGCAGCCATATGAACGAAGGGGTAATACCAGCGTGCCGTCTTCAGCATGAGGCCCACGAGTGCAGGAACCAGATTGATGGCCGGCACAAAATAAAAAACGATGCGGGTCAGATGGGCCAGCTTAGCGGCCACGTAGGTTGCTCCATCGATGGGCTGATGGGCCAGGATCAAAGCCTCGTCCGGGTTGACCAGGCTGTTGCCCGCTTCGGAGAGAAGGATAGTGAGCAGGAAAAACGCGGTGATAAAGAGGGAAAACGCCAGGTAGGCGCGGGGGGCTGGCTCGGACAAAGCCAGGAGCAAGCTCATGAGGGCGGTGAAACCTGCATAAATCCAGGACATTACCTTCAGTGCAACACCGTTCCTGCCGAGCTGGTCGAGCATCTCGCCGCGCTCGCTCAGCTCGTCGAAGAGGTCCATAAGCAGCCAAAAACGTTTGGGATCAATGCCGAGCTTGCGCAGAAGGAAGGAAGCGGGTTGCCCGCGCAGGATTCGCCGGGGCGACGACTGCAACACCTCCAGGGTCCTCATGATCGCAAGGCGGCGATAATGCGCGACACGCCCGCCTCCGTGCTCTCGACGCCAGTCAATTTCTGGAAGACGCCTTCGAGCGTCGCTCGTTGCGCCGAGGCCTTCAAATCGTCCGGGGCGCCCTGTGCGACCAAGTGGCCCTGGTGAATGATAACAACGCGATCGCAGACTTTCTCGACAACATCAAGCACATGCGAGCTGTAGAGAACGGCTTTGCCCTCGGCCGCCAGCGCGGCAAGCAGGTCTTTTACGGTGATGGAAGCGGTGACGTCGAGCCCTGAGAGCGGCTCATCGAGCAGAACGACGTCGGGGTTGTGGAGCAGCGCGGCAGCGATCAGAAGCTTCTGGCGCATGCCCTTAGAATATGCGTCGATGCGGCTCACCCGATTGGAATAAAGGCCGAACGTCTCGAGGATGCTGCGGATTCTGGTCTCGAGGATCTGTTCGTCGACGTCGTGCAAGCGCCCCAGAAGCTGCAGAAACTCTTCCCCCGTGAGGCTTTCAAATAATGCCGCAGATTCGGGAACGTAACCGATGCGTTGCTTCACGGCCGTGGCTTGTTCCGGGAGAGACATCCCGCAGACCGAAACGTTTCCCGAAAACGGAGGCAATAAACCGGCAATGATCTTAATGGCCGTTGTCTTGCCTGCTCCATTGGGCCCCAACAGGCCTACGATTTCTCCGCAGCGCAACTCGAACGAAAGGTTGTGGAGGACCTGAGGCCCTCCATACGAAAAGGCTACATTCTTGAAGCGCACCGCGGGTTCAGGCATAGGAGGAGTCACTCCCCAAATGCCGTTGCGGAGCGATCAATGAACCATCGGAGCGGCCGGCGCGTTGTTTGGTCACAGGTTAATTGCCTGGGACTGACCGCGGCGCATCATACCACGCGGGACGAGGAAACAGGGATGCGCGGGAGAGGCGATCGACTGGATGCTGCCAGCTAAGATGAGCCGGTGTGCTGTGCATAATCGGAGGCAATGCTGTCGTAGCTTTCGCGGAAGGAGCGCGTCACGTGGTCAGTGATCTGTTCCCTAAACGACCGCCCAGACGAGCGGAGCTCGTTCCAACCCAACCAGAAAAAGACGCCGGCGAGACGCCAACGCTACTGCCCATTACGTCGGCATTTTGAGGAAAAAGTAGACGGCTAGGAAGCCGAAGATGGCGTCGGGCGCCCATCCGGCGAGCACGGCGGGAAGCAGGCCGACTGTGCCCATCGATTCGAGGAGCGCCGCCACCGCGCGGTAGACGATCCCGATGCCGACAGCCAGCGCGAGGCCGCCGATGGCTCCGCGCGTTCCCACCAGAAAAGCGAATGGCGCGCCCAGGCAAACGATGATCGCGGCGATCAAGGGATAGGCGAATTTCTCCTGCCACTGCACGCTGAGGCGCGCCGTGTCGAAACCCGCCTGGCGCAGGCTTTTAATGTAGCCGCTCAGCTCGCGCCAATTCATCTGGTCGGACTGCAAGACCTCGCGGCGGAAGTAACTAGGGGGCTCGGAGAGTTCGGCGAGCGAATAGGCGCGGAAGGGAATGAACTTGGTGATCTGTCCGTTCTGGAAATCGCGCACCCAGCCGCCGGTGAGAATCCAGGTGTTTTCCTCGGGGTCCCAGTTGGCGCGTGAGGCGTACACGCGGCGGCGAATCTGAAAAGTTTGGGGATCGAGCTCGAAGACGTTCAGGCCGCCGAAGAGCTGGCGCTCGGCGTCGAAGAATTCGTAGTTATAAATTTTGTCGTTCTGGCCAAAAACCCACTGGTGCGTGGGCTGGAAATAGGTTTGCGGGGGACGGCCCTTGATCTCGTTGCGCAAGGCGTCCTGGCGCTGGTTGGCGTAGGGGAGGAAAGTTTCGCCCATGGCGAACATTCCTCCGGCGATGAGGCAGCCGGCCAAGCCCAGGGGAAGAATCAGGCGATACAGGCTGATGCCGCTGGCTTTGACGGCGATCACTTCGTTGTTTTTCGTGAGCATGGCCAGGGTAATGAGGGTGGCGACCAAAGTGGCCAGCGGCGCCAGGACGTATACCATGTAAGGAACCAGATAGCGGAAGTAGTTCAGCACGACGGAAATGGGGACATGGTTTTTGGAGATGTCGCCGAGCAGATCGAAAAGGGTAAAGGCGTCGAAGATGAGCACGAACGCGGCGAGCAGGATGAGGAGGTAATAGAAGAAGCGCTTGAGGAGGTAGAGGTCGAGCATCAAAGGAAAACCGAGGGTGCGTTTGGCGAAGGTCACGCGCAGGTTCGCGGCATATTGCGCGACGGTGGCCGCGCCGTTCGAAACAGGTCCATTCGAGATGGGCATCGCGGCGCCGCTCTCGAGGCGGTTGCGCAGGCGGGTGCCGCGCCGGCGCAGAGAATCAAAGCAGCCGAGCAGACGGTTGGGGCCGCGGATTTGCTCGATGCGGCCCAAAAAGGCGATGCCGATCATCGCAGCGGCGATGTTTGCCGCCCAGACGCCCAGCCAGGGAGGCAGCTTGCCCTGCTCGGCGAAGTGGTCACCCGTAACAAAGATGAAGTAGTAGCCGCCGATGACGATCAGGGTGAGGATCATGCCGGTGGCGCGGCCACCGCGACGCGGTCGCACACCGATGGCAACGCCCAGCAGCGCGAAAATCAGGCACGCAACAGGAAATGCGATGCGTCGCTGGAGTTCGATGTGAGCACCGCGCCAAGCGGGCCCGTGGTTGGTGAGCAGAGCGGTTACGGGCTGCTCCGCTTCAGCGATGGCCGCTGTCGTCGCGGGTGCGCCGGGGGATTTCGAGAGATTAATAGGAATATCGGTCGCGCCGAAGGTGGTGACGCTGTAACGGTCGGGGCGGCGCGGGTCGTAGGCCTGCGTGGAGCCTGCGCCGAGATGAATCTCGATCTCTTTGCGGCCAGGGCCGGTGGCGATGGCGGCGTCCTGCGCGGTAGTGACGCTGGACTCGCGCGAATTGCCGGAGGAGGCGAGGAACACATCGCGCCAATGGGTGGCCGCGGCGCTGACGTCCTGCACGTATAATACCCAGCCGGGAAAACGTTCGTCGAAAACGCGGGGCTGGACGGCAAAAGGCGCTTGCGAGGAGAGGATCTGCCCCTCGAGACTGTGCAGTTTGCGGACGGCGAGCGGGCTGAGCCAAAGCGTGATGAAGAGCGTGATCAGAGAGAATCCGGCGGCCACATAGCCAACCGGAACGAGCAGGCGGCGCAAGCTGATTCCGCAGGCGTGCAGCGCGACGATTTCGCTGTCGGCGGAGAGGCGTCCGAGGCCGATCAGCACGCCAACAAGTACCGCCATAGGCATGGCGAAGACCAGCACGGGCGGCAGCACGCAGAGGAACAGGAGCGCGACGGAGCCGGCGCTTCCCGCGTTACGCACGACGAGATTCATCAGGCGAACGAGCTGCGGGACGAAAAAGACGAAAGTGAAGACAATCAGCCCCAGGAGCGAGTGGGTGGCTACTTCCCGGCCAATGTAGCGATCGAGCAGGCGCATCTTTGCGCGCGGCCATAATAGCATGAGCGATAAGATGCGAGGGCCGGCCTTCGGGACGGATGTTTCCGAAGAAGAAGATGGAACTGCGCTACGCGGCGGGATCTCGGATCTCCTTGAATTAAGAGAATCGAGGATCGCGCCGGGGTTGCATGGCGGGATCACCCCCTGCAGGAGCGAGTTTTGAAGCGAAGGAAAGAATGAGACACCAAGAATACGGGAGCAGGCCGGGCTGGGCTGGGTGTCCGCGCAGAGCCGGTGGGCGCAGGACTCGGCCCGGCGAGGAAGGCGCGGAGGCATGAGCCGCGTCCATTTGATGATCCTGTGGCACATGCACCAGCCGCAGTATCGTGATCCATCAACGGGGCGATACGTGCTGCCCTGGACGCGCCTGCACGCAACCAAGGACTACTGGGGCATGGTGCGCGTGCTGGAGGAATTTCCGGGCGTGCATGCGACGTTCAATTTCGTGCCGCTGCTGGCGGCACAAATCGAGGAGTACGCCAGCGGGAATTTTCGCGAGCCGTGGTTCGATGTGGCGTTTGCGCCGGCGGAAGACTTGCGAGCGGAAGGGAAGCGGGAGCTTTTGGAGCGTGTTTTTCACGTCAACGAGAATTTTTTGCGGCGCTGGCCGCGGTTTGAGGAATTGCGGGCTACGGTGCTTGCGGGGGGAGCGGAAGCGTGCGCCGAGCGCTTCAGCCCGCGGGACTGGCGGGATTTGCAGACACTTTCGCAACTCGCGTGGACGGATGAAGAATACCTGGAGAAGGACCCGGTGGTCAGCGCGCTGGCTCGCAAGGGCAGGGACTTTTCGGAAGACGATAAGCGCGCGTTAGGCGAAAAGCAGCACGAGCTGCTGAATCTGGTGCTTCCGGAATACCGCAAAGCGGCTGAGCGCGGGCAAATCGAGGTTTCGACCACGCCGTATTACCATCCGATTCTGCCGCTGCTGTGCGATTCGGATATCGCGCGCGTGGCGAACCCGCATACTCCGCTGCCGCATCCGGCGTTCCGTCATCCGGAGGATGCGCGAGAGCATCTGGTCCGGGCGCGGGCGATGCACGAGCGCGTTTTCGGCAAGGCTCCCGCAGGGCTGTGGCCGTCGGAAGGCTCGGTTTCGGACCAGGTGCTCGAAATCGCGGCGGAACTGGGGTTCCGGTGGTTTGCGACGGATGAAGGCGTGCTGGGACGAACCCACAACATGGGGTTCTGGCGCGATGCGGGAGGCTATCCGGAAAACGGCCCGGAATTGTACACGCCGTGGCGGCTGCAGCGCGGCGGGAAAGAAATCACTGGCTTTTTCCGCGATCACTACCTGTCCGACCTGATCGGGTTCGTCTACAGCCGCATGGACGCGCAAACGGCCGCGGAGGACCTGCACCGGCGGATTCGCGTGATCGGGGATCGCGAGCCCACGGGTCGCACCGCGACGATCAGCTTGATTCTGGACGGCGAGAACGCGTGGGAGCACTACGCGGGGAACGGCCGCGAATTTCTGCGGAGTTTTTACCGCCGGATCGAACAGGACCCGGAGATCTGCGCGTTGACCGCGAGCGAAGCGATCGAGGCTGCACCGCACAGGCCCGCGATGTACGAGATTTTCCCTGCGTCGTGGATCGGAGCGAATTTCGACGTGTGGATCGGGAGCGGCGAGGACGTGCGCGCGTGGGATTTGCTGCGCGACGCGCGCGACGCCTACGAGCGGGCGTCACAAAGGGCGAGCCGCGGCTTGCCATCCGATCCAGGAGAACTGGCGCGGGCGTACGAATCGATCCTGGCGGCGGAGGGCAGTGACTGGACCTGGTGGTTTGGGCCCGAGCATGCGTCGTCGAACGACGCCGAGTTTGACGCGCTGTTTCGCAAGCATTTGACGGAAGTGTACGCAGCGCTGGGCGAGCAGGTTCCCGACGCGCTGGGCCATCCGATCAAGCATGCGCCGGAACACGCGCGGCGCGAGGCGCCGCTGACGTTTCTCAACGTGCGCGTGGATGGACGCGAGAGCAACTACTTCGAGTGGCTGGGCGCAGGGTTCTATGCCGCCGAGCGGCAAACTTCCGCCATGCACGGACGCGTGTTCGCGTTCGGCGATTTTCTGTACGGCTTTGGGCCGGACAAGCTTTTTCTGCGCATCGATCCCGTGGCGGAAACCATGGCGGAGATCCCGGACTTCGAGCTGCGCATCACGCTGTGGGACTCGGGCGAAACGCGCATCACGCTGACCGCGGAGAAGGGCAAGCTGGCCGGATGCGTGGTCGAGCAGGGCGGCAAATGCTTCCTGCAGCCGGAGTCGGTGGTACAGGCGGCCTACGGGAAGCTTATCGAGGTGAGCGTCGCGCGCGAGCTGTTCGACTTACACGGGCGGCGCGAATTGCTGCTGCGCGTGGCGCTGAACGAAGCGGGACTGCCGGTGGATGTGCTGCCGTCGGAGGGCGTGCTGCCCATAGCGCTGGGGGATGAAAACTTTGCGTGGAACTGCGACGGCGAACCAAAACAAGCATAGGCGCTCGAGTTCAGCGGAAGCGAGGGACGAACGCGTCTTGCCATTTCTGTGCGGATGACGTGACGCATTCGTATTGACATTTGCCGCCGGCGGGCAGATATTTTGGTTGTCACAGGTATACCCCGGCTTCCCGGGAGACTTGGGACCAAAAACTAACGGCAGTTGGCTCGCGGTGTGAGCCGCCCAACCTGAAGGCGACACCCAAAGTTGCCTTTGGAGGAGGGCCTAAACGATGGCGAAGCGGTACTGGATGTGTGTGTGCGCGCTCTCCCTGGGCGCGAGTGCGGTTCTCTTCGAAGTAAATTCCCGGTTCTCTGAGGCGCGACGCAAAGCGTTCTGCGCGCGCGACGCCAGCACTAGAAAATGCGCCGCAACGCGGCAGAGCGCGGATGGTGTGGCCTCGCGCCCATTCTCGATTCCGCTGGCGTTCGAGCCGGCGGCGGAGGCGAAGAGCGGCGGGCCGCAGTTCATCGGGCGCGGAACGAATCTGGATGTGGCGCTCACGCCAAAGGGAATTGACGTGGCGGCGAAAAGCGTCAGCCATGGCGGCGTTGCAGTGGCCTCGCTGCGGTTCATTCAGCTGAGCGACGCCTCGATTGCCGGCGGACTGTCGTGGCACGGCGCCGGCAAACCTTCTAGCGAAACGAACTATTTGCTGGGAAACGTTCCGGCCAAGTGGCGAACGCATGTCCCGCGCTTCGCGCGCGTGGAAGCGGCGGTTGGCCGCATGGGCATCTCCGTTTACGCGCATGGACGCGACGTCGAATACGATCTGCGGGTTCCGCCTGGCGCGAACGCGTCCGAGATTCGATTGGCGGTTGCGGGCAGCCGCGACATGCGCCTGGACGCGCAGGGCAATCTGCTGATGCGCGTCGGCCAAGCAGAGTTGCGGATGAACAAGCCGGTCGTTTACGAAGAAGCCGGATTTTCACCGGCATCTTTGGATTCCGCGGCAGCCGTGCTGGGAATCGAAGGCGCCTCGGCTTCAAGATTTCGGACACGAGCAGGGAACCGGCGCTTCGGCTCGCGGGGAGGCTTTCGCCGCTCGGGCAGCAGGCGCTCACGTAGCGTGCGGCGTTATTCGACGCGCCCTCGAACGAAAAGCTACGGCGCTTCGCCGCAGAGAAGCCCGCGGCCGCATTCGGATCGATATAGACTGCGGAGAGAGAACCGGCATCCGCGGCAAAACTGGACACGGCAGCGCCGTGCGAGGCACCGACGAGCCCAGCGCAGCCGACGAAGCCGCCGTGCCAGAAAGCGATCTGAAAGCCGTCGGAGCAGAGCGCGTACGGGTTCTGCAGGTGCAGAAGGAGCGCGCAAGGCAAGGCCGCCGTCCCGCGAGATGCGCCACCCACGGGAGGCCAGGTACGTGCTCGAAGCGGACGGCACAATCGGTTTTCGTGTGGCGCGTCACGATCCTCGAGCGACCCTGGTGATCGATCCCACCATCTCTCTCTCCTATTCGAGTTTCCTTGGCGGAATGGGCAATGAGACGGCAAATAGCATCGCTACAGACCCGACAGGCAAAATCTATGTCGCCGGTACGACGACTTCGCCGACGACTTTCCCAGAGGGAGCGGCGACGCAATTGGGGCCGGGACTGCCCGCGAACTCCGGGACCAGGGGCGGGATGCGCCAATTCTTTGTTGCGAAGATCGATCCTACGCAGGCGGGGGCAGGCTCGCTCGTCTACCTCACATTTCTGGGCGGCAGCGCGGATCAAGCAGGCGGGCTCATCGCGGTGGATGACGCCGGAGACGTGGTCATCACAGGGACCACGACTTCGGCGGATTTTCCCGTGACGGACGCAAGCGCGCGAACCAGCGGGGCAAATGACGTGACCGTGAGCAAGATCGATCCAACGGGCAGCATGCTGCTGTATTCGACGCTATTCGGCGGAAACGGAGTGGAATCATCGCAGACCGCGGGCGGAGTTGCGCTGGACGCCTATGGGCGGATTTTTGTCGCGTCGGATACGAATTCGACGAATTTGCCCGTGACCGCGGGCGCATACGCAACGGTATATACCAGCGCCGTCACGGACGGATTCCTCGCGATCTTTCAGCCTGGCAGCCTGCCCGCTCTCAAGTATTGCAGCTATCTTGGGCTGAACGGTCAAGTAGGGATTGGGGGCGTCGCGCTGGACGCCTCCGGCAGCGCCTACCTTGCTGGCTTCACCTCCGATCCCAACGCGGATTTTCCTTTGAAAAGGGCGGCGCAGCTGTTCTTCGGCGGAGGGGCGTTCGACGCGTTCCTGATGAAACTCGCGCCCGGGGGCAATGGGGCCGGGGATCTGGTGTATGCGACGCTGCTGGGCGGGAACGGCTCGGACCAGGCCTTCGCCGTGGCCGTGGATTCTGCAAATCCGCCCGACGCATACGTCACCGGCACGACCGGCTCGACGAACTTTCCCACGAATGGCACGGTGGCCGCCTATCAGACCATGTTGCCGTCGAATGCCACGGCGGCTACGTCGGAGGCGTTCGTCAGCGTGATCGCGCAGGACGCGACGACCGGGCTCACCTCACTTGCATACTCGACCTACCTTGGCGGCTCGCAGAAGGACACGGGTTTTGGCATAGCAGCGGCGCATCGTTACGCGGTGCACGTCACCGGGACGGCCAACTCCTGGGATTTCCCATGGCACGACAATTTTCAGCCGTTCAATGGCTACGGCAACGCGTTCGTAGTCAAGCTGGATACCACCACGCCGGGCGTCGGCTCGCTGCTCTATTCGACTCCGCTGGGCGGAACGTCGCCGGCAGGCATTAAAGCGGGCACACAGGGAAGCGCGATCGCAGTGGATGCGTCCGGAAACGTTTGGGTGACAGGCCAAACCACTTCACTCGATTTTGCCAGCGCGGGAAATCCGGGAAACGGCTTTCAGCAGATTTGCGGGAGTTGCCAGGAATCGCCGCCGGCGTCCGACGCGTTCGTTGCTGAAATTCAGGAAAGCGCGTTGCAGCAGCTTCCCAGCCTGTATTTTGCCGGGCCGGGCATACCGCTGAACTTTGGAACCCAGGCCATCGGCGCAACCAACATCCCGCCACAATTTGCCGCGATCAAGAACGGCGGCGAAGCACCGCTCGTTATTTCGAGCATGGCGGTCACCGGCCCCAACAGCAACGACTTCTCGTTGATGAATGCGGGGACTTGCACGATGGCAAGCATCGCGCCGGGCGCGATGTGCTCGTTCGAGGTGGGGTTCGTTCCCAGCATGGCGGGAGCGGAACAAGCCTTCGTTCAAGCCGCCAGCAACGCGCCGGGAAGTCCCCAGGTGCTGGAAGCAATCGGCACCGGAGCAGGGCTTGCCGGGCCTCCGGGAGGGATCAATTTTGGACAGCAAATTGTGGGCACGACCAGCGCGCCGCACAGCGTGACTCTGACCAACACATCGACGATGACTCCGATCTATCTGGATTCGGTGGTGGAGGGTGGGCCAAATTCGATTATGTTTACGCCAGCCAGCACGGCGCAACAATGCGTCGCGGGCGGAGCCGGCATACCGCCCTCAGGATCGTGTCTGGTGGCCGTGACCTTTGCGCCGACATCGACGGACACATTTGCAGCCGAGGTCGACATTCAATACCACCTCAGTGGCCAACCCGAACAGTCGCAAACGGTTCCGTTGACCGGCGTCGGGGTCGCCGCCGCGCCGGTGGCGGCGATTTCACCTGCCGCTCTCGATTTCGGCAGCGCGACTACTGGGACGACGACCGGTGTCCAGATCGCGACGCTGACGAATACAGGCAGCGCCGTGCTCGACGTCACCGCCATCAGCTTGACGGGAACGAACGCGAGTGATTTCGCCATCGTCGCGGCGGGTAGCACGCCGTGTCCGGCGGCGAGCGGAAGCGTGGCTGCCAACGCGTCCTGCACGATCGGCGTGCAATTTGCGCCGCAAACGGCGGGGACAAAGACCGCTGTGTTGAGCTTCGCGGACAATGCCGCCGGCAGCCCACAAGCCGTGGCTCTGACGGGCACGGCGCAAACGCCGGCGGCAATTCAGATCACGCCCGCGAGCTTGACGTTCGCCGCACAGGCCGTGGGAACGGCCAGCGCCGCCCAGCAGGTCGCCATCGCGAATCCGGGCGGCAATGCGCTGGCCATCGACGGGATTTCGGTCGTTGGACCCAACGCAGCGGATTTCAGCGAGACCACCAATTGCCCGCCGACCCTGGCTCCGAACGCGAACTGCGCGATCAACGTGGTGTTTCAGCCCACCGCCGCAGGGACGATCGGCGCTTCGCTGCGTATCGCCGACAACGCAGCGAACAGCCCTCAGGACGTCGCTCTGAACGCGAGCGCGACGCAGCCCGCCGTCGCGCTTTCGACGCCGAGCATCAATTTCGGCAACCAGGCGGTGGGGACGCTAAGCGCGGCAGTTAGCGTCACGGTGACGAACTCTGGCAATGGGCCTCTGGTGATGAGCGGAATTTCACTCAGCGGCGCAAACGCGGGCGATTTCACCGAGATCGACAATTGCTCGGGCGGCGCCGCGCCCAACGGCATCGCGCCCAGCGCAAACTGCGCGATTCAGATCACTTTCCGTCCGGCGTGCGGGACGGCAACGGCCCTGCGCAGCGCCACATTGAGCCTCGCCGACAATGCGTCCGGCAGCCCGCAAATGATCGCCTTGAGCGGGACGGGAACGGGCGCCTTTTGCTTTCTGGTGCCTTCGGGCGCGTCGCTTTCCACCAGCGTTTCGCCGGGGCAGACGGGAAGCTTCGCGCTGCAACTCGAGGCGGCCAATGGTTTCACCGGCAACGTAGGGCTGGCCTGCGCGGGAGCGCCTTCGGCTTCAACCTGCACGATCGCGCCAGGCACCGTAGATATCGGCGGGAGCCAAATCTCCGCATTTCAGGTCAACGTGGCGACGTCTTCGGGAGTCGCAGCCGCGGTGCTGCGTGGGCCACGCCGGTTTATGCCCGGCAAGGGCAGGGAATCGACACGGGCGACAGAGTTGGCCGTGTGTTTATTCTTGATTGCGTTTGTTTGCGCCGCAGGAATCAAGCGTGAACGCATCCCACGCAAGGAGGTATTTCCGCGCGGGCTTAAAGGTCGTCTCGTTCGTCGAACTGCGATTCTTGCCGGGGTGACGTTTGCGGTCGCGATCAGCCTCGCCGCTTGCGGCGGAAGCAGCGCGCCCGCGAGCGTGCCTTCCGACCCGGCTACGCCTGCGGGAACATACTCGATTGTCGTGACCGGAACGACGAGCAGCGGAGCCTCGCAATCGATGACGCTGAGCCTCGTGGTGCAATAGAGACCCCGACGGCGCCGCGCGGGCTCGGCGCGTTCAGAGGTCAATCCAGACCTGGCGCCTGGGGGCCGGCCGGTGCAGGCGATCGCCCATCCCAGCGGCTGCAAAGGCTTGCGCGATGTCTTCGCGTCCCTCGGAGAAGTGCGCCCAGCCTTCGAAGTGTACGGGAGCGATGACTGCCCCGACGAAGGCGCGGGCAGCTTGAACGCCCTCGGCGGCGGTCATGGTGAGGTGAAAATCGCCGACTTCCGGGACTCGCGCGGCGCCCAAATGGAGGATCGCGGCGCGCACGGGAAATCGTCGCGCCACTTCCGCAACGCCGTCGTACCACACCGTATCGCCGGAGATGTAGAGACAGCGCCGCGAGGATGCGGAGTTCGCGGGCGCTTCAGAAGAGCTTTACGGCGATGTCGCGGGGATGGCTGCCGAGCGGGATGAGCGTGATCGGGCCCGGAGGCGGCGCCATCGTGTTCTCCGCAGGCCCGCCCGTGCGCGTCCGGATCACTGCCAAATCGTCCGACACGGCATCCACGACAAGAAGTTCGTCGCCACCGGGCGTCAGCGCGCAGGTGCTGGGGGCTTGCCCGACGGGTATGGGGTGGGCAATCTGCCGCGAATCGATCACGATCGGAATGACGTTGCCGTCGGCCGTATCCGAAACGTAAAGAATGCCGCGATTTGGCGCGAGAACGCCGTCGAGGGGGGACAGCCCGAGGAGCAAAAACTGCACCACTTCGTTGCTTTGCGTGTTGACGATGAACAGACCATGGGCTTGGCTCGATGGTATGAACAGTTCGCCGCCATCCGGCTTCAGAATCAGGTCATCGGCCTTGCCGCCCAGGGCGAGGTTAGCCAACAAGACTTTGCGCGTCAAATCGACCACGGAGATTTGATCCGTAGTGCCCGAGGTGATGAAGGCTTTCGAGGAATCGGGCAGAATCGCGATCTGCTCGGGATGCGGCGCGGTTTTCACCACCGCAAGAGATGCGAGCGTCTTGGCGTTCAGGATGGAGACCGTGGAATCGTCGCGGTTGGAAACGACGACCAGCTTCCCATCGGGCGTGACGCGCGCAATCCATGGCCCGCGGCCCGCCCGGCCGCGCGCGACAATCTGGCGCGTCGCGCAGTCAATGGCAACCACAGAATTCGAACCGGAAGCGGCGACGTAAGCGCGAGAGCCGTTGGGCGAGAAGTCCAGCGCGTACGGCGCGGCGCCCACGGGAATGCGCGCAACAATGCGGTTCGAGTTCGCGTCCAGAACCCAGGCGTATCCGCCGGCCGAGCTCACTCCCCAGATTTCCTTTCGCGTGGGATGCGCGCGGATTCCGCTGGGGCCTCCTCCGACCGGAATGGTGGCGACCGGCGCCAGCTTGACGAGGTCGATGGCCGTAACGGTACCGTCCGACGTATTCCCCACGTAGGCGAACAGGTGCAGCCCGGGGCGCAGAAACGTGGGGCGCAGTTCGAGCGCAATTTCCCGGGCCGCCAGTACGCCCAGCAACACCAGCAGGAAAACCAGCCGGTAATTGGGACGGAATTTGAACCTCATGGTGCCGGATGCCCTATCGGGTTCGCCATTGTGCGGATTGAAGATACAGGAATGGAAAGCGGCGGGGAAGCGATCTCCTGGCGGACAGGCGCGAGGATCTGGCCGGACGGGGAAGCGAGTGATAGACTAGGGTTGTAGTAAGTCCCTTGCGGTGGTTCCCCTTCCACCCCGCGGAGGCGCGATGAGTTTGCTGCGCGTCGAATGCTATGCGGGACACCGCGCTGACGAGCGGCCTCTGAACTTCGTCCTGCGTGGGCGAAAGTTCGAAGTGCAGGAAGTTGATGGCCGCTGGTATTCCCCTCAAGGCACCTATTTCCGCGTGCGCGCCGATGACGGCAATTTCTACGTTCTGTGTCACGACGAAGGCCAGGACACTTGGACCCTGGACGGCTTTCGCGCCGCGCGATAGGCGAGCCGGCTCAGCTGAATTGCGCGAGGTAGCGCAAGCAGGGACCTCATGTCGCCACTGCAGACCTCACGTCGCCCGCCGGCGAGGCACGGCAACCCGCTCGGATCCAACTGTTCACGGTAAGGCTCGCATAACTCTCTGCGTCCTGCCCGCGTGCTAGCATCGCTAGAGCTAGTGCAACTTCTTCGCTCCATCCGGGTTTAACACGTTTGACAGTCATGAAGGGGACTTCTCCCCGGTGCCAGCAGTCTATGGACGCTCAGCTCAAGCGTTCTGCTAAAAACATGCCTACGCCACGACGGCTCGACCTGGCTGGTGCGGCGGTATTGGGCGCCGTGATTGCCGTGATGGTCGCGGCATCGGCTGCCATCGCCGGTCCCCACGCAAACGGGGACAGGGGCGCTGCGAACGTGGCCGCGAAGGACATCGTTCTCCCCAAGCAATTTAAAGGCGAACTGCCCATCACGCAGTTGGCGGAGGACCAGGCCATCCTGCACGCCCTAAATCGTCTGGGCTACGGCCCGCGGCCCGGCGAGGTCGAGCGCATCCGCAAAATGGGGTTGGCGAACTGGATCGATCAGCAACTCGATCCCGAGTCGATCGACGATTCCGCTCTGAGCCGGCGCCTGGCCCGCAATCCCACCTTGACGATGAGCCCGCAGCAGCTGCTGGCCAATTATCCGCCGCCGGCGCAAGCGGCGAAGAAGGAAGGGCTCACCAAGGAAGAATACAAGCAGCAGATGCAGCAAAAACGTCAGGAAGCGGCGGCCCAAATGCTGCCTACCGGCAACGCCAATTTCGACCGCGCGAACGCGCAACTCGCGCGCCTGGTAGGTCCGAACCGCATCATCGCCGAATTGGCCATGGCCAAGATGGACCGCGCGATTTACAGCCAGCGGCAGCTCGAAGCGGTGATGGAGGATTTCTGGTTCAACCATTTCAACGTGTACGCCGGAAAGGGCGCCGAGCGCTGGCTGCTGACCTCCTACGTGCGCGACACCATCCGCCCGCACACCATGGGCACGTTCAGCGATCTGCTGCTGGCGACGGCAAAGAGCCCGGCCATGCTGTTCTTCCTGGACAATTGGCTGAGCGCCGATCCGGCGGCGGTCAAACGGATGGAAGAGCTGCGCGACATGCGCCGGGCGCGGTATTACGCACGATTCGGCACGATGCCGCCGGGCTTTGCGATGCAGAACGGGAACAGGCGCAAGCAGCAGGAGCGCGGGCTGAACGAAAACTACGGGCGTGAAGTGATGGAGCTGCACACCGTCGGCGTGGACGCGGGCTATACCCAGCAAGACGTAATCGAGATGGCCGAATGCCTCACCGGATGGACCATCCGCGCGCCGCGCAAAAGTCCGGAGTTTTTCTTCAATGGCCGTATCCACGGGGACGAAAAGAAAGTGGTGATGGGCCACACGTTTCATTACGGCGGAATGAAGGACGGAGAAAAGGCGCTGGAGATGCTGGCGAGCGATCCGCACACGGCGCAGCACATTTCACTGGAACTCGCGCAGTATTTCGTTTCCGACAATCCGCCGCAATCGCTGGTCGAGCGCATGACGCAAGAGTGGGAATCATCGGGCGGCAACATCCGCTCCGTGCTGCGCACGATGATCTATTCGCCGGAATTCTGGTCCACGGAAGCTTATCGCGCGAAGGTGAAAACGCCGTTTGAGCTGGTGGCCAGCACCGCGCGCGCCCTGAACGTGGATGTGGAGGTCTCGCTGCCGCTCGTGCAGTGGGTCGGGCGCATGGGCGAGCCGCTCTTCCAGTGCCAGCCGCCCACCGGCTACTCGGACGCCGTGGAGACCTGGGTCAATTCCGGCACGTTGCTGAACCGGCTGAATTTCGCCCTCGCGTTTGGCACCGATCACATGGGTGGGGTGGAGGTAAACCTGGAATCCATGTTTGGCGCCGGTGCCGCGAGCGATCCGCAGTCAGCGCTTTCCGATGCGCTCGGAACGTTCCTGGATGATCAGGTGGCCTCAGGAACGAGGAAGACACTCGAGGCTCAGCTCAGCGACCCGCGCATTCTGCAGGCGAAGCTGGATGATTCGGTCAAGCACGTGAATGAGGGACTGATCGCCGGGCTGGTGCTGGGCGCGCCGGAATTCCAGCGCCGCTGAAGGCGTGCTGTCGGCACCTGTGAGGGCAACTGGCGGTTTTGCTGGTGAGGCACAGCGCGGCGCGCAGTGCCTGGATTTGAGAAGGAGCGGGCCATGAGCATTTCTCGGCGATACTTCATCAAGTCCGGCGGGATCGCCATGCTGGGAATGGCGGCGCTCCCGTCATTCTTGCAGCGAGCCGTCGCAGCGACCACTGCCGGGCGAAGCAAGAAGCTGGTCGTCCTGTTCCAGCGCGGCGCGATGGACGGCTTGAACGTCGTGGTTCCGTTTGCTGAGCCAAACTACTACGCCTTGCGGCCAACCATCGCGATTCCGCAGCCTCGCAGTAAAGCAGGCGACGCCGCTCTGGACCTCGACGGCTTCTTCGGCCTGCATCCAAGCCTGGCGCCCCTGATGGCGCTCTTTCGGAGCGGCCAGCTGGCCGTGGTGCATGCCGTCGGCTCGCCCGACCCCACGCGGTCGCATTTTGACGCGCAGGATTACATGGAGTCGGGCACGCCGGGCGTGAAGGCTACCGGAGACGGCTGGCTCAATCGCACGCTCCAAACGTCGCCAGAGGCGAAGGCTTCACCCTTTCGCGCCGTGGCCATGAGCCCGTATCTCCCGCTGACTCTGCAGGGCAAGGCGTCCGCTATTGCCATTCCCGACCTGAAGCAATTCCGCATGTTCGGGCCGCCGCAAGTCACGGAAGACAGCTTCGAGGCCATGTATGCCCGGACGCTGGACCAGGCCATGCGGGGCGTCAGCCGCGAAACCTTTGAGGCCGTCGATCAGCTCAAGCAGATCAATCCGGACGCATACCAGCCCGAGAACGGCGCGCAATATCCGCAGAGCCGCTACGGTCGCAGCCTGATGGAAATTGCCGAGCTATTCAAGGCCAATGTGGGCCTGGAAGTCGCTTTCCTGGATAGCGGCGGCTGGGACAATCACGTCAACGAAGGCGGAGTGGAGGGTCAGCTGGCCAATCTGGTGCGCGACTTGGGGCAGGGCCTCGCCGCGTTTCATCAGGACATGGGCGATCGCATGGAAGACATTGTCTTCGTCAGCATGTCTGAATTCGGGCGTACCGCCCATGAAAACGGGGACCGCGGCACAGACCACGGCCACGCCAATTGCATGTTTGTGATGGGCGGCGGCATCAAAGGCGGCAAAGTCTACGCGCGGTGGCCGGGAATGGGCGAGGGCCAGCTCTATCAGGGCCGCGATCTCGCCGTGACCACCGATTATCGCAACGTCCTGGGCGAAATCATCGCCCGCCATTTGGGCGACGCGGAATTGGACGCCGTGTTCCCCGGCTTCGCCAACGATCCCCGCCAGTTCCCCGGGCTGATCGAGGAATAGTTCGGGCGAGGCACGCGCAACAGGGCCGCGGCCGGCGCGGATGGAGACAGCGCGCCGCGAACGTGCGGCGGGGCGCGGGGCCGATGCAAATCACGCGTGACTGTGATCCAAGTCACCGACAAGTTAACGCCCCTACGGTTTAATCG
This sequence comes from Candidatus Acidiferrales bacterium, assembly GCA_046705825.1. Taxonomy (GTDB): domain Bacteria; phylum Acidobacteriota; class Terriglobia; order Acidiferrales; family UBA7541; genus Palsa-295. Next base: position 21,444 of record JBJKQB010000171.1, read on the forward strand.
TCGCGGCTTAAGGAGTGGCCCTCCACCCACCGGGCACCCCAAACCCGGCACACCCTCGGGTCACTCCTTTTCCTTTTTTCCCACTCTGAAGGCATTGGCCTCAAATCAGTTTCCTCGACGGCCATCGCGACCTTTAACAACCTTCTAAACGTTCACTCCACGTTACTAGTATCCTGCATTGAGGAAAACAGTGGACACAGCCGGGCGTACTCGTTCTAAATTGGATGGTCAGTGGGACCTCAGGGGGAGATAGGCGATGAAACAGTTCGCGCTCTTGCTGTCGGTAGTCTTTCTGCTGGGAGTGAGCACGTCCGCGCAAGTCGTTTCGCAAAACATCTCCAGTTCGAACTATGCCCTGGGAGGCACTGACGCGAACTCGGCCGCGAATCTGCTCGCGGCGAATCCCTTTGCCGGCCCCCCGAATCAGCCCTCGCTAGCGCGCGCCGCGTCTTCCGACGCGAGTGGCGGATCCGCGGCTGATCCTCCGCAGGAGGTCTATGGCGTGCGGCCGGTGTATACCTTTGAGGGCTATCTCGGCTACACATTTATGCGTTTTTATGAGGTGCCCAACACGACCGTTAACCTGAACGGCTTCGATTATTCGATCGTCTATTTCCCCAAGAGCTGGCTGGGAGCGGAAGGGGAGTTTACGGCCGCCTTCGCTTCGCAAGCCGGATATCCGGCAAAGTTCCTGCTCGGCCTCGGCGGCGTGCGGGTTCGCACGACCCCGTTCCAGCACAACATCGAGGTATGGGGCCACGCCTTGGTGGGGGCAACCCACTTTGTGCCGCAGACGGCCTATGGAGGTCAAGGGGCGTTCGCCTACGAACTGGGCGCCGGAGTAGACATCAACCTGCGTAACCCCCGCTACGCCATTCGGGCCGGCGCGGATATGGTCGGTTCTCTGTATTTCAAGACCTATCAGCTCAGCCCGAAGATTTCCGCGGGGTTCGTCTATCGATTCTGAGGATGGGCGCGGCGGAGAACCGGCGGAATGGAGTGAATCGCGGTCGCTGCCTTGACCCCTTTGGTTATGCGCGTTACGCTGATATCAGGAGCTTGAATCTGAAACAAACCGTTCGAATCGCCGGGGGCGTAAGCGAATTTTTCGGCACCCTCGACGAAAACTTGAAACTTCTCGAATCCTCCCTAAAGATCAGGACTTACCTGAAGGATCGCGGCGACCTCGAAATCGAGGGAGAGCCGGAGCAGGTCGAACGCGCCGCCAGGATCGTCGGCGAATACAACCAGCGCGTGCGCCAGGGACATACGCCCAAGAGCGACGAGATTCGTGCCTTGCTGCGCGTCGCCGCAGAAGAGCCGCCCTCCGAGCTCCACACCGCCTTTTCGCCCGTCCGCCCGCGTCATGTGGGAAGAAAGCACGTCACGCCGCGGAGCGCGAACCAACGGCGCTACGTGGAAGCCATTGAAACGCACGACATGGTTTTCGCGATCGGGCCTGGCGGAACGGGCAAGACGTACCTGGCCGTGGCCATGGCCGTATCGGCGCTGCTGACCAAGCAGGTCAACCGCATCATTCTCGCGCGGCCCGCCGTCGAGGCTGGCGAACGCCTCGGATTCCTTCCCGGCACTTTGCAGGAGAAAGTCGATCCCTACATGCGCCCGCTTTATGACGCGCTGCACGACTTGCTGGAGGCCGACAAGCTGGAGGGCTTTCTGGAGAAGGATCTCATCGAGGTTGCCCCTCTTGCGTTCATGCGCGGGCGTACGTTGAACGATTCATTCGTCATTCTGGACGAAGCGCAGAACACCACCAGCGAGCAGATGAAGATGTTCCTGACGCGCCTGGGGTTCAATTCCAAGGCGGTGATCACGGGCGACATTACGCAGATCGACCTGCCCAACGACCGGCGGTCGGGATTGATCGAAGCGGTCGATATCGTGGGCAAAATCGAAGGCATCGCTTTCATCTACTTCGACGAGCGCGATGTCGTGCGGAATACCCTGGTGCAACAGATCATCAAGGCGTACGACGAGCACTCGACGCCGCCGGCCAACGGAACGCGCGCCGCGGCGCCTCGCGGGGATGCTGCGGTTCCGGTGGAATCGCCTTCCCGGCGCGCGCCCATGCCGGAACCAAAGGCGGAACCGTCTTCGCGTGGCTAGACGCGCTTTCGCCTGTTGCGAACCGATGATTCTGAATCGCCAAAGCGCGATCCGAGTCTCCGTGTCCAGCTTGGAACGTTTTCTTCGACGGGTGCAGCGGCGATTGCGCATTCCGTCCGGTGCCATCACGGTCTGTCTCGTAACCAACGCGCAAATGGCGCGCTGGAATCGCGCCTTCCGCAAGAAACCGGGGACTACGGACGTTCTTTCTTTCCCCGCGAACGCCCAAGAGCGGAGCCGGAAGTCTCAAAGGGGCGTGCGTCTTGCCGCGGGGCCATCCGGGAGAAAGCGCCCTTCCTCCGCGGCCTTTGCCCGCCCAGCTTCCTCCGCCGCCTATCTGGGTGATATTGCCATCGCTCCTGGGGTCGCACGCAAGAACGCCCGCCGGTTCGAGCGCACGTTTTCCGATGAGCTCCGCATCCTCGTGCTCCATGGCGTGCTGCACCTGATGGGTTATGATCATGAAACCGACCGCGGCGAAATGGACCGCCTCGAGCAATCCGTTCGCCGGTCGTTGGGGCTCGCCTAGCCATGAACAGCGATATCAAAATGCTCGCCTACACGGCGTTCGTTCTATTGATCACCGCTGGACTGCCCATCTTTTCCTATCTGGATCGCGTGTATCGCGAGCTGTCTGGTGTAAACACCGGGCGCGTTCACGAGCACCTGCAGACCTTTGAGGCCGAAATCGAGCCGCGCTTCAGGATGGAGCGCCGCCGCCTTGCGCTTACTTTCAATCTTCTCGCGCGGCTTTGGCTGGTGCTGGTCGCGGGCTTCACCGCCCGCGGCGTGATTTTCTTTGTCCCCAACTCATGGCATGCCGCCCTGGAAATGGTTGTCTTTCTAGGGGTAGAGGTTGTGCTCTTGATGCAGTTTCTTCCCGCGCTTCTGTTGGCGGGCGTGCGCGGGAACTGGATCTCGCCGTTTGTTCCCGTGGTGCGCGCGTGCTTGTGGATCGTCCGTCCCATCGAGGCCGTCCTTGAGGGCATGGTTTCCGTGCTGCATCTTTCCGAGGACGAGCAGACCTCCGCGTCCGAGGAGCAGTCGATCGAGGCCCTGGTGGACGCCGCCGCCGAAGAGGGAATCATCGAGCAGGACGAAGCGCGCCTGATCGAGCAGGTCGTCGAGTTCGGCGAGAAGCGCGTGCGGGATGTCATGACGCCGCGCCCCGACGTGGTGGCCATCCGCTCGACGGCCACGCTCGAAGATCTGCGCGAGTTGATCGTGCGTACCAAATTCTCGCGTTTGCCCGTCTACGACAAATCGCTGGACGACGTGGCCGGGATCGTCTTCGCGCGCGACATGCTGGAAGTTCCGGACCGCGACCGGCCGCATCGCCAGGTGCGCGAGCTCATGCGCCCCGCGCTTTTCGTTCCGGAAACAAAATTCGGCTCCGATTTGCTGAAGGAAATGCAACGCAAGAACCAGCAGATGGCCGTCGTCATTGACGAGTACGGGTTGATGGCGGGCTTGGTCACCGCCGAGGATCTCGTCGAGGAAATTGTCGGCGAAATTGGGGAAGAGGATCGCCGTCCCGCGCCCGACGTTCTGCGCGAAGCGGGCGGCGCGATGATCCTTCGCGGGAGCGTGCCCGTCGACAAAATTACTGAGTTGTTCGGCGTTTCGCTCGAAAACATCGCCGAAGAAGCGAACGCGACCACGATTGCGGGCCTGCTCAACTCTCTCGCCGGCCACGTGCCGCGCACCGGCGAGGTCATCGAATCGGACGGCTTGCGCTTCGAGGTCCTTGAAGCCAATCAGCGCAAAGTGCTGCGCGTCCGCGCGCGGCGCACCACCGGGGCCGCTTCGCAGGCCCGTCTGCTCTGAAGGCGCCGCTTGGTTGTTCCGGACGGTGCGGCCGAGCGCGGCCCCCGGTCGCACCTACTTCAATTGTCGCTGGAGCGCGTCCAGAAGTTTCAGGGCCTCCATCGGCGTCATATGCTCCAGGTTTGCCGTGCGCAGCGCTTCCAGCACCGACTCATCGATCGCGGTGAAACTGGCCTGCTGTGCCAGCGGAGGTGTTGCGCCGGGAGAAAGTTCCGCGGTGAGCTTGTCTTCGCTGCGCTCGTGGCGCTGCAGGATTTCGCGCGCGCGGACGATCACGTCATTCGGCAAGCCTGCGAGTCGCGCGACTTCGATTCCGTAGCTCTTGTCGGCGCTGCCGGGTTCGACGCGCCGCAAGAATACGATCTCGCTCCCGGCTTCGTGCACGGACACATGCACGTTTTTCACGCCGGGCAAGAGCTGCTCGAGTTCGGTCAGTTCGTGATAATGCGTCGCGAACAGCGTGCGCGGGCGCGCGCCGGCGTGCAGCGACTCGACCACAGCCCAGGCGATGGACAAACCGTCGAACGTCGCCGTTCCGCGCCCGACTTCATCCAGCAGGACCAGGCTGTCGCTCGTGGCCGTGTTCAAAATGGCGGCTACCTCGCTCATCTCGACCAGAAAAGTGGAGCGCCCGCGCGCCAGATTGTCCGAGGCGCCGATGCGCGTGAAGATCCGGTCAAAGATGGGCAAGCGCGCTTGCGCGGCGGGCACGAACGAGCCCATCTGCGCCAGAATCGAGATGAGCGCCGCCTGGCGCAGATACGTTGACTTGCCGCCCATGTTCGGCCCGGTGATGATCAGCAGAAACTGGGAATTGTCGTCGAGATACAAATCGTTCGGCACGAACCGCTCGCCGCGCTCTTCCACTAGCTTCTCGATCACAGGATGGCGTCCGCCGGCAATCAGCAGCACGCCCCGTCGAGTGCTGTCGAGGCGCGCACCGTCACCCGCCGCGTCACCTGAAATGTTTCCCTCCGGAGAGCGTGCCTCGATTGCCTCGCTGCTTCCCGTAAACTCGGGCCGGATGTAATTTCTCGCCGCCGCGATCCGCGCGAAGTTCACCAGCACATCCGTTTGCGCAATCGCCCCAGCCGTTCGCCGCAGGCGAGCCGCTTCGCGCGCAATCTGCTCCCGAATTTCCGCGTACAGCCGGCGTTCGATTTCGATCACGCGCTCTTCGGCGGATAGCACCTTGCGTTCGTATTCCTTGAGTTCGCCGGAAGTGAAGCGCTCGGCGCCGACTAGGGTCTGTTTGCGTTCGTAATCGGCGGGGGCGAGGTGCAGGTTGGCCTTGGAAATCTCGATGTAGTAGCCAAACACCTGGTTGTAGCGAATCTTCAGCGATGCGATGCCCGTGCGCTTGCGCTCGCGTTCCTCCATAGACGCGATGATCTGGCGCCCTTGTTTCAGGATGTCTCGCAGCTCATCGAGTTCGGCGTTGAACCCGCGGCGAATCGCCCCGGGATCGCTGGCCAGCGCCGGCGGATCGTCCGCGATGCCGCGCGCGATCAGGTCGCGCACGTCAGCCAGCTCATCCATGCGCTCGCAGATTTCAGCGAGGCGGCACGGTGGCGCGGCAGCCGAGGCCGTCGCTGTCGTCCCGGTTGCGTTTTGTTCCGGTTTTTCTGTCTCCTTCAGGTCGCCGTTTCGAGCCGCACCGCGCAGGAACGTGCGCAGCATGGGGATTTGTTCGAGCGAGGAGCGCAGCCCCAGGAGATCGCGCGGAGTAGCCAGTCCCAGCGTGATGCGGCTGGTCAAGCGTTCCAGGTCCAGCACGCCCTCCAAATACTTGCGAATTTCTTCGCGCGCCACCGTAGCGGATTTCAATTGCGCGACAGCGTCGAGCCGCGCCTCGATCTCCACAAGGGAAACTTCCGGCCGCAGCATCCAGGCGCGCAGCAGCCGCGCACCCATTCCGGTCGCGGTCTGATCGATGGCGCTCAGCAGCGTGGCGGACGCGTCATCCCCGGCTGCGGGGGCGATCAACTCGAGATTTCGCGCCGTGACCGGATCGAGGATCATTGCGTCCTGCTGTTCGTAGTAGGCGATCCGGTCGAGATGTTCGAGCCCGGCGCCGGCATCGTTTGGCTCAGACGGCGCGCTCGCCTTGCCCGCGCCAATGGCCGACGTTTCGCGCAGGTAGTGGACAATCGCTCCCGCTGCGGCAATCGCCTGCGCGTGCCCCTCCAACCCGAATCCCGACAGGCCGGCCACGCGGAACTGCTGCTCGAGCAGCCGCGCCGCGTACGGCGGATCGAAAATCCAGTCGTCCAGGCGCGTTTCCACCGCATTCACGGCCGGCGAATCGTTGCGCGCCGTCTCCGCTGCGGCAAATAACGTGGTTGGCCGGGGAACCAGAATTTCGCGCGGGCGGAGAATCTCGACTTCATCGCGCAGGCGTGCTTCCGCCTTCTCCCCGGCGAACTCGGTTGCGCGAAAATCGCCGGTGGAAAGGTCGATATAGGCCAGTCCAATCACGGCACACGCGGTGCCGGACTCAGCACTGCTGGCATCGCTCGCATCGGCCGCTGCGGAAGCGGACGCCGCCGTCTGCATACGCGCCGCTTTAGCTCTGCTGCGTCCCGCTCCTCGCGCGATCGCCGCCAAAAAATTGTTTTCCTTCACCTCGATCAGCGACGCCCCCGTCGCGGTGCCCGGCGTCAGCACGCGAATCACTTCGCGGCGCACCAGCTTTTTCCCGGGGCCGGGCTGCTCCATCTGTTCGCAGATAGCGACTTTGTGTCCCGCGCGAATCAGTTTCGTAATGTAGTTTTCCGCGGCGTGGTAGGGAACGCCGCACATGGGCACAGCCTGTCCCTTTTCCTTGTTGCGCGAGGTCAGAGTGATCTGCAGGATGCGCGAGGCCACAATCGCGTCGTCGTAGAACAGCTCGTAGAAATCGCCCAGGCGGAACAGCAGCAGCGCGCCTGGATGCTGCTTCTTGACGGCGTGATATTGCCGCATCAGCGGCGTATTGGGCTCTGTCATCGACGGAACCGGAGGTCGGCGGGAACCGATTATGCGGACTCGCCGCGCCTACCGCAATAGCTGTTGTCTCCGCTGTGGAAAACGCAGCGCGCACGAACGGATGCGTGCGAATGCAGTTCCGCGCTTTGAACTCGCAACTCTTGAAGTTAAACTCTTCACGGCTTTCGATGGACTTCTCCTTTAGCAGCGATCAGCTTCTCGTCCGCGACACCGTCCGGCAATTCATGGAAACCGAAATGCGCCCGCTGCTGCGCGAATACGACCGCGAGGAGAAGTTTCCAGCCGGGCAAATCCGCCGGCTGGGCGAACTGGGCTGCTGCGGCATGCTGATTCCGGAGGAATACGGCGGCGCCGCGACGGATACGGTGACGTACGCGCTGATGATCGAAGAAGTGGCGCGCGTGTGCGCCTCGACGGCCGTTACTTTGAGCGTAACCAATTCCGTAGCCGCTGCGCCCATCCTGAAGCACGGAAGCGAAGCTCAAAAAAGGAAATATTTGCCGCAGCTGGCGCGCGGAGAGATTCTCGGCGCCTTTTGCCTCACCGAACCGGGCGCCGGCTCCGATGCGGCGGGTATTCAAACGCGCGCTGTGCGCCAAGACGATTGCTACGTCATTAATGGCACGAAGAGCTGGGTTACCAACGGCGGCTTTTCCGGCGTGTATGTCGTGTTCGCAAAGACGGACCCCGCGGCGGGCTCACGCGGAGTAAACGCGTTTCTCGTCGAGCCGTCGTTCCCCGGCTTTCGCGTCAGCCGCTACGAAGACAAGATGGGGCTGCGGCTTTCGCGCTCTGCGGAGATTGTGTTCGAGGACTGCCGCGTCCCGGCGGGAAATCTGCTCGGCGCGGAAGGGCAGGGGCTGCGCGTCGCGCTCGGCGCGCTCGATGGCGGCCGCATCGGAATCGCCGCACAGTCTGTTGGCGTTGCCCAGGGAGCATTCGAGGCGGCTGTGCGTTACGCCAAGGAGCGCCGCACGTTTGGCCATCCCATCGCCGAGTATCAAGCGATTCAGTGGATGCTTGCCGACATGGCCACCGAAATCGAAGCGGCCCGCGCTCTGACGCACTACGCGGCGCACCTGCGCGACGTGGAAACGCGCGAAGGGCGGGCGGGCGACGCAAGCCGCAGCCGCGTCGGGCCGCACTCGGCGCGCGCCAAGCTGTACGCCAGCGAAATGGCCAATCGAGTCTGTGCCCGCGCGGTGCAGATTCACGGCAGCGTGGGCTATTCGCGCGAAACGGACGTCGAGCGCTATTACCGCGATGCGCGCGTGCTCACGATTTACGAAGGCACCAGCGAAATGCAGCGCCTGGTCATTGCCCGCGATCTCCTTCGCGCTGGTCGCGCCTAGAGAATTTATGATTCGCGCCGCCCTTTTCGTCATGCTGATTGCGGCAATGGCCCAAGACTTCAGCGCACAGCAAAGTGCAACCACTCCGAGGCGGGAACCGCGTTCCGAAGGTCTGATTCATGGGACCGTCGTCTATCCCGATCGGAAGCCGGTGGATGGTGCAACGGTGTACGCAGGACCGTTTGGGCGTCCGATAGGACTCGCATTTCCTCACGTCCAGACGGACCAAACCGGCCAATTCTCAATTCGCATCCCGACTCCTTGGTTCGGAAAACTCTTCGTTGCGGCGGAAAAGAAAGATGAAGACTATCCTGATATGGGTAACCAGTTCTATGCCAACGGCAAGTTCCACATCGTCACGCTCACGGCCGCTCATCCGCACGCCCATGTGGTTATTCGTCTTGGACCCAAAGCAGGAGTTTTGGAGGGCACAGTAACAGACGCGGTCACGGGCTCGCCACTGGGTCCGTGCACGGACTTGCATTACGCGGCAAGCAGCAATTTCCTGAGCGGCACTGGGCTGATTACGGCAAGGTACCGGCTACTGCTTCCGTCTGACACGGGCATTCTCATCAAGGTCCAGCTCGACGGCTACAGGCCGTGGTATTACCCAGGAGGCGCGGCGAAGTCCGCGGCCAAGCCGATTTGGCTTCGACCTGCCGAGGAAAAGAGCGTCGACATCCGTCTGCAGCCGGACAGCAGGTACGCAGATATGCATTGTCCCGCATCACTTTCCAGGCGCTGACCCGGCTTAGCACAGGCGGTATTTTCGCTTCCCATTTTCCATTTTCCCTTTTCTCTTTTCCATTTTCTTTGCGATGATTCTTGCGTGACAAAACGAAAAAGAGTGCTCAGTGGTATGCGCCCGACCGGACGCCTGCACCTCGGCCATTATTTTGGGGCGCTGCAGAACTGGCTGAAGCTGCAGGAGTCGCAGCGCGCGGATGGGCGGCCGGAGTACGAGTGTTTTTTCTTCGTGGCGGATTGGCACGCGCTGACCACGCATTACGAGGACACGTCGTCCGTCGCGGAAAACACGCTGCAGGTAGCGACGGACTGGCTGGCCGTGGGGTTGGACCCGGCTAAATCGACGCTGTTCGTGCAGTCCAACATCCTCGAACACGCCGAGCTGCACGTCCTGCTGTCGATGATCACGCCGCTCTCCTGGCTCGAACGCGTCCCCACATACAAAGAGCAGATCGAGAACCTGAGGGATCGCGACCTCGGCACCTACGGCTTTCTCGGATATCCGCTCCTGCAGGCCGCCGACATCGTGATGTACGGCGACCCCAGGCAGGATTTGCTGGTGCCGGTGGGCGAAGACCAAGCCCCGCACGTTGAGTTGACGCGCGAAGTCGTGAGGGCGTTCAACTCCAATTTTGGATTCGCCGTCAGTGATGAATTGCTGCGGGATCCGAACAGGCGTGGTCAATTTCGCTGCACTCTTACCTCGCAGGGAGCATACTTACGGCCGCCGGCGGGCGATATCACAGCCGAGAAAGTCACTCCCGACTTTCTCCTCCCGGAGTTTCTGGACATGTGCCGAAGAGCCGCCAGGGAATGGGGCTTTGACAATTTTCGCCAGAAATTAGGACGGGACGCAAAGCTCTTCAAGCTAGAGCACGTATTGCGAGAGCCGGCCTACGTCCCGACCGAAACGCCGAGATTACCGGGCACCGACGGTCGGCGTATGGCGAAATCCTACGGCAACGCGATTTGGCTCAGCGATCCGCCGGACGAGATCCGCAAAAAAGTGATGAACATGATGACGGACCCGCAACGCGTTCGCCGAACCGATCCGGGACGGCCGGAAGTGTGTCCCGTCTTTGCGTATCACAAATTGTTTTCGCCG
>JBJKQB010000172.1:0-2672 GCA_046705825.1 Candidatus Acidiferrales bacterium
ATACATGTATTCGGGACACGTCGCGGGCGCGGTTTACGGCTCGCTTGCTGAAATTCCCTCGCGCTGCATCCTGATTGGCCCGCGGCACTTTCCTTATGGCGCGCCGATGTCGATCCTCACGGAAGGAAGCTGGGAGACGCCGTTCGGCGAGGCGCCGATTGATTCCCCCCTCGCAACGCAAATCGCGCGAGCCTGTCCGCGCCTGCGCGAGGATCCCGTCGCGCATCAGACGGAGCATTCGCTGGAAGTGCAGCTTCCGTTTCTGCAGCGGCTGGCGCGCGATTTCCGCTTCATCCCAATCGTGCTGGCCAGCGACCGTTACGCCGCGCTGGAAGAACTGGGACACGGGCTGGCGCACGTCCTAGCGAGGGAAGCGGAGCCGCCGCTGGTGGTGATCAGCTCCGACATGAACCATTACGAGAGCGATGCGCTGACGCGCGCGAAAGACAGCAAGGCGATTGAGCACATCCTGGCCCTCGATCCGCGCGGGCTTTTCGACACGGTGAGGGTTGAGAGCATCTCGATGTGCGGCTACGCCGCTGCGGTAACGGCGCTCGTCGCTCTGAAGGATTTGGGCGCCAGCGAAGCGAAGCTGGTGCGCTACGCCACTTCCGCCGACGTCAGTGGCGACCGCGATCAAGTCGTCGGCTACGCCGGAATCATTTTTCCCTGAAAGAAATGGAGGCGGAGAAAGGAGAGAGGCGCCCGGAAAGATCCCAGGCGCCTCCTTTGCTACGCGCTTGAGGCACGGTTTGCGCCGTCGAAGCGCGCCTACTGCGTCAAGGTAAACCTACCCTCACTGGATCACCTCCTTCTCGGCAAGGCTGCCGATAACGACAAGATGTCGCATGAGTGGAAGTATAACGCGGGAAAGAAAAAGTTGCAGAATACTGGCGAGCTTTCGTTTTGGTGAGTACAAGGACACAACGAGATGCGGGGCTTGGCTCTGAGGAGTGAACATCTGCGGAGAAACTCCTTAAAAAACACGCGGCGAGAGCTCCTGGGCCAAAGTCCGCTCTACATAAAGCAGCTATCGCGGACTGAAGCTCCGGGCTTCACCTGCTAGAATGGAAATGGAGATGGCCTGCGACGCAGGTGCATGTTGCGAAAGCCTATTTGAACCAACACTGGATCCCAGGGAGCTTCAGTCGTCCTGCTGTTGCGCACGCCCCGGCTTCGGCCGGGGAAGCCTGAATCAGGCGCGGGGCACCCACCTAGACGAGGGGTTCAGGGCCTAGCAGCACACGGCGAAGTGGACTTTCTCCGCTCATTTTGCAAGCTTAGTCCTTTGTAGCGCCGGCTCCTGCCTGTCGCTGGCAGCTCCCGCCGGCCGATTTTTCCCTTAGGTAGCAAGAAAGCTGGACAGAGAGGAACTCCGAAAGTTGAGGATCCTGTTCATTGGGGACATTGTGGGATCGCCGGGGCGGAAGATCGTCCACGACCGGCTGGCGGACATTCTTGGGCAGCAGTCGATCGATCTGTGCATCGCGAACGGCGAGAATTCGGCTTCGGGCTTCGGGATTACGCCGCGCCTGGCGGACGAGCTGTTCGCGTCGGGCATCGAGGTGCTGACCGGCGGAAATCACAGTTGGGACCGCAAAGAGATCATGGAGTATTTTCCGCACGAGCCGCGGCTGCTGCGTCCCGCGAATTTTCCCAACGGGTCGCCGGGAAAAGGGCTGTTCATGTCGCAGGCTAAGAATGGGACGCAATACGCGGTGCTCAATCTACAAGGGCGGACGTTCATGGCGGCGATCGACGATCCGTTCCGCACGGCCACGCAGCAACTGGAGCTGATTCCGCCGGAAGTAAAAGTGATTCTCGTCGACATGCACGCAGAGGCGACGTCGGAAAAGCAGGCGATGGGGTGGTATCTCGACGGCAAAGTGAGCGTGGTGGTGGGAACGCACACGCATGTGGCGACGGCCGATAATCGCGTGTTGCCGAACGGCACGGCATACATCACGGACGTGGGCATGACCGGGCCGCACAATGGGGTGATTGGCATGGACACGCAGGGCGTTCTCCAACGGTTCCTGGATGCGCTGCCGGCGCGGTTTTCTGTGGCCCAAGGCGACGTGCAGATGAATACGGTGCTGATCGACGTCGACGAATCGACCGGCCGGGCCCAGTCGATCGAGCGAATGAATTTTCGGCTCGATTGAACCCCTGGCTGCCCACACCAGACCACCTCGGCGAATCCGAAAGCTCCATTTGGGCCGCACACCTGAGCGCTGCTCAGGAAATTCTGCAGGCAGACTTCGCGGCTGAAGCTGCATCCAAAAATGCGGAACTTTCCCGGCGCGCTCGAGCTTCCGCGTTGCGCACAACTCGAATTTTGCCGGGCAGAAATAAATCCTCATCGAGGGTGTGCGAGGTGGTTTCGCGCGGGCGGGCTTTCCTACATCGATCTGTTGTTCTTCTGGCGCTTGCGGGACTCGCGGCGATCGGCTGGCCGACTGGAACAAAGGCGCAGGGCATCCGCAGTATTATCGAGGCAAATAAGCGAGTTTTTCCGGACGTCGGCGCGGGCGTCCGTGCGATCAAGCGCGCGCCGAATGGCGACTATTACGTGCTAGCAATACCGGCGAACACGATCCGGGTGTACAGCGCGGCTGGAAAGCCGGTCGGGCGTATCCCGAAGCCGGGAACGGGCGCGACGATCCGGTACG
>JBJKQB010000173.1:0-5052 GCA_046705825.1 Candidatus Acidiferrales bacterium
GTGTAGTAGAGTACTTCGTGCCAGAGGTCGCGCCGAAACTGGTTTGGTCCTCCCGAGCGCCGGTCTTTCACAGCCTTCTCTGCGGCCGCGATCGCATCGCTGACCCGCTCCACCATTCCGTGCGAACTCTCGTGGAAGACTATCTCCAAGGCCGCCGGTCCCTGATAAGCGGGGTTAGTAGAGGAGATCGTGGTCCGCGTCGGCTCAAGCGTCGTGTATCCCCCGGCCCAATCCGCGTAAGCAACGACATCGACCCGGACGGGCTTCGCTGGCCACCGCTCCTCGTAGAGGCGCACGAGGGCGTTCCGCATCCGGTCGCCACCGACGTGGGTCGCGTCTTTCGCGCGCGCAAAGCCGCGGAACTGATGGTTTCCGGCGTAACCATGTATCTGCCCGAAACTATCGTCATTGACCCGGAAGTCCAGGTTGGTCCCGACACGGTGATCGAGCCGGGTGTGCAGCTGCTGGGCAAAACGCGCATGGGCGCGGGCTGCACGATCGGCACGGGAAGCGTGCTACTAAAACGACATGCGCGTGGCCGCCGATGCCCACATCGGCGCACATTCGATCCTCGACTAGAGCCACGTGGGCGAAGCTGCGCACGTGGGCCCGTTCGCGCGGCTGCGTCCTGGTGCAGATATACGCGCGGGCGCGCACATCGGCAATTTCGTTGAGGTGAAGAACAGCGTGATTCGCGAAGGCACAAGAGCCAATCAACTGTCGTATCTCGGCGATGCGTCGGTCGGAAGCGGAGCGAATATTGGCCCAGGGACTATCACCTGCAATTACGACGGCGTCAACAAGAACAAGACGACGATAGGGAATCGCGTTTTCATCGGCAGCGATACGGCGCTGGTCGCGCCGGTGCGGGTGGGCAACGGCGCGTACGTCGCGGTCCGGATCAATCATTACGGGAAATGTTCCGGCCGATGCGTTGTCCGTTGCGCGCGGGCGGCAGGTCAACAAGCCGGGCTGGGCCCCCAAACGGCACCGCGAAATGAGCCGCGCAAAGAACACGACTCACCGCAAAGCGACTCGCAAGCTGCGCGCGAACCGTAGCAAAAAGCGAGCGGTGCGCATCACCCGCCGTCCCCTCCGCCGCGCCGCCAAATCCCGCCCGTCCAGATCCAAGCGCCGCGCCAAATCCCGCCACTAGCTTCTGCGGACGGCATTCGCTATTTTTCCTTTGCACCCACGATGAGAAGCGCGATGCCGCCAGCAAGGGCGATCCCGCCAAGAACCGGAGGGATCGGGATGGTTTCCTGCTTGTCTCTCGTCGCGTGGATCGGACCTGCATCAAACAGGCGTTGCCGCTTCGTATAGTGAATGCCGCCGTAAGCAAGCCCCACGATGCCCAGCACAATCAGGACTATTCCAGCGACATATGCTGTTTTCATTCGCATCCCCTTTTGACAGCCGAGCCACAAGGCCAGGCGATTCGTTCGATTTCGCCGGATTCCTGCTACGGTTGGTCCAGCCCCACACCTCCACAGGCGCAGAAAGCGATCTCTCCTGTATACAGGCGAGTTGAACGCGCAGCCATACGCGGCTTTCCTCGATCAGGGCAAGCCGCACGAGTACCGCTTCACGGCGGGGAATACAGGTGTAACGGGATCACCTCCTATTGTTTGTAGGGTGTTGTCTGCAGTCGGCAGTTTGCTAGCCGAACGGCCGGATTCTAAGCTCCCGCGCCGAAATAGGTGAGGCGGAGCATACCGAACATCATGGTGCTTTCGCCCGTCTTCTTCGCGTCGGCGAAGCCGTTCGAACAGCGCGAGGATTCTTCCGTCGGAATTGTCTCTGAAAGTGGCTGCTCGCGCAGAGCAGATGTTTCAGGCCGCGCCGATGGCCCTCGGGACGCGAGAAATGCACCAGGTGGAACGATCCACCCGGCTTCAGCACGCGGCGTACCTCGCGCAGCGTGTTTGGCCTGTTGTCTCCCTCAACGTGATGGAACATCAGCGACGAAAACACGCGATCGAAATTCGCATCCGAGTATGGCAATTGCTCGGAGAATCCCTCATCGAAATGGGCGGAAAATCCCGCACGCGCCGTCTTCTTCCGGGCTCGGGCAAGCGCCTTCGGGTCGGGATCAAGTCCCCCAGCTTCGACGCGCGGATAAAGCCTTTTGAGGATCGTCAGCAAAGTGCCCGTCCCGCAGCCGGACCGACTCCCGGCCCATCAGCTTGACCATCGGATCGTACAGCGGCAAAGCCCAGTCGCTTCCCTCCGCCGGCAAATACGCTCTGTGACTCGCTTGCATCCTCCTCCACTCCCCTTCAGCGAGATTGTCTCTCACCGGAACCGGTTCCGTTCATGAACTATGAGATTCCCGCCGCAAGTTAGGATGCAGCGGTTCGACGATCCCGCGCAGGGATCTAGTCAGCAGACCTTCATTCATGACACTCCAAGCAAACCTCAACTGGGAAGGTAATCAAAGACCCGTGGCGGACCGGGAGCTTATCGAGGTTTGGTGCCGTTCCAACTCTGTCCCCCGGCGGCGCGGTCGCGCAGCTTGTGGCAAGTTGGAACGGCATTGGATCGCAGACTGTCTACGGCAGAACGATTACGGTTCCCACCATGCCGTCCACGTCATGTAGAGCGCAGATGTAGTGGTAGGTTCCCGGCTTGGTGAACTTGATGCGCAGCCGCGTTATGCCGGGATTGGACTGTACAAGCCCGACGCGATCCTGCGGCGAAGCCTGCAGGAACCCAGAACTGACGCTGTCTGTAGGCGAATTGATGGTCGCTTCCAGAGCCCCGTCCGGGCCGAGAACTGTGTGGACCACTGTTTGTGGAATCGGTGGCTCCGTTCCGAAGGTGATAGTATGCGGCTCTGTTGGATCCGTGTTGACCCATTCGACCGTCTGGCCGGCATGAATCTGGATGGTTCCCGGCAGGAAGCGCACGATCGCCACGTACTGCCGCCCTCCCGCCGTCGCGGACATTTCCCCCGTCATCAGCACCACGTTCTCGGAAGGCATGAAGTCGTTCCGCTCTTCCATCGGCGTGTCGTTGTCGCTGAGCAGGTCGCGCCGTTCATCACTGCCTGGCGGTCGTAATCATATTGGCTGTAGGGAAGAGATGCCACCGGCTGAACATGGCCGGGGAACGAGCCGGTTTGCCGCCCAACTAAGCGAGGTCCTTCACCGCGGAATCTGTGGGGTTGGCACTGGTACCGGGACTCTAAACTGCGGTCGCCACGTGAAGCATCGTTGTCACATCCCTGGATCCAATGCCCGCTCCCGTCTTGTATCATAGCTGGCGAAATCGAATCTGATGGCTCTCGCGTCCGCGACTGGGGAGAAGAGGGGGACCAGATGATTGCGGAAATGACGCAAAACGAATGCCGCAGCACGTTGGCGCGGGCCCTGATGGGAAGGCTAGGTTGCTCCTTCGAAGACCAGCCCAATATTGTGCCGGTCTATTTAGCCTGCGAATCCGACTACGTCTATGTCTTCGCCACGTACGGCCGGAAGATCGAGTGGATGCGGAGCAATCCCAAGGTCTGCATCGAAATCGAGGAGATTTCGAGTGACACCGAGTGGAAGAGCGTTGTCGCAAACGGTCGGTATGAGGAACTGTCGGGTCCGGTACATGAAACGGAGAGCGCCCATGCTCGAGAGTTGCTCGGAAAGCGTTATCACTGGTGGCTGAACGCGCTCGCCGAGCGTCAAGCCAAAACAGTCGAGAACCAGATTGAACCCGTTTTCTTCCGAGTTCGTATCGATTCGATGACGGGCCTTCACGCTACCCGATGAAGCCTACTTCCATCAGCGCGCAATTGGGCGGGGCCAGTTGCAAGCGTGCCCCATCGCCCTTCCCTTTGCTCCCTGCAGTTTCGACCTGCTGTGGTCAACTGCGCCGGAACGAAGAAGTCGGCGCAAGCCGCGGCATCGCCGCCGGACCAATGCCCAGTCGGCCGTGAGGCCACCAGAGCGAAGCGGTACGTCCCCTTCTCTGGCAACCTGTCGGTAGAGGTCCAAACACGGTGAATGTATGGCGAGAGTGCCTTTTTGCTATCCGACGCTCGCGTCGGAGCGACGGTCAGAAAGAGCTGAAGAAGTAGCGCTGACGCACATAAGACAACGAGCCGACTGCCTTGGGCCGATTTATGTGACCGTGTGCTCATTCGTAAAGTCCGGTTCACGGTTGTATTCGGGCCCGCATAAAACGCGGGCACTTCACACCTCAGTCTCAAGACGTGTGTTCTGCGCCTCTCCCCTTTCGGAGGCACGCTGGAGGCCAGACTAAGCAGTCTGCCGGAATGATTACTGCCGCAGAATCAAGACGTTTCAAAAGAAGAAGGCTGATTGGAACCGAGCGGTGTCTCGAATTGTGTCATTTGTTCCGGTTCGAAACAGGGGTAGGCAAAACCCGACCTCAGTGCGGAGACCCGATCAAAGCCGCTTCTGCAGTCGGTGCAGAGTAGGTGACTCTTGATCGACTGTGCGACCTGCCCACTGAACTTTAATCTTCCGACACCAAGCAGATCGGCTCGGAAATGCAGGCCGACATCGATAAGGCCGGGACTTATTGAGGTCACGCAGCATCCTTCGACCCGAACTCCCGCGGACTACGCCGCCGTGCGCAAACAAAGCTTGCTCAAGACAGTGGAACTCACGGAAACCTTGGGCCAGATAGAAACAGAACACCTGTTTTCACTGGCACAGCTGTTTTGAATGGGCCACCTGCCTCCATCTGCTGCTTGAACTGTTGTGCTGGCGGGAGCGAAGATTGTGGCGACATTCCTTGTTGCTGAATCTGGGGCGGTGTTGTCTCAGCCTCCGGTGCCGTCGCGGACATCTGTTGCAGCTTCATTTCGATCTGATCCGGCGGCATGACTTCAAGGTGATGAGCGGCTGCGTAGGCGAGCACTTTTCGGCCAGCCATTCTGTGATTGAGTTTCAACCTGTCGCCATATACTGGAAGGCGTAGCTCCCTGCCGCGAAAACGAGAAATGCAATCGCGATCGCCGCCGGTAACAATGAAGACGTAATTGGCCGTTTCATAGTGTTATCTCCTGGATTTGGGCGTCGCTGGGGATTGCAC
>JBJKQB010000174.1:0-8976 GCA_046705825.1 Candidatus Acidiferrales bacterium
GAAGATCGACGCCATCGAGGGCCAGCTCATTTCGGTGAAGTCCACGGCCAATGAGGACCAGCTCAATTACGGCAACATGCTGAGCAGCCAGCTGGCCGCTCTGGAAGGCAGCATCGACGACTCGGATCGTCCCGTTCCGCAGGCGGAAATCGACCAGTTGGGCGTCTTCCGCGGGCAAATGGACAAGCTCGAAGCGGATTGGCAGGAGGTCGTCAAGAAGGACCTGGCCGATCTGAACGATCTGATGCGCAAGAATCACATCGCCGCCATCGGCATTTCCGCTGCGGCGGAACAAGACAACTCGGA
Organism: Candidatus Acidiferrales bacterium; assembly: GCA_046705825.1. Taxonomy (GTDB): domain Bacteria; phylum Acidobacteriota; class Terriglobia; order Acidiferrales; family UBA7541; genus Palsa-295. Next base: position 307 of record JBJKQB010000174.1, read on the forward strand.
GGACTAGCGCCTTCCGATTTTGTACGGATGTGCTGCTCTGAGGCCAGGCAAGGGCGCTTGTGCGGCTCCCTTGCCGAAACCCCGCGCAATCTGCCTGGCATCAAGCGCAAGCTAGTTCAGCCGATTTGATTCTGCGGGTGTCCTCAGGGAGAATGGAAAATATCCGCTGAAGGCGATGCGCGGACTGCTTGAAGCCTTTTCCTTCGATGAGATCGAACCTTCCATCCGGGGCGGCATCATTGGATTGGGCGCACCCGCTCGTCCGCGACTGGTTTGTGAGCCGCTTCGGCACGCCGACGGAGCCCCAGGAGCAGGGCTGGCCGCACATCCTTGCAGGGTCCACGACGCTGATCTGCGCTCCAACGGGTTCGGGTAAGACTTTGGCGGCGTTTCTTGCCTGCATTGACCGGCTCGTGCGCAAGGCGCTTTCCGGAGAGCTGCGCGACGAAACGGAAGTCCTTTACATTTCTCCGCTGAAGGCTCTCAGCAACGACATCCGGCGCAACCTCGAAATTCCGCTCACGGAAATCGAGGCCCTCGCGGGAGAGCGGGGAATTCTCGTGCCCGAAATCCGCGCTGCGGTGCGCACGGGCGACACCTTGATGCACGAGCGCCGCGCCATGCTGGAGCGTCCGCCGCATATTCTGGTCACCACGCCCGAATCCGCTTTCATCTTGCTGACTGCGGCGAAGAGCCGCGAAATCCTGCGCAGCGTGAAGACGGTGATCGTCGATGAGATTCACGCGGTAGCGGATGACGCGCGCGGAGCGCATCTGTCGTTGTCGCTCGAGCGCCTAGATGCGCTGACCGGCGCTCCACCGGTTCGAATCGGGCTTTCCGCGACACAGAAGCCGATCGAGCTGATCGCGGATTTTCTTTCGGGCAGCGGCCGCGCCAAGCCTGAGATCGTGGAGATCGAAAATCGCCGCCAGATCGATCTCGCGGTCGAGGTGCCGGCAAGCGAGCTGGGTCCAGTCGCGAGCAATGAGATGTGGGACGAAATGTACAAGCGTCTGGCGGAACTGGTGAAGCAGCATCGTTCGACGCTGATTTTCGTCAATACGCGCCGTCTGGCCGAGCGCGTGGGGCACCATCTGGCCGAGTTGCTCGGCGAAGGCGTCGTCGCGTCGCATCATGGGAGCCTGTCGCGGCAGCGCAGATTTGCGGTCGAAGCGAAACTGAAGGCAGGCGAACTGCGCGCGCTGGTGGCCACCGCTTCGCTCGAACTGGGCATCGACATCGGCAGCATCGACCTGGTTTGCCAGATCGGTTCGCCGCGCTCGATTGCCGTGGCGCTGCAACGAATCGGGCGCGCGGGACACTGGCGCGGGGCAACACCGAAAGGCCGCATTTTCGCCACGACGCGCGATGAATTGCTGGAGTGCGCAGCGCTGGTTTGGGCCATTTGCGACGGCGATCTTGACCGCATCAGCGTGCCCGAGGCACCGCTGGACGTTCTCGCGCAGCAGATCGTCGCCGCCTGCGCCGCCGAAGACTGGAGCGAAGCAGAGCTGTTCGCGCTCGTGCGGCGCGCCTATCCTTATCGCAATCTATCGAAGGAGGATTTCGAAGCAGTCATCGAGATTCTCTCGGAGGGAATTGCAGCCCGGCGCGGGCGCTACGCCGCGTATCTGCATCGCGATCGCGTCAACGGACGCCTCCGCGGGCGGCGCGGCAGCAGGCTTGCGGCAATCACCAGCGGCGGAGCGATTCCGGATAACGCGCTGTATAGCGTGATCGCTGAGCCGGAGCACACCACCGTGGGCACCGTCGATGAAGATTTTGCGGTGGAAAGCCTGCGCGGCGATATCTTCTTGCTGGGCAATACGTCGTGGCGCTTTCGCAGCATTCGCGGCGGCGCCGTGCTGGTCGAGGACGGGAAAGGCGCGCCGCCAAACGTCCCGTTCTGGCGCGGCGAAGCGCCTGCGCGCACCATGGAGCTGTCGCAGCGCGTGGCGCATTTGCGCGAGAAGATCGATTCCTTCTTCCCGAGCGTTACCGCGGATGCTGTGCGTTCTCGCTCGGCTGCGGCCGCCGACGCGCTCGATTGGCTGAAGCACGAATGTGGTCTGGACGACGCCGGCGCGGAACAGGCCGCCGAGCATGTTCTGGCCGGGCGCGCCGTACTGGGGGCGGTCCCTTCGCAGCATACGATCGTTGCCGAACGGTTCTTTGACGAAGGCGGCGGCATGCAGCTGGTTATTCACGCGCCGTTCGGTGGGCGTATCAACAAGGCCTGGGGGCTGGCACTACGCAAGCGTTTCTGCCGCTCGTTCAATTTCGAGTTGCAGGCTGCTGCAACCGACGATGGCCTGAACATTTCGCTCAGCGACCAGCACAGCTTCCCTCTGGCGGACGTTTTCCATTTCCTGCATCCGGAATCCGTTCGCGACGTCCTCGAGCAGGCTGTTCTGGCTTCCCCGATCTTTACCACGCGCTGGCGCTGGGTGGCGGGACGTGCGCTGGCGCTCTTGCGCTTTCACCACGGCAAGAAAGTTCCTCCGCAGCTCCAACGAATGCGCTCGGATGATTTGCTCGCCGCCGTTTTCCCCGAGGCGCTCGCTTGCCAGGAAAACATCGTTGGCGACATCGCCATTCCGGATCATCCGCTGGTGCGCGAAGCGATGAGGGAAACCCTGACCGAGGCCATGGACATCGACGGGCTGATTTCGCTATTGCAAGCCATTGCCTCGGGCGAGATTCGCTGCATCGCGGTCGATACGCCTGTTCCCTCGCAATTCGCGCACGAGATTCTCAACGCGAATCCGTACGCCTATCTCGATGACGCCCCGCTCGAAGAGCGGCGCGCGCGGGCGGTCGAAATGCGCCGCATGTTGCCGGAAGCCGTGCTCTCGGAAGTCGGCCGCCTCGATCCCGCAGCGATCCGGGAAGTGGTTGAAGAAGCGTGGACGGAGGTTTGCGACGCGGAAGAGCTGCACGATTCGCTTTTGACCCTGATCGCGTTGCCGGAAACATTGGACGAGCTGCCATCGCGCTGGAGTCATTTGCCGGAATCCATTTTGAAGTGGCGCGGCTTCTTTGGGGAATTGGCGCATGCGAATCGCGCCGGCATCGCGGCGGGCGGCCCGCGCAAATACTGGGTCGCCGCAGAACGGGCGAGAAGCTTCTCTGCGCTTTTCCCCTCCGCCCAATTCGATTCCGTACTTCCAGCGATCGAGGCAGACGTCTCGCGCGACGACGCCCTCCGAAATCTTCTTACCGGGTGGCTCTCGCACGCGGGGCCGTGCTCCGCGAACGACCTGGCCCTGATGCTCGGCATTCCGGAAGCGGAAATCGATCGAGGACTTCTCCGGCTGGAAGCATCCGGCACGATCCTGCAGGGCCACTTTACGGACGACGCCGTTGGCCGGACCGAATGGTGCGACCGCCGCCTCCTGGCGCGCATTCACAGGCTCACGGTGGGCAAGCTGCGCAGCGAGATTGAGCCGGTCACAGCCGCGCAGTTCATGCGCTGGCTCTTGCGCTGGCAGCACGTTGCGCCCGGCACGCAGTGTTTCGGAGAGCGCGGCACACTCGAAGTGCTGCAGCAGCTACAAGGTTTCGAGGCGCCGTCGAATACCTGGGAACGCCACATCCTGCGCGCCCGCGTGGCGAATTACGATCCAAAAGTTCTCGACCGCCTGTGCTTGACCGGCGCGATTGGCTGGGGCCGGCTTTCGCCGCATCCGGCAATTTTGCGCAGCACGGCGGAAGCCAGGCGTCCCGCCGCGCCGACCAGCGCCGCTCCCATTACGTTCTTCGTTCGCGAAGACGCGGTTTGGATGGGCCTGCAGCGCGGCGAAACGGTCGCGGATGACATCTCTGGGCTGAGCGCCAACGCACGCGAGGTGCTCAACGTCCTGCGCCATCGAGGCGCATCATTCTTCGCGGACATCGTCCGCTCCACGCGCAGGCTGCAATCGGAAGTGGAGACGGCTCTGTGGGAGCTTGTGGCCGTCGGTGTGATCACAGCCGATGATTTCGACAATTTGCGCGCTCTGATCGATCCGCGCCGCCGCGCAGGGCGGGGCACCGGCCGCATCGCGCGCCCCAGACACAGTGGCGGGCGCTGGTGCGTGCTGCAGCCCAATGAAGCTGCGGATCGCGCAGCCGTCGTCGAGTCGGTTTGCTGGATGCTGCTCCGGCGCTACGGCGTGGTGTTCCGCGAATTGATGGAACGCGAGAGCATTGTGCCGAAATGGCGCGAAGTTCTGATCGCCCTGCGCAGGCTGGAAGATCGCGGCACGATTCGAGGAGGGCGCTTCGTCAGCGGTTTCCTGGGTGAGCAATTCGCGCTGCCCGTGGCGGTGGAATCGTTGCGCGCCATGCGCCATCAGCAGCCCTCAGGAGAAATCGCCACGATCTCCGCTTCCGATCCGCTGAATCTCACGGGCATTCTGGTTCCCGGTGAACGTATTGCCGCCAATTCCGGCAAAAGGCTCACGTTGCGCGACGGTTTGCTGATTCCCGACGGCCAGCATGGCAGCGCGCTGAGTTTGGCCACGGCCAACTAACACCGCGTGCAAGCAACCTTGTGGTCCGATTTTTACTGCCCGGAAGTGAGCCGGAAGACCATGCTGACGTGCTGTTCCGTTTCGATGGGCTCTCCGGCGAGGAACGTTTCGCCATAACGCCAGTCACGGACGGCGGAAACAGCGGCGGAGGATAGCATCGCCGGCCCGCTAAGCACGCTGACGTTTCGCACAGTTCCGTCGGTACCAACGATAACGTCAAGTGTGACCGTTCCTTGGATTCCCTCGCGCGCTGCTTCGATCGGGTAAGCAGGAGAATAACTGGAGAGCAGTCGACCCAGCCCGAGATTCCCGGGCAGATAGCGCCGCGCCCAACTCAGGCTGGTCGGCACGCGAATCGCTCGCACCTGCGAGGTCGCCGCAACCGATCCGCTGGGCACGCCGGAGAGCGGCATGCTGGGCGGAACAGCCATGCTCTGGTAGCCGGTCATCCCGATCACGATGATATCCGGCGAAGAATTGGAAGCCGACGGCGAGTTCGCAGCGGAAGCGGGTTTGTACGGAGCCGAATTCTTATACGCATTTTCGGATTGCTGCCGCGCCGTTGCCTGATTACCTGTGTTCCCCGAGTTTGGCGCAGTGCCGGAGTTCGAAGGGAGTACGGTCTGCGAGCGCCAGGCTCTCAGCGCGCTCTGATTATTTTGCGCCGGGTTGGCCGGCTGCTGCGGTTGGGAATTGGAAGCGTTTGTTTGGTTGCCGCTGTTCCTTGGAGCCGGGGAGGAGGAATTCGAAGACGAATTTCCAGCAGGCGCCGCGGAATACCGCGAATTGTTCCGCTCGTTTCCGTTTTGGTAGGCGTACTCGCGCCCGATGTTTTGCCGTGCTGGCGTCTGCGCAGACCGGCCGTACTGCGAAGTCTGGTTTGACGCTACGCGAGGATTCTGCCGCCGCGGAGGGGCCGCATTCGCTTCTTGGTGCGAGCGCGTCTGATATTGCTGTCCGCCATTCGCGGTGCTCGAGCCAGCCCCGGCGCTCGCGGACCGATTGCTTTGCGCCCGGGTCGAGCCGCCTGAAGAATTCGTTGCAGCGCCGTTCGCCGCAGCGGAAGTGCCGTTCGATAAATTCGCGTTTTGTCCGCCGGAAGTGCGAGCGGGACTGTTCGCGGGCGGAACGGCGGCAGGTGAACTGGCTTGCGAATTCGGCGGCAGCCCCTGCCCAGGAACATTCGAAGCCGGTGCCTGCGGCGGCGCGGGGAGCGATTGCGTGTTTGCAGATCCCTCGTTATTGTTGGCGCTCTGCGAATTCGGGCTTGTCTCATTCCCGGCCGCGGACTGGTTGTTCGCCGCCGATCCATTAGGCGTATGAATCAGTGCATCGACGCGTGCGCGCGTGATCGCATCCGGATTGAACACCATGAGCCCAGCGAAACCAAGGGCGGCCAGGATTCCGATCGCGGCCGTGTAAGTCCACCATCGCCGATGTTTCCGGAATTGCATGCCAACGCCGGGCGCCATGTAGCCATTCCACCGCGGCATGGCAGGAATGCGTTCGGGGAATGCTTCAGGATCATAATCGCGGGTGCCGCCCGGTTCAGCGTTTGGAACCGCACCGGGTTGGGCACGCCAGTGCGAGGGAACCCCGCGCATGGCGGGTGGTGTGGGCAGCACAACGGGTTCTTTTGGTGCGGGGCGGCCCGGCGGGCGGACGTGTGCTTGCTTCTCGTCTGCCGCTTGTAAACCGGCCGGCGTAACCGCCGGACGCGACGGTTTCCCGTGCGGCGCTTCTGCTTGACGTTCAGCGCTGGGTGCCACGGGTGCAGGGCGCTCGCTCCGTGCGCTGCGATCGCGAACCGCTTTGGTCGAGTCCGTCTTTGAAGGATCGGCCTTTAACGGATCGGCCTTCGACCGGTCTGCCGGCCGCAATTGTTCCGCGAGACCCTGCCGTGTCAGCTCCGCCGCGATCCAGGACCGGACGGCCGCCCGCGCCTGCTCGGAAAGCCCCGCGAACTCGATGCCCGCTTCTTTTTTCGACCGAATCTGCCAGATCAGTTTCCCCTGCGCTTCGATCAACGTGTCCGTCTTGGGCAGACGAAATTGCATGCGCGGCAGGAAGTTGGAGCTGAGCATCTGCACCGCTTGCACCGCCATGCCCGTTTCGCTGATGTTCAGAATCAGCCCGGCATTTCCCTCACCCAATTCGACGTAGGCCAGTGAATGGACCTTCACGCGCGGGCGTGTGCGGCTTTCGACCGTTCCGGAAGCTCGTTCGTCATGTTGTGTATCATGCGGCATCATGTGTTCTTCCCGGCAGGCACACAGCGAAGGGCGAATCTCCATCTATTTTATCGCCTGCGGGCGCACCCTTCAACGCCCTTGGCGCAAATCGTTCAACTCCAGTGAGTTGCAGTTTCGTCAACATCCGACCGGCCACTATAACCAGACGGGCCAGCGGCCCAGGAGGTTGCTCGGAAGGCAAAAGGAGGATTTCCAGGTCACTGGCGGAGAGGGGGGGATTCGAACCCCCGGTACACGTTTTAGCGCGTACAACGGTTTAGCAAACCGCCGCCTTAAGCCTCTCGGCCACCTCTCCGCGGCGTGTTTTCAAGAGTTTACCACATGCCCTTTAGTTCATCTGCTGGACTATTGCTGGACCCTGCTCCAGCAGATCCACCGTCGCCTGCAAGCGCCGCATCACGTCCAGCACAGCTGGGTCGAAAGCCTTGATGTAGCGCTCTTTGGTGACATGCGGATTTGCGTGGCGCAGAATCCGCTGCACGATTTTGTCATTCGCGCCCAACTCATAAAGATTGGATGCGATGCCGCGACGGAAACCGTGCCATCCATACCACGGGAGTCCGATCGCCTCAACGACTGGACGGATTACGCGCTGGGCCAACTTGTCCATATCCAGGTGCTCCCCGCTTCCGTTATGGAAGATCACCCCGGTTGCGGGATTATGAATGGATGCGCGGTATTCATCCAGAATCTTGGCGAGCTTCGGGATCACAGGAACGGGCTGGCGGCTCGCACGAGTCTTGGGTTGGTTCACGATCCCCTTCCAAATCGAGCGATTCACCGCAAGCTGGCCTCCTCTGTAGTCCGGCCATTCCAGTCCCCGCAGCTCGCCCTCGCGCAGGCCAGCAAACGCTGCTGTTGCAACGACGGCTTTGGGAAACAATGGCAGGACACCTAGAATCCGAAGAATTTGAACCAAGTTGTATGCGTAGGTCTCCTCCGGCTCACGTGAAAGGCCGGGGATCATTGCGCCCTGAACTGGGTTCGAGCCGTCGAACGCGCCCTCATTCTTCGCGTGCGTAAAAATCCCGCTGAGCACAGCCTTGATATGCTGCAGCGTTGTTTTGGTCAGATCGCACTCGGCGGCAATTGCGCGAAGCAACTTGCTCGCGTACACGGTTCTGAACTCCCGCAGGCGGATTTGTCCGACGCGTTTGACCAGGTGATTCTCCCAGATTTCCTGGTATCCCTTGTGCGTGCTCGCCCGTCGTTCCGCTTGCACCCACGGCAGGTAGACGGATGCGACAAAATCGGATAGCGTCATGCTCGATTCGGGGTTAGCGACGCCCCCGTTAACTTTATGCATGAACGCGGTCCGCAGCGGCTCGATGTCGGTCTTCGTGGGATGTTTCTCCACGCTTCCCAAACGATTGCTTTTCCGCTGCAATTCGATCGAACCATCTTCGCTCCGCACGCGCTCTCGGTAACGAACGAACCACGCACCGTGGTCTCGATACAGCTGTCCTTTCTGGTACCGAACGGTTTTGGTCATCGCTTATTTCCTCCCAATGACCTGCCCGTTCGTGCTCACCAACTGGCGATCCAGCCATTCCCGCAGTGTTTCGCTGCCCCAACAGAAACGGATATAGCGTCCAAACCTCAGATGAGGAATGGGATCGATTGTACGTTTCAGATTAGTTCGCGAACGCACCCAGGTTTCAGGAACGTTCAGCCGTTTCGCCAGCTCATTCGAGTCTATCACTTCAGTCTGATCGAGTTGCATACAAGTCGCCTCGCCACTTGAGAATTGGTGTGGATGGAGAAGCTCGGAGTGGAAAGGGAATGGGTGGGTTGGGAACGGCTAAGGGCGAACGGAAATTGGGCAATGGGAACGGTGTCCGCCCTGTGGGTGATGCAACGGAATGGCAATGGCCGGGATGGGGGGGGCGGCGGGGGCGCGCCAC
>JBJKQB010000175.1:0-7241 GCA_046705825.1 Candidatus Acidiferrales bacterium
TGGGCGCGGCCCCTGATCCCGGGACGGCCCTGAACGACAAGTGCACGATGAACAAGATCCTGCACTACATGGCCTACGGCATACCCATCGTCCTGTTCGACTTGACCGAAGGACGCCGTTCCGCTGACGACGCTGCTCTGTACGCCCGGCCCAATGATATTGAAGAGTTTTCCAGTCAGCTCATGAAGTTGCTGGATTCTGAATCCCTGCGTCAACGCCTCGGAGCGGTAGGGCGAAGACGCATCGAGGACCGCCTCAACTGGAATGTGGAAAAGAAGGCTCTGCTGCGCGCCTATCAATTGGCAGCGGCCGGACGCCCCAAGGACCTTGCTCACGTGGCCGAGGGCGCCGACTGAAGCCCCACGCGTTCAGTGGTCTTGAAATGCCCGAAACCCAGCCATCATATGTGATCATCTCCCCGGTCCGCGACGAAGGTCACCTGCTCGAGGAGACCATTCAATCCATGCTCGGGCAGACCCTTCCGCCCTCGCAATGGGTGCTTGTCGATGACGGCTCGACGGACGATACGGGAAGCATCGTTGATAAATACGCACGGACCTGCCCCTGGATCACGGCGGTCCACCGGCCCGATCGTGGCCATCGAGCGCCCGGAACCGGCGTGATCGACGCTTTCTACGACGGTTTCGAAAAGCTGAAGGTCGCCGGCTGGGAGTTCATCGTCAAGTTGGATGGCGATCTGGTTCTTCCGCCGGATTATTTTGAGAATTGCCTCGGCGAGTTCCGCGCCGATCCGAAGCTGGGAATCGGAGGCGGGGTGATTGGTCACTTGGACCGCGGAGCCATGCGCATCGAGGGCAGCCCGCTGTTCCACGTGCGTGGCGCAACGAAGATCTACCGGCGCGAATGCTGGGAGGCGATTGGCGGCCTGCTCAAAGCGCCGGGCTGGGACACCGTTGATGAGTTGAAGGCCAACATGCTGGGATGGGCCACGCGAAGCTTCACAACATTCCCGATTCTGCAGAAGCGCCCGACCGGAGCGACCAACAGCGCATGGGGCAATTGGGTCAAGAACGGCCGCGCGAACTACATTGCCGGCTACCACCCGCTGTTCATGCTGGTGAAATGCCTCAAGCGCGCTGCCCAGAGGCCCTATGTGATTGGTGGCGTGGCCTTGCTGTTTGGCTACGTGCACGGTTCCTGGAAGCGGCTTCCCAGAGTCCCGGATGCGGCGTTGATCCGCTACACCAGGAAGCAACAGCTCCGAAAACTCTTGCTCCGCAACAGCATTTGGCAGTAGTGCAAACCTGCTCGATTCGATGCTGGTGACGCGGGGCGATGCCTTACCCGCCCTGAAATCGCTCCGGACTTGTCGACATGATTGATATTGCGGGTCCGAATTTGAACGGGTTCAGCCCGGAGGAGATTCGTTCCTTGAATCAGCTCGCGGTCTCCGGCTTGGAGTCGATGTTTGACTCCGAACGAAAACTGTTCTGTCGTCGCCTGGTGCGCACGCCTCAGGGTTTGCTGCGCGAAGGACCCTCGCACCGTTACACCCTGATTTCGATCTTGGGTCTGCAGGGACGCGAAAGTTCCGGCGAACGCTGCCCCTTGGATACCCGCCTGATCCTTGCGGGCCTGTTGCAGGACACGCGCTGGCTGAGCAATCTGGGCGATTTGGGGCTTTTGCTTTGGGCCTGCGCCGAAGCCGGACCGGAATTTTCGTCCCGCGCGCATTCCAGCTTCGATCTGGAGCATTCGCTCCGCGCCTTCCGCGAGGGCCGCCGGGCGTGCACCATGGAACTGGCCTGGTTTCTTGCCGGCATCTCTCATCTCCATTTGGCCGGGCAGGACCATCTCCGCGACGTCGCCATGCGCACCTACGACCTGTTGAAGCAGAACCAGGGCGACTTCGGCCTGTTCGGTCATCTCGCAGAGAAAAGAAGTTTCTTCGGACTGATGCGCGGACGCGTGGGAAGCTTTGCCGATCAAATCTATTCCGTCTACGCCCTGGCGAAGTTTGCCCAATCCTTCGACGCGCGGAAAGCGTCCGAGCGGGCTCTCGACTGCGCGCTCACGCTCTGTGAACTGCAGGGGCCGCTGGGACAGTGGTGGTGGCATTATGACGCCGCAACCGGAAAAGTGTTGAGCCGCTATCCCGTTTTCTCTGTCCATCAATATGCCCTCGCTCCCATGGCGCTGGTTGCCCTGGGCGAAGCGGCGCAATCCGATTTCCGCGTCTGGATCCATAAGGGAGTGCGCTGGATTTTCGGGGACAATGAGCTCGAACACGATCTGCGCGACTTTTCCGCCAACGTCATTTGGGACTCCCTGAGACGCCGCGACGGCTTGCGCCACCTCCGCCCGGCCCTCGAGGTGCTCTCCGGTGGCGAAGATACCCGCCCGCATAAAGAGCTTGCGCCTGTCTGGGAATGCAGCCCCGATCAGCTCGGCTGGCTGCTCTTTGCCTGGGCCGGCGAGAGCCGCCGGGCGCGCGATTGCCGTCTTCAGGCCGGTTCCAGCCGCACGGCTTGAAACCTGGTGTGTGCTCGCTGTGACGAATCTTGAAGCGGCGCGATCTAACGAACGAAGGACCTCGGGAGGAACGATGGAAATCGGTGTTATAGGTGCCGGATACGTGGGATTGACAACCGCGGCTTGCCTCGCGGCCATTGGCCATACCGTTTATTGCGCGGATAACGACAGCAAGAAAATCGCAAGCTTGCAGCAGGGAACGCTTCCGTTTTTCGAGCCTCACTTGGATTCCCTGGTGCGGCAGAACTGCGCGGACGCGCGCCTTGAATTCACCACCACCGACGAAGCCATCGCTCGAGGCAAAGCCCTGTTCATCTGCGTGGGGACCCCTCCCCTCGAAAACGGCGAGGCGGACCTCTCCGCCATCGAGTCCGTGGCCCGGCAGATCGCCCAACAGGCGCACGGGTACCGCTTGGTCATCGAAAAAAGCACGGTTCCGGTGCAAACGGCGCAGCGCCTGGCGAAGCACCTGGCCATCTATAATACGAACGGCCTCGATTACGACGTCGTCTCCAATCCGGAGTTCCTGCGCGAAGGGTCCGCGGTCGAAGACTTCTTCCATCCCGACCGCATCGTGGTGGGCGCCGATTTGCCGCGCGCGATCGGCTTGATGAAGGAGATCTATGCCCGGGTGCTCGAGGCGCGCCCAGCCTGTCCGGCGCATGCGCAATGTCCGGAACAACCGAAGGCGGCGTTTGTGGTCACCGACACGAGCAGCGCCGAAGTGGTGAAGCACGCCTCCAATTCGTTTTTGGCCATGAAGATTTCCTTCGTCAACATGATTGCCGATTTGTGTGAAATCGCCGGCGCCGATATCGAGAAAGTGGCCGAGGGCATTGGCATGGACCGCCGCATTGGGCCCGCCTTTCTGCGGCCAGGCATCGGCTTTGGTGGTTTCTGCTTTCCCAAGGACCTCCAGGCCTTTGTGCATATCGGCGAAAAGCTGGGCTGCAATTTCTCCCTGCTGAAAGAAGTGGAAAAAATCAATGCGACGCGCGTAGAGCGCTTCATCGCGCGCGTTAAGAAGGAACTCTGGGTGCTGCGCGGCAAGACCATCGCCGTATGGGGACTTGCCTTCAAACCCAACACGGACGACGTGCGCTTCGCCCCGTCTCTCGCCATCATTCGGCGCTTGATCGCGGAAGGCGCCCGCCTGCAGGCTTATGATCCGCAGGCCATGGAGAAGGCAAAGAAGGAGATCCCGGAGATCCGCTACTGCCGCAGTCCCTATGAGGCGGCCGAAAACGCCGAGGCCATCCTCCTGCTGACCGAATGGGACGAATTCCGCACAATCGATTGGCCCCGACTGCGGGCCATTGTCGACCGTCCTCTGCTGCTCGACGGCCGCAACATGCTTTCGCCCGAGAAGGTAACTTCGAACGGCTTTGATTACATTTCCATCGGGAGAACTTTGAATCCGGCGGCACCCTCCGCGAGTGCATCGCCCTCCGTCGCGCCCCGCCTGAACATCGATGCGCCTCCCGAGTCCAGCGGCGCGCGCCCAGGATCAACCCTGTGAAAGATTTCATAACCAGATTTGGCGGCGGTGGTGAGACCCACCTCGCCCCATTCGCGCTGGTCCTGCTATTGATCGGGATCGTGCTGATCCTGTTTTTGCCGCGCAAGTATGCGGTGATTCCGTTCTTGCTCGTATCCTTCTTCGTTCCCAACGGCGTGAACTTAGTGCTCGGCCCTTTCCATTTTTATGCCTTGCGCATCCTCCTGGTGTTTGCCTGGCTTCGCATTCTCTTCGGGCGCCGCTCCAGCGAACACCCCTTCCGGCTGAACCCCATCGACAAGTCGTTTCTCTGCTACGCCATCTCGGCCGCGGTGATTTACTGCATTTTGTGGAGGCAGTCGGATGCCTTCATCAACCGCCTCGGTTTTCTCTACACCGCTCTGGGCGTCTATTTCTTTTTCCGCTTGATCTTGGAGGATCAGCAGGACGTTGTGCGAGTGATTAAGGTAATGGCGTTCGCCTGTGCCTTCTTTTCCGTTGGCATGCTGATCGAGCGGTATACGGGGCGGAACTACTTCTCTATTTTTGGCGGAATCCCGGACGTCACGATGGTGCGCGACGGCATGATTCGGGCTCAGGCTTCCTTCGAGAACGCCATCTCCGCAGGCATCTTCGGGGCTGCCCTCCTGCCCGCTTTTGTCGGGCTATGGCGCCAAAAAGGGGCACGGTTGTTTTCGATCGTCGGAATCATAGCCGCATCCCTCATGACCCATGCATCCAACTCGGCGACTCCCGTTCTGGTCTTGGCGGCTGGAGTGGGTGCCCTGCTCTTGTGGCCATTTCGGGATTCGTTGAAGTGGTTCCGGCGAGGCGCGGTGGTTATGATCATCGGCCTCCAACTCGTGATGAAGGCGAACGTCTGGGCCCTGACTGAGCGGGTGCGCATCGGAGGAGGCACCAGTTTCCACCGCTACGAACTGGTGAACGGGTTCATCATGCACTTCTTCCAATGGTGCCTCATCGGCGTGAGATCCACGGCTAGTTGGGGCTGGTTCACCTTCGATCAAGCCAATGAGTACGTCTACGTTGGCGCTAACGGGGGGCTGCTGACTTTCATCTTCTTCATCGCCATCCTGGTGTATTGCTGCAAAGGTTTGGGGAACGCTCGCAAAGCTCCCGGCCAAGACCGCGCCACTCAATGGTTTCTCTGGGGTCTCGGTTCATTTCTCCTTGCCCACATGGTCGCCTTTTTCGGCCTCTCCTACTTCGACCAGGTGCAAATCCAACTTTACTTGCTTTTTGCCATGATCGCTTGCATCACCGCGCCCTACTGGAAACCTGCCCAGCAGGCGGAACCCGCCGAAGCGCCCTATGTTCGCTCGCCGGGCTGGGCTCCCCTGCGCCCTCGTCCACAGCTGACGACCCAGAATTCGGCCGCTTCGAAAGACTTGACACAAGCGCGGCCCGCCGGCTCGCTGAATGGCAGGCTCGATCGCCTCGCCGGCGCCATGAATCGCCAAATTGTACAAGACAAGAGGAACTAGGATGACCACTCGACGGGAAGCGGTCCGCGAAGCGTTTGCTCAACCTGCATGGTATCTCAACCGGCGCTCCTACAACATCGCCGTCCGTGTTGAGACCGTTCAGGAATTCCTTCGTGGAAGAAAGTTCAATCGCGTGCTGGACGTGGCATGCGGCGACGGCTCGGCCTCGATTCCTTTGCTCCAGGGCATCCAGGGTTTGACCCTCCTCGACATGTCGGACGGGATGCTGGAGATCGCCAGCCATAAGATTCCAGCCGCCCTGCAAAACAAAGTTCGACTCATTAATGACGATTTCCTCCGAGCTGACCTGGAACGCGGCTCCTTCGACCTGATTATCTGCCTGGGGCTGATCGCCCACGTTGATTCGCCCGGCGAGGTAATCGCCAGGATCGCCAACCTGCTGGCCCCCGGGGGGATCGTCGTCATGGAGAGCTCGGATGCCGGTCATTTCCTCAACTCCATAACGGTGGCGCACCATCGCATCCTCGAAGCCCTCGGACGCATGAGGTACGAGCTAAAGCTCACGACCCGCCACGACGTGATTGAAATGTTCGAGGCCCAAGACCTCAGTCTGCGCGCCATTTACCGCTACTCCTTGCCCGCGGTCCTTCCCGCGCTTGAGCGCGTGATTCCGCAGAAGACGCTTTATAACCTGATCCACATCGTGTACGGCTCTGCCCGTCACAATAGAAACGCTTGGTTGGGCAAAGAATGTCTGTTTCTCTTTGAATCGCCAAGTCCTCCAGTCGCTGCCAGGGGGGAGGGGAAGGAAGTCTCTGCGGAAACGATGAGCTGAACCCAGGACACCGCCCGTTTACTGTACCGCCGGCCAGTTGTTACGGTTCCCTTGCTCGCCGTAGCATGCTCTCAGTAGCTGCAAACTAGCTACGGAGGGCATGGCTGTGCGCAAAACTTCTTGGACCGTTGCAAAGCGAATTTGGAGGCCGATTCTCATCCTGCTGTCACTCGCGTTCATTCCGGCAACTGCTGCCGCCTCCACCCATTACATTTCCTCGTCCCTGGGGAATGACTCGAACAGCGGGACTTCAACGACAAGCCCCTGGGCGCACGCTCCCGGAATGAAAACCTGCACTGCCAACTGCGCCGCTTACACGCCGGTTGCTGGCGATCAATTCTTCTTTTATGGCGGGGATACCTGGACGGTTGCAAATTTCCAATGGAACATCCACTGGTCCGGCTCCAGCGGGAGTCCCATTTATTTTGGCGTGAATACTTCCTGGTACAGCCCCAGCGTGTGCGGTACTTCTTTTTGCCAGCCCGTTTTCGACTTTCAGAACACGCTGGTCAGTTCGACGTGCAGCGGCGTGACCTGCGCGGGTGTGTTCGTCCAAGGCAATTACGTCACCATCGACAATTTGGAATTCCTGCACTTCCGGATGCCCAATGCCAACCTCCGCAGCCAATTCCGCGCGGATATCGTTCATGGTCCGGACACCGGCGGCGGCACTTTGGCTTACGGGGACGTCATTCAAAACTGCCTCTTCAAAGATTGGGGTATGGAAGGAACAGTTGCTCCGGGGACGAGCGCCGACTTGGGGCAGGCGGGCGTGAACGGAGGGTTTTTGGGCACCTCCGCCCTCCAGTTCATCGGCAATATGATCGACGATCAGAACGGATCGTGTGGCAGCCCCACCATCGGCTGCTATACCGGCTCAGGAATTGCGGCAGGCTACATCACCAAGTACAACGTGTGCCGCTATACAAACAACTGCTTCGATTTGGCC
>JBJKQB010000176.1:0-11109 GCA_046705825.1 Candidatus Acidiferrales bacterium
CGGGGGGGGCGCGTGGAGTTTTTTTTATAACACTGTTGATTAATGGCGATAAATTTTTAAGGTAAAATGTTTATGGTAAAAAAAAGCGGCAGCGCGGTGCCGCACTCCAAAGCGGCCTGCGGCCGCAGAAGAAACCCCACACGACCAGACCGCGCGGGCGGAGCGAGCCTTCGAGACTCAAGTCGAAGCAGCGCTCCTACACCCGAAAAGCGGAAAAACAGAAAAGCAGATCCCTCACCCCCGTTCGCAAAAAGCGCGAGCGGGTTCGGGATGACATGCGGGGTTTCGCAAACAACGCGAGCGGATTCGGGATGACACGCGTGCTGGCGCGCGGGCGGGGCGAGACAAAAGCAAAATGCTACAAGGCGCTAACAGTTGAAGGTCAAAAGTTAAAGGTTCAAAAAAGCGGCAGCGCGCTGCCGCACTCCAAAGCGGCCTGCGGCCGCAGAAGAAACCCCACACGACCGGACCGCGCGGGCGGAGCGAGGCTTCGAGACTCAGGCCAAGGCAGCGCCAGCACATTCGCTGCGCTCAGTGCAAGCGAGAGGCCGGCGCCACAAACCCTAGTAGCCGGGGCCGGGCGGGTAGGGCGGCAAGTCGGGCGGGCGCGGCGGGAGCTTCCTGGGGTGCTCGCGAATTTCCTTCATCAGGATTTCGACGGCGCGCTCGAGTTGCGGGTCGCGGCCGTTCCGCGTTTTGTCCGGAGTGTTTTGAACCACAATGTCGGGCTCGACGCCGTGATTTTCGACGATCCACCGGCTGTTGAGGCCGTAGAGGGCGAATTCGGGACGCGTGATGTAGCCGCCGTCCATCAGGGGAATTTCGCCGCGAATGCCGCGGACGCCGCCCCAGGTTCGCGTGCCGATCACCGGGCCGAGCTTGTAGTATTTGAAGAAGTAGGTGAAGAAATCGCCGTCGGACGCGGCGTAGTGGTTCGTGACGCAGGCCATGTAGCCGTAGAAGACGTTATCGGGAACGGTGCCGCTGGCAAAATTGCGCGCGGCTTGCATGCCGGCGAGGATGCGGCGCAGGCGTTCGAGAATAATCTGATCGACGAAGCCGCCGCCGTTGTAGCGCACGTCGAAGATGATTCCCTCCTTGCGAATCTGCGGGAAATACTGCTTCACGAATTCGTTGAGGCCGGCCCCTTCCATGTCGGGAAGGTAGACGTAGCCGATTTTGCCGCCGCTGGCTTTGTCGACTTTCTCGCGGTTGGTGTCGATCCAGTCGAGTTCGCGCAGATTGAATTCGCCGGCAATCGGCTTGACGACTACTTCGCGCGCGCCATCCGCGGAAGGCTTTGAATTGACGGTAAGAGTGACGTTCTGGCTCGCCGTGTTCTCGAACAGCTCGTAAGGATTCTGCGGGACGCGCAACGGGCGGCCATTGACGGCGAGCAGATAGTCGCCCGGCTTGACATCGACACCCGGCTCGGTGAGCGGCGAACGCAGCGCAGAATCCCAATTCTCGCCGGGATAGATTTTCTTGAAGCGATAGCGCCCGCCGGCGGCGTCGATTTCAAAATCGACGCCGAGCAAGCCGACGTTGACGGGATGCAAATCCGGATAATCGCCGCCGCCCACGTAGGTATGCGAATTGGAGAGCTCGCCAATCATTTCTCCGAGGATGTAGTTCAAGTCGTAGCGATCGGCGACGTAGGGAAGGAGTTGCGCGTACTTGTCGCGTTCCGCTTTCCAGTCGACGCCGTTCATGGAGGGCTCGTAGAAGTAATCGCGTTCCTGGCGGTAGACTTCGTAGAACATCTGCTTCCATTCCGCGCGCGGATCGACTTCCGCTTCCATTCCAGAGAGGCTCAACGCGCCTTCACCCACGTGATGAGGCGCGGGCGAAGGAGTGGCGTCGATGATGGCGTAGGTCTGCACCGGATGACCGTCGCTGGGCGGAGGGCCACTGGGCGGCGCGGCGTAGAGGAGCTTCTTGCCGTCGAAGGAAAGCGCATAGGCGGTGGCGCCGTCGATCAGCACGGAATCTTTGCGCTTGGCCATGTCGAAGATATGGAGGGCGTAGCCTTCGCCGGCGAGCGGGCCGGAAAGCCCCATGATGGGCGTGGTGATGTAGAAGACGTAGCCCTTGGAGGCGCCGAGTGCGGTCATGCTTTCGGCGGGAGTGGGGAGCGCGACGACGCGATTCTGGATGCCGTCGAGATCGATGCGGAAGGGCTCTTTCTTTGCCGCGGATTTTTCGGCGGCCTCGGGCTTCTGCTTTTGTGCGGAAGCTGCAGGGCCGCTCTGTTCCGCGCCGGGCTTCGCTTCGGGTTTTGCGCCGGGCTTTTTCACCACGGCCTCATCGCTTTCGGGAGCGAAGGGCGAAGGAGTGTCGGCGCGCAGCGTGACGACGTAGACGCGCGTGGCCTTGGGATTGGCGAATTCCATGTCGTAAACGCCGAGGACTTCGTTGTAGCTGCGTTCGGAGAGGAAATAGAGGTACTTGCCAGCGGGATCGAAGACGGGATTGCGGCTGTCATTGAAACTGGTGGTGACCGGCGTGATCTTCTTGTCGGCCAGCGAATAGAGATAGACGACCTGATAGCCATTGGCGGCGGCCTTGGAGTAGACCACCCATTTGCTGTCGGGCGACCAGTTGTAGTCGGTGACATCCGCGAATTTGCCCTGGTCGATGAGGACCGGCTTCTTGTCGTGGATGTCGACGTAGAAGAGGCGCAGCGATTTGTCGGCGAATAGGAGCTTGGTGCTGTCGGGCGACCAGACGGGCTGGAGGCGCTGCATGGCGCCATCGAAGGTGATGCGCTGCTCCTGGCCCATGCCGTTTTGAGGCATGAGGTAGAGCTCCTGCTCGCCGGTGCGATCGGAGAGATAGGCGATCCACTGGCCGTCCGGGGACCACGCGACGTTTTGCTCGCGAATGCCGGGCGTGCGGGTGAGATTGCGGATGCTGCCTTCCTTTGCAGGGACGGTGTAGACGTCGCCGCGCGCTTCGAAGACAGCGCGCTTCCCTTCCGGAGAAATATCGAAGGACTGGATCAGGCCGGCTGTCTTCTCCCAGTGCTTGCGCGCCTGGTTAAAATCGCCAGGCAAATAGACGGTGACCTTCTTCGCCTTTTCCGTCTTGAGATCGAAGAGATAGAGATAGCCGCCGTTCTCGAAGACGATGGAGCCGGGGCCGAGGCTGGGCCAATTCACGTCGAAATCCTTGAAGTGGGTGAGCTGGCGGATTTGCTTCGTCTTCACGCTGTAGGCGAAGAGATTCATGCGGCGCTCGGGGCCCTGGTCGGAGTCGAAATAGATGGTGTCGCCGTGCCACATGGGAAAAGTGTCGGTGCCCTTGTAGCTGCTGTCGATTTCTTCGTAACGATTTGCTTTGAAATCGTAGATGGCGATTTTCTGAGCCATCCCGCCGGTGTAGCGTTTCCAGGTGCGGAAATTGCGGAAGATGGGGTTGTAGGCGATTTGATCGCCGGCGGGCGAGAAGGAAGTGAGGCCGCCGCGATTGTCGACAGGAAAGGCCGTGGGAAGGCCTCCGTCGGCGGGAACTTCGAAGAGACGCCCGAACCAGCTATTGAAGGTGGTGCGGTGGGAGAGGAAGAGGACGTTTTTGCCGCCGGGCATCCAGTTGATGACTTCGTTTTCCATGCCCATGCGCTCGGGGAGACCGAGTGTGGCGGACTGGAAGGTCAACTGTTCGGGCTGGCCGCCATCGGCAGGGATGACGTAGACGTTGGGCTTGCCGTCATATTCGGCAGTGAAGGCGATTTGGGAGCCGTCGGGAGAAAATTTGGGAAAGAGTTCGAGGCCGGGACTGGTGGTGATGCGGCGGGCAATGCCGCCGGAAGCAGGGACGAGCCAAAGGTCGCCGGCATAGCTGAAGACGATCGTATTTTTGTAGACGTCGGGAAAACGGAGCAGGCGCCCTTCGCGCATTTGCTGGTCGCGGCCGCCCAGCATGGCGGCGCAAAGCAGCACGACGACGAGCGCAAACATAACACGACGAAGGCGGATCATCCTCTAGCCCTCCCATTCTTGTGCAGATGAAATGATTGCCGAGCGGCGTGGGGCCGATGGAATGCGGGAGACGAATGCGGCGGCGCGGAGACGGCAAGAATCGCGCGCGGACAGGCCGATTGAAACGTCCTGGGCGTAAAGACAGCGAAGCAGGATCGTCCGCAAAAATTTGTCCTTGTTGTTCGGCGAGAGTATACACCAGGGGCGGTTGGGAGGGTGGCTTTCGTTCGGGAGAGGGGCGCATGCGGGGCGCGTCGTTACCGCAGAGGACGCAGAGAAAACAACGACAAAGAAAAAGATCAACACGGGGCGCGCAGAGAAAGACCGGAGCCCACGGAGAACACCGCAGCGCGCTGCGCGGGCATCAGGCAAAAGCAGATTCCTCATTCCCATTCCCGCCAAAACCACGGGACTGGGTTCGGAATGCAGGTGGCGACATCCAAGGCGAGTGGGAGATACGTGTGCGAGTGCGGATTGCGGTTAGCAGTCGGGCACGGCGGCGGGCGGGCTGTCTTGAGGCGCTGGGAGCGATGTGGCAGAGTCAGTAAGTGACCGTCACAACGATCATCGGGACATTCGTGTTTCTGTTCGGGCTCGTCATCGGGAGTTTCCTGAACGTCTGCATTCTGCGCATCCCGGAACGGAAATCGGTGGTGCAGCCGGCCTCGGCGTGCCCGAAGTGCGGCGCAGGCATCCGTCCGTACGACAACATTCCGGTGGTGAGCTACGTGCTGCTGCGGGGAAGGTGCCGCGCGTGCAAAGCGCCGATTTCCTGGATGTATCCGGTGGTGGAATTGCTGACGGGCGGATTGTTTCTGGGATGCTGGCTGGCGTTTGGGTTGACGCCATTGGGCGTGAAGTGGGCGGCGTTTTCGGCGCTGATGGTCGTGCTGGTGTTCACGGACCTGCGCGAACGTGTGTTGCCCGATGCGGTGAATTACACGGGTCTGGCGATCGGGCTGGCGATCAGCTTGTTCACGCCGCCCGCGGACGGCACGGCGCTGTGGCTGTCGAACAAGTTGTTCGCGTTTCCTCCGCCGACTCCGGCCGTTTCGCTGATCGATGCGCTGCTGGGAGCGGCCATCGGGAGTTCGCTGCTGTGGATCGTTTCGGAAGCGTACTTCCGGCTGCGCGGGCGTGAAGGCATGGGGCTGGGCGACGTGAAGATGATGCTGATGGCTGGAGCGTTTCTGGGCTTGCAGCGGACGCTACTGACGATTTTTGTGGGCTCGGTGCTGGGCAGCTTTCTGGGACTGGCATTCATTCTGGCCAAGCGCAAGGGCACGGATTACGAGCTGCCGTTCGGAAGTTTTCTAGGAATGGCGGCGATCCTGGTGGTGTTTTTCGGGACGCCGCTGGTGACGTGGTATCAAACGCTGCTGACGGTGCACTAGAATGACAGAGAAGGCGCGATGAACGCCCCCGCGGCCATACGACAGCTGACGCTGTCGCCAACGCAATTGATGTACCTGGGAGCCCTGGCGTTCATTTTCCTGATGGCGGTGATCGCGGGATTTTTCTTCTTGCGCAGGGCGCTGCACGGCAAACCGGCAGCGGAGGGGGACGAGTCCAAGCCCGGCCATCCCGATGTGGAGAGCCCTGCGGCGTTCATGACCGCGTCGATGCAGGGCGTGATCGAGAAACTGCGCGCGCAGGAAAAGGAACTCGCCCGGCTACACCTGCTGGCGCAGGAGCGGGCGCAGGAAACCGAACGATTCAGCGAGGAAGTGACGCGCAACATGCCGACGGGCCTGCTGCTGGTCAGCGCGACGGGCACAATCAGCACAGCGAATCCCGCGGCGGCCACGGCGCTGGGAGCGGGCCTGCTGCAGTACCGGTCGTACAAGGAGATTTTCGGGGCGGAATCGCAGCTGGCCTGGATGGTGACGGCGTGCTTGCGGGACGGGCGAACGTTTCAGCGCGAGGAGGTGGAGCACACGACGCGCGAAGGCGAAGTGCGGCGGCTGGGCGTGACCATCTCGCCGATCTATCGCGCGGCGCGCAGTCTGGGGCGAACGAATGGGGCGGCTGCGCCCGATGAGCCCGCAAGCGGGCCGGAGGTGAAGATTACGGGCGCGCTGTGCCTGATGAGCGATTTGACCGAGCTGGCCGCGCTGCAGAAGCAGATCCGCTGGAAGGAGAACCTGGCGGCGCTGGGCGAGATGTCCGCAGGAATCGCGCACGAATTCAAGAACGCGCTGGCCACGATTTCCGGGTACGCGCAAATGATACGCAGCGAGGCGGCGCCCGGCGAGATTCACGAATCGGCGGAGCGCATCGTCGAGCAGACGCGGGCGCTGACGCATGTGGTGACGGAGTTTCTGCGTTTTGCGAAGCCGCTGGAGATTTCCTACGAGGCGGTGGCGATGCGCGCGCTGATCGATCATGTGGCCGGCGAGTTGCGCGACGCGATTCCAGAATGCGAAGTGAGCTGCGAAGGCGCGTTCGAAGAAGTGCCGGGAGACGAGGCGCTGTTGCGACAGGCCGTGCTCAACCTGGCGCGCAACGGCGTGGAGGCGGCGCGCAGCGTTGGAAGGGCGCCGAAAGTCACGATTTCCGGGAGCATCGAGGAATTGGGCGGGCGCAAGTGGCAGCGCGTCGCCATCGCCGACAACGGCCCCGGGATCCCGGAACAAGACTTGCCAAAGATCTTCCTCCCATTCTTCACCACCAAATCCGACGGGACGGGGCTGGGCCTGGCCGTGGTCCAAAAAGTGACGCTGCAGCACGGCGGCAGCATCGAAGCGCGCAACCGTAGCGGGGGCGGCGGGGCCGAGTTCCTGCTGTGGTTACCTTTGCGGCAGGAGGTCTCGCCAACTCTATTCCCCTCTGCAGCAGCCCGCATCTAAACTAGTGATTCGGGGTGTTCTACACGGAGGACTTATGCGTGCAACCACGTTGATACCGTGTGCGCTGGCGGCGATTCTGCTCGTTGCCGCGCCAGCTTGGCCGCGGCAGCAGCAGACGGCGCAGAACGGAAAGCAAACGGCGACAGCGCAGAACCAGGCTACGTCGCAGGAGCAACCCGCCACCAGTCAGCCGGACCCGCTGGCGGAGGCCGCGCGGAAGGCACGCGAAGCCCAGAAGAACGCTCCCAAAGCGGCGAAAGTGTTCACCAACGACAATATTCCGACGGCGGGAGGAATCTCGTTCGTGGGAACAGTGAGTCAGCCGCCCGCTTCTGGCGCCGCAGCAAAAGGAGCAAAAACGGCGAGCGCCACGCCCGCCAATAACGAGCAAAGCTGGCGAGAACGCTTCGCGACCCTTCGCCACAAGCTGCAGCAGGATCAGGCCGAACTGGACGTGATGCAGCGGGAACTGGGCGTGCTGAACGTGCAGTATTACGGCGACCCCAACAAGCAGATGCAGCAGCAACTGAGCCGCGAGGACATCAACAAAAAGACCGCCGCGATTGATGAAAAGAAGAAGCAGGTGGCCGCGGACCAGCAAGCAATTTCCGACGCGGAAGAGGCGTTGCGGCGGGCGGGCGGCGATCCGGGCTGGGCTAATCCATAGAAAAAATGGAACCGGTTCTTCTGGTCGAGGATAAAGCCGAGCTGCGCGCGATGATGCGCAAAGCGCTCGAGCGCGCGGGGTATTGCGTCGACGAAGCGCCGGACGGAAATTCGGCGATCGAGAAAGTGCGCAGCCGCCGGTACCAGGTGGTGCTCTCCGATCTGAAACTTCCCGGCAGTTCGGGGCTCGATGTACTGCGCGAAGCGCGCCGAGCCGAGCCCACTCTTCCGGTGATTCTGGTGACGGCGTACGGATCGGTGGAAGAAGCCGTCACCGCGATGAAGGAAGGCGCGTTCGATTTCATCCAGAAACCGGTGGACCTGGATCATCTGCGGCTGCTGCTGGAACGCGCGTCGAGGGAACAAGAGCTGCTGCGCGAAAACCTGTTGTTGCGCGAGGAGTACGCGGCGCGCTACGGGTTTCCCCGCATCGTTGGCGAGCATCCGTCGATGAAGGAAGCGGGCGAGATGGCGCAGCGTGTCGCGGCAACGGATTCGACGGTGCTGCTGCTGGGGGAAAGCGGAACGGGCAAGGAACTTTTCGCGCGTGCCATCCATCACCTCAGCGGCCGGGCGGCCGCGCCATTCGTGGCCTTAAACTGCGCGGCGATTCCCGAAGGGCTGGTCGAAAACGAGTTGTTCGGACATGAGCGCGGCGCCTACACGGGCGCGGGCGCGCGAAAGATCGGGAAGCTGGAGCTGGGCCACCGCGGAACACTCTTTCTGGACGAGATCGGCGAACTGCCGCTGGCGATTCAGAGCAAACTGCTGCGCGTACTGGAGGAGAAGCGCTTCGAACGCGTGGGCGGGACGCAGCAGATCGACGTGAACGTGCGCATCCTGACCGCAACGAACAAGGATTTGCGCAGCGCCATCGAGGCGAAGACGTTTCGCGAGGACCTTTACTTTCGCATCTCCGCTGTGCCCATCACGATCCCGCCGCTGCGCGAGCGCGGGGATGACGCGCTGCTGCTCGCCGACCATTTTCTGGAGCGCTTCCGGCAGGAATTCCGCAAGCCGTCGCTGACGCTGAGCGAAGAGGCGCGGGCGCGCCTGCGGACGTACGCCTGGCCGGGGAACGTCCGCGAGCTGCAAAACACGATCGAGCGGGCCGCGATCCTGGCGCGCGGCTCGGAGATCGACGCGGCGGAGCTGCAACTGCCGGCCGCGAGGCCATCGGCGGCCGACCTGCCGGCGGGAATGCTCGACGAGCAATTCCTGTGGGAAGGGCCACTGGACGACGTTTCGCAGCGCGCGGTGGCTTACGTCGAGCGATTCAAGATTCAGAACGCTCTGCGCGAATCGAAGTGGAACAAGACGCGCGCGGCGGAGAAGCTGGGCGTGTCGTATAAGACGCTGCTCAACAAGATTCGCGCGCTGGGATTGGAGAACTGACCTTTGCCGTTTCCTGCTTCGACGGCGATCTACATCAGAGACGTCGCACAGCACTGACGCGGAGACAAAAACAAAAAAGCAGATCCCTCACCCCCATTCCCGCAAACCCCGCGGGACTGGGTTCGGGATGACACACGCACCTTGGGGTGCGCGTCTTGGCACCGACGTTCGCCCGAAGGGTTGGCCGGGAAGACGTCAGGCACGGCGGGCGCGGTGACAGAAACGCTGCTGAACTGTCAGGCCCTCGAATTGCGGCACCACTGTCTAAATTCCAGCGGCAGCCAAGCAGAGACTTACCGGAGAGGCGCGGAGTACGCAGAGAAAACGCGACACCTGCTATGACGTGCGGAAGGCGCGGTGAAGCAGGACGCTGCCGAAGTTCCAGGCCTCGAACTTCGCGGCGGTAAAGCCGCAGCGCGCCATGAGCGCGGATAGTTCCTCCGGTGACGGAAACCTCCCCACCGATGCGGGAAGATACGAGTAGGCTTCGCGGCTGCCGGAAATCGCGCCGCCGACGCGCGGAAGAATCTGGCGAAAATAAAAGCGGAAGAGCGCCGCGAGCGGGCCGCTGCCCGGCTCAGAAAATTCCAAGATGCCCACTTCCCCGCCCTGCTTCAGGACGCGCGCGATTTCGCGCATGCCCGCTTCGTAATTCGCCAAGTTGCGGAAGCCGAAGGCGGAAGTGACCAGATCGAAAGACCCGTTCGGAAATGGAAGCTGCAAAGCGTCCGCGGCGGAAAAAGCCACCTGCGTGTGCGCGGCAGAGGCCTTCGCGCGCGCGCGAACGAGCATGGGCTCGACGAAATCGGCGCCAAAGATCATCGCGCCTGGGCCGCGCGCCCGTTTCCGAGTCAGCGCGAAGGCGAGATCGCCCGTGCCGCAGCAGAGGTCGAGAACGCGGGCGTCCGGCCGCTGGAGAATGGAAGCGAAGCGGCGGGCCGTGCGGCGGCGCCTGAGGCGGTCGAGCGAGAGCGAAAGAAAATGATTCAGGAAGTCGTAGCGCGGGGTAATGCGCGTGAACATTTCCTGAACGCGCGCGGCGGCTTCGCGTTCGTCGCAAGCGCCTTCGGGGCGGGTGCCGGACGGTTTGTTGTACGCGTTCTTTGATTCTTCGCGCTGAAGAATTGCCGATCCCCTTTCGTTCCCACGTTTCTTTTGTGCGGTTCCTCTGCGGGCACGGCATGCCGCGCCCTTACCCGGAAAACACGCACAGTGCCGCCGTTTTCTGCCAGAAACGCAAGTGCAGCTGCAGATCTGCGGTGCGCGTACTCAAAATCGCCGGCGAGACGCCGGCGCTACCGAGCATTCGACACCGAGCGCAGCAAGCCTTCGAGACTCAGGCCAAGGCAGCGCCCCTACTCACCCTGTGCCAGCGGTTGAGGCTAACTGCGAGATGCGCATCGCGCGATCTGAGGTAGCTCGCGCAAGGTCCGGGCGACGATGGGCCAGGGGATTTCGACGTCCCACTCGGTTTTACCGATGGCGCGCGCGAGAACCCAACGGACGCGTCCGCCGCGATTCTTCTTATCGGTCGCGATGATGGCACGCAGAGCGGCTGGCTTGACGCCCGAAAGCGGCGGGAGCGGCCCGATGCGCGTCACTAAGCGCGCGATGCGGGCAGCGGCGGTGTCTGGCGTGCGTCCCGTGGCCACGCCCAGCAACGCGGCGGCAATCATGCCCCAACCAATCGCTTCGCCATGAAGGAAGCGTTTGTAGCCGGTGGCGGCTTCGAAGGCGTGGCCCAGCGTGTGGCCGAAATTGAGGATTTTGCGCAGGCCGGATTCGCGCTCGTCCGCGTTGACGACGCGCGCTTTGATGGCGAGGCAGCGCGGGATGACCCAGTCGAGCGCGGCGGGATCGCGGCGCAGCAGCGCGTCCATGCGTTTTTCTAGGAAGTCGAAGAGCTTCGAATCGGCAATGATGCCGTATTTCACCACTTCGTAGAGCCCCGAGCGATATTCGCGATGCGGGAGGGTGCGCAGGAATTCGGGATCGGCGAAGACCAATTTCGGCGGGTAGAAGGCGCCAACGAGGTTCTTCCCTTCCGGCAAATCGACGCCTGTTTTCCCGCCGATGGCGCTATCGACTTGCGCAACGAGAGTGGTAGGGAGATGCACGATACGCACGCCGCGAAGATAGGTGGCGGCGGCGAAGCCCGCGACGTCGCCGACAACGCCGCCTCCAACGGCTACGAGCAGACAGTGCCGATCAGCGCCCGT
>JBJKQB010000177.1:0-3706 GCA_046705825.1 Candidatus Acidiferrales bacterium
GACCCACATCCGCATCGCGGCAGTCCCACTCATCGGCAAGCCGGCCGGACGAGTCCTCGATTCCTTGTTGCCTGGCTGGCAGGACTCCGCTCTGATCAGCCTTATTGCGGAACGGCAATCGTTGTTGAATCTGGACATTGCGCTCCTCGTTGTGCTGCTCCTGCTTGCCTTCCGCCTCGTCTTGTACTGGTTCGGCGCGGCGCGCCTCGGCATTCATTTGATCCCCGTATCCTCGCGCTTGCGCTGCGCCTATCGTGCGTTCCTGCATCCAACTAACTGAACACTATGTGCGGAATCGCCGGCATCATCGGAACTGAAGGTAAGGAAACGAGCGAAGCCGTTCTTCGCGCGATGCTGGGCTCAATCGTCCATCGCGGACCCGACGAACAAGGCTCCCTCGTCGTTCCTGGAGCGGCTGTCGGCACACGCCGTCTGAGCATCATCGACCTGCCCGGCGGCAGCCAGCCCGTCTGGAACGAGGACTCCACGCTCGCTGTTGTCTTCAACGGCGAAATCTACAACTTTCGCGCTTTGCGCGCCGAGTTGCAGGCACTCGGCCATCGTTTCCGCACGCTTTCCGACACGGAAGTGATCGTTCATGCTTACGAAGCCTGGGGCGACGCCTGCGTGCGCCACCTGCAGGGCATGTTTGCCCTCGCTGTGGTGGAATTGCCGGAGGGTCGCCGTGGCCCTGCTGCGCGAGTGTTTCTGGCGCGCGACCCGCTGGGGATCAAGCCGCTCTACTGCTGCATCGCGAACGGCAATTTTTTCTTCGCTTCGGAAATCAAGGCGCTGCTGGCGGGGGGTGCTGCCGAACCCGAACTTTCGGATGACGCGATTGCTTCCTACCTGCTCTTCGGTGCCGTGGCTGAGCCTTCCAGCATCGTCGCCGGCGTGTTTGCCCTCCCTCCCGGCCATTCGCTCTCCATCGATCCGAAGGAACCGCATCGCGCCGTCGAACCGAAACCGTATTGGAACCCGCTCGGTTCCCGTGAAGTCGCGCCGAGCAACGGCATCTCTCCTCCGCAACGCGTGCGCGCTCTCTTGGAAAGCGCTGTGAACGCGCACCTTGTAGCCGATGTTCCCATCGGGATCTTCCTCAGCAGCGGCGTTGACTCGACCGCCATCGCAGCGATGGCCAGCCGCGCCCAAAGCGCAGTCCACACCTTTACGGTTGCGTTCCCCGAGGCCGAATTCAACGAAGCCGAAATCGCGCGCCGCACGGCGAGCGCTCTGGGAGCCGATCACCGCGAAATCTCCATCTCGCCGGACGAGATGCTCTCGCGCCTCGATGAGGCCATTGCCGCTTTCGATCAGCCCACCATCGACGGCGTGAATACCTATTTCGTCTCCTGGGCCGCACGCCAGGCGGGACTGAAAGTCGCCCTGTCCGGCTTGGGCAGCGATGAGCTCTTCGGCGGCTACATCTCCTTTCGAGCCACGCGCCAGTTCGCGCGAGCTGCCAGCCTTGCGCGCACACTGCCGCAGCCGCTGCGCTCGTTTGCCGCGGCGCGAGTCGCAAACGCGAAATCCTCGCGCTTCTCCACGGACGCCCTGCGCAAGCTTTCGGCCGTCTGCTCCAACCCCGATAGCTTTCCGCATCCCTATTTCTTCACTCGTCTGCTCTTCCGCCCGCAGACCGTCGCCTCCGTCCTGCACGAGGAGCTTCCTGTATGGGACTCCATGGCCTGGTTGCCTTGGCTTGCCGAAGCGGTTCGGCAATCTCAGTCGGCGGACTCTTTCACCTCGGTTTCCTGGCTTGAGCTTCGCTCCTATCTCTTGAACATGCTTTTGCGCGACACGGACGCGATGAGCATGCGCCATTCGCTTGAAGTACGCGTACCGTTCCTCGATTCGCCGCTCGTCGAGTACGTGCTCTCGTTGCCCGAATCCGAAAAATATGCGCCCAAGCGTCCGAAATCCCTGCTGATCGATGCGGTCAAAGATCTGCTGCCGCCGGAAATCATAGCGCAGCCCAAGCGCACGTTCACCTTTCCCTGGCAGGTCTGGCTGCGCGGCGAACTCGGCGAGCGCGTTGCTGCCAGTTTCGCCGATTGGTCCCCGGCCCTCGAGCCGCACATTCATCCGCGCTTTGCGCGCGCCGTCTGGCTTGATTTCCTCAACGGCCACACCACCTGGTCGCGGCCCTGGAGCCTTTTCGTTCTCAATGAATGGACGAAGCGCAACCTGCGCGCGCACGAGCCGCTGGCGCCCCAATCGGGCGACCCGGTCACAGCATGAGCCCCTCACCCCAGACCCGAATATTGCCTCGCGCGGTCGGAGTCGCCTCGCGATGATCCTTCTTGGTATCAACGCGTATCACGCCAACGCCTCCGCCGCGATCGTTGTCGATGGCCGCCTGATTGGCGCGGTCGAAGAAGAGCGGCTGAACCGCGTCAAATATGCCGCGGGTTTGCCCGCCCGCGCGATCCGCTGGTGCCTGGAAACCGCCGGCGCGAAACTCACCGACGTCGACCATATTGCCGTTCCGCGCGATCCTTGGGCCCGGCTCGGCACCAAGCTGCGCTTCGCCGCGCGCATGCCGCGCTTTGCCTACGACCGCCTTCGCGTCATGCGCCGCTTTTCCGGAATTCACGAGGATCTTGCTGCTGCCTTCGACCTCGACCCGCAGAAGCTTCGCGCCACCTTCCATCGCGTCGAGCACCACACCGCGCACATGGCCAGCGCCTTTTTGGTCTCCCCCTATGAGGAGGCGGCCATCCTTTCCGCCGACGGCCTCGGCGATTTCGCCAGCGCCATGTGGGCCCTCGGGCGCGGTCCGCGCATGCAAACGCTCGGCGAAGTCACCTTCCCGCATTCTCTGGGCATGTTCTACACGGCCCTCACGCAATACCTCGGCTTTTGGAAATTTGGCGACGAATACAAGGTGATGGGCCTCGCCGCTTACGGCCAGCCCGAATTTCTCGACGAGTTTCGCCGTATCGTCCGTGCCGACTCCAGGAACGCGTTTCGCCTTGGCCTCGAATATTTCTCCCATCAAACCGAAGGCCCCGAAATGACCTGGCGCGATGCCGACCGCACGCCCGTGCTCGGTCGTCTCTTCTCGCCCTATCTCGAGAAGCGTCTCGGGCCCGCGCGCAAGACGGATGAGCCGCTCGGCCCGCGCCATTACAACCTGGCCGCCAGCATGCAAGCCGCGCTCGAGGAGGTGCTCGCCTCTTTCTGGACCGGCCTCGCGCGCCAGACGCGCCAGAAGTCCCTCTGCCTCGCGGGCGGCGTGGCCTTCAATTGTCTAGCCAACGGAAAGATCTTCGATCGCTCGCCGTTCGAGCGCGTATTCGTCCAGCCTGCCGCGGGCGACGCCGGACTGTCCATCGGCGCGGCTTTCGCCGTGTGCCATCAGCTGCTCCAGCAGCCGCGTTCGTTCGTCATGGACCACGCCTACTGGGGCCCGGCCTTCTCGCCCTCCGCTCTGCGTGCCGCGATGGACAGCGCCGAACTTTCTTCGGATTACGCCCGCGTCGCCGAATTGCAGGAGCAGCCGCTATTCGAAGCCACAGCCCGCGCTATCGCCGGCGGGAAAATTGTTGGCTGGTATCAGGGCGCGGCTGAATGGGGACCTCGCGCGCTCGGCAACCGCAGCATCCTCGCCGACCCGCGCCGCGCCGAAATGAAGGATGTGCTCAACCGGCGCATCAAGCACCGCGATTCCATCCGCCCGTTCGCTCCTACCATCCTCGAAGAA
>JBJKQB010000178.1:0-3050 GCA_046705825.1 Candidatus Acidiferrales bacterium
AACAGATCGGGCCAGCCGTCTCCGTCATAATCGGTCCAGGCGACGCCCATTCCCCGCTGCAGCGTCGGATTGCTCACGCCCGCTTTTTGCGACACGTCTTCGAACGTGCCGTCGCCGTGATTCCGGAACAGAAAATCGCTCTCGCCCGGCGCTTCGGGCACCTCCACGTGCAGCCCTTTGTAGTCGAACGATTTGTCTCCCGGCTGCGGCAGATGATGAATGTCCGAGTGGACGTACCGCGCGACGAAAAGATCGAGCAGCCCATCGCGGTTGTAATCCGCCCACGCCGACGCGACGCTGAATCCGCCGACGCTCAGCCCAGCCTTCGCCGTTACGTCGCGGAATTTGCAATCGCCCATGTTCTGATACAGCACGTTGTGGCCGTAGCCCGTCACATAAATATCGGGCAGTCCGTCGTTGTTGAAATCGCCGACGGAAACTCCCATGCCCCAGCCGCGCACGGTGAGTCCCGCCGATTCGGTCACATCGCTAAAGTGCAACGCGCCATTCGTCCCATCCTGGCGATACAGTCGCACCATCAGGTCGCCACCGTCCTTCAGATACCGCGGAATGGTTGAATCCGTTACGGTGACGATGTCGAGCCGCCCATCATTGTCGCAATCAAGCAGCCCAACGCCCCCGCCCATCATTTCCACCAGATAACGCGGATCGCTCGAAAAATTGGGAATGGTCGTAAGCCCCACTTTCGGGCCGACATCGTGGAAATGGATGGCAGATTGCCATCCGGAAACGCGTCCGCGCGCCGCGGAGAAACCAAATCCGGACGCGCAAACCAGCAGAAGAATAACGGCTATTGCGGCAGACGTTTTGCGAATTTCAACTTTCGAATTTCGAGCCTCGGACTTCTCCGCTACTCCGGCTTCGCTTTGCCGGGCGCCTTCGCCGCGTTTGCCTGCAGCGACTCGTACCGCTTCGTTTCGCGATCGGCGTCCTGCGAGCGCCCCGCGCGGCGGTACGCATCCGCTAATTCACGATGAATCGGTGCGCTGTTGGGGCTCATCGAGGCGGCCTTTTCGAGATTGGCAATCGCGCCCGGCACGTCTCCGCGCTCGAGCTGCAGCTTTCCCAGCGTGTAGAACGCGTGCGGATCCTGCCAGCTCTTCGACAATTCGACCAGGATCGCCTGCGCTTGATCCGTTTGCTGCAATTCCATCAGCGCGAGCGCCAGATTGTATTTCGCGCCGAAATCCCCGGGATTTAGCTGAATTACCCGCCGAAACTCATCGGCCGCGTCCTTGTAATCCTTATGCGCCGTAAACGCCTCGCCCAACGCTTCATGCGCCGGCGCAAATTTCGGATTCTTCGTCTCGATCGCCCGTAATCGCGCCACGCCACGGTCGTATTCCCCCGTGCGAATCAGCGAGACGCCGTACATGTACGCGAGCTGCGCGTCTGCACCAAGCTTCGCCTCGATCGGCTGAACTGCCTTCACCACGCCTGCGTAATCGCGCATCATGAAATCGCTCACGCCCAGCGCCGACCGCGCCCACTCGTCCTGCGGATGCTCGCTCAGGTATCGCCCGAGCGGGCCAACCGCCTCGTCGAACTGGCTCGCCGCGAACGCCGCCTTGCCCCAGTTGTAATCGAGCCCCGGAAGCGCGGGATTCCACGCATACGCGCGCTCAAAATAACCCAGCGCCTCGGGAAGATTGTTGCTGCCGGCGGCGATCGCTCCCAGATTGTTGTAGCTGTCCGCAATCGCAGGCGCGATCTGCTTCTCAAACTCCGCCACCTGCTTGGCCTCTTCCGCATTGACGGGTGCCGCATCGGCCCGCGCGCGAGCTGCCTTCTCTCCCTCGCTCGCCATCGAACCAGCATCGGGCGCCGCAGCCTTTTCAACCGCGCCGGTGTTCACGTCTCGGCCCTGATTCTGCAGCACGCTCTTCCGCAGCAACTCCTGCGAGATTTCCATCTGCGCTTTGCCTTCCGCCTCATGTCCGGTTTGCAGCAGGAGCCGCGCCAGCATGTAGTGCGCGCGCTGCACCTGATAGTGGTTGCGCGTCACGTCCGTTGTCAGCGCAATCGACTTCCGCAGCGCCGCTTCCGCCTCCGCCGTGCGATTCGTTTCCACATACAACTGCCCCAGCGAGAGAAACGCGTCGGGATTCTTCGCATCGAGCGTCGTCGCGCGCGTCAGATCCGCCTCCGCCTCTTTCAGCTTGTGCTGGCTTAGCTCGATGTAGCCGAGCTGGTACCGGCTCAAGTAATCGTTCGGATTCAGCGCCAGCTCCGCGCGAAACTGCTCGGCCGCCTGCGGATACATCGCGTCGCTCGCGCCCACCAGGTACGCCGCACCGAGCGAATAGTGCGCTCCCGGATACTTCGGATCCTTCGCGATCACTTTTTTGAATTCAGCGATCGCCTGGTCCGGATAGCCGCGCTCCGCGTATGCTGTTCCGATCCGAATGGCCGCCGCCGGCGAATCCTCGGACGCCTCCAGGATTCCCGCAAACACCTTCTGAGCCTTCGGCAGGTCCTTCGCCCGCAGATACTCATTCCCCAGCGCGTACGTGTCCTCAAAATCCGGGTGCAGGCCGACCGCCGCCTCGAACTGCTCGATCGCCGCCTGGCGCTGTCCCAATTCCGAAAGCACGCGCCCCAGCGTCAGGTGCGCCTTCGCACTTGTCGGCTCCGCGCTCAGCGCGTTCTGCGCCAGCGACTTCGCCTTCTCCAAAACTCCCGCGCGCCGGCACGCCTCCGCGTAATCGACGCGCACGTCCATATCCGACGGAACCAGTTCCTGCGCTTCCTCGAACAGCGCCAGCGCCTTTGCCAGCTCGCCGATATTCGAGCGCCCCAGCGCCGCCCGATGCAGCGCCTCCGCAACAAACAATCTGTACTCCACCGCCGCAGCCTGCAGGTTCCCCGCCGCCTGATAACTCTGCGCGTTTTGGTAGTCCCGCTGGAGGGCGCTCGCATCAGCGGACGCGCGCTTCCGCTCCTGCGCGCCCGCCGCCGCGCTCCAACCGACTCCCAGCATCATCGCAACGCAAACGCACCGGCGCAGAGTTTTCACTGGCCGTCCCTCT
>JBJKQB010000179.1:0-6368 GCA_046705825.1 Candidatus Acidiferrales bacterium
CGCAGCACGAGCGATGAGCGCTGGCGGCCCCAGTTCGTATGCGCTGAGTCCCATCGGAACGGTCGAATCTTCCCTGCGCAGCCGCGAGAATGCGCCACGACAACCGTTCCACGGCGCCCCGGAAGCCAGGCTGGCGATTGACCCGCGATTCGTGGATGCCCTCGATGGGATTGCGCCCGGCTCCGAAATTCTTGTATTCACCTGGCTGCATCAGGCCCGGCGCGAAACCTTGAAAGTCCATCCCGGTCACGATCCCCAGAACCCGCTGGCGGGCGTCTTCTCCACGCGCTCGCCCGACAGGCCCAATCCGATTGGGCTGCACCGAGTGATCGTTCTCGAGATCGATAGCGGGCGGCGCATTAAAGTGGACCACCTCGAAGCGGTGGACGGCACGCCCATCCTCGATATCAAACCCGTCCTGCCCGATCCGCGAGCGCAGTGAAACGAGCCAGGCCCTAAGACCGGTCGGCGTGCGCAGCGGGCTGCCTGACTGCATCCTTCATGACGCGCACGTATTCCGATATTAATTCGCGGCGAAGTTTGGCCGCGGCGCGCGGATCGGGAGGCTCGTTCGGAGCAGTGCGGCACTGCTCGATGGACTTCTCCAGGCTGGAAATGAAGGCTTGGCAGGGCTGGCAGCCGTCCATGTGCTTTTCCAGCTCTTCGCAGAGCGCGTCGTCGAGTTCCTCATCGAGGTAGTCGGAAAGCTCGGCGAAAATCTGTTTGCAGGTGCGCTGCCGCGCGTGCGCCGCGGCTTCGGACTGCCTGGCGCGTCTCGCGGCTTGTCGCTGGGTTCGACTGCGGCTCCCGTTGGCCAGTTCGCGGCGCACGAACAGGCGCGCGCGATGCAGCCGGACGCGCACCGTTCCAGCGCGCAGACCGGTGATTTCGGCGACTTCTTCGTCGCTCAGCCCTTCCATGTCGCGCAGCACCAGGACCAGCCGATACTCGGGCGGAAGCTTCTGCACCGCTTCGTGAAGGCGCCGCGCGTTTTCGCGGCGAATCAGCGCACTCTCGGGCGTTCCCTCGGGATGCGCGGAGAGGCTCGCGAGTTCCTCGCGGTCCGGCATCAGCTCTTCCAGCGAAAGCGTCTCTTTCGGCGCGAACTTGCTCTTGCGCCGGCTCATCAGGCAGCGAGTCTTGGCCACCTTGTACAGCCAGACAATCAACGCCTTCGGATTGTCGAACTTGGGGAGAAACGGAACGGACTTGAGCAGCACTTCCTGCATGGTATCTTCGGCGTCCTCGCGCTGGCCGCACACGCGCATGCTGAAGGAGAACACTGTGTTCTGCAGCAAGGCGAGCGCCTGCTCGACGGAGCCGGGATCCTTGGTCTGAATCAGCTCAACGGCGCGCTCGATTTCCTTTCGCATGAACCCCAAATATAGCAGCAGGCGGCGCGGTGTGGAATGCGCGCCGGCCGCGGGGCGCGCCACGACTAGTTGGCCCCGCCCCCGGGCCCGGTCATAATGAGAGGAGTGGGCCGCACTCCGGTTTCCGGGCCCGCGGCCGATTCAGAAGCAGCCCGCGCGGCTCCAAGCGCGAGTTACACCACCATATGCACAACGCGATAAACCTGATATTCGCGCTCAAAGGCGGGCTCTCCAAGAGCATGCTTCATTGGCTTCGCCACCTGGGAGGCCTGGGCCTGATTCTGCTCGGCGTGGTCGACAACTCGTTCGTGCCGCTGCCCGGAAGCCTGGATGTGCTCACCATCGTCTTGGCGGCCAGCCAGCACGATTGGTGGCCGTATTACGCGCTGATGGCCACGGCCGGAGCCGTCCTGGGCGGGTACTTGACCTACCGCATCGCGCTGCGAGAGGGCAAGAAGGAGCTCGAAAAACGGGTGCCCCAGAAGCAAATGAAGAAGGTCGAACACGTGTTTGCCCGCTGGGGTTTCGGCGCGGTGGTCATCATCGCGCTGTTGCCGCCGCCGGCGCCCATGGTCCCGTTTCTTCTGACCGCCGGAGCGGCTCAGTATCCGCGCAAGAAATTTCTTTCGGCGCTGGCCATTGGGCGCGGCATCCGCTACACCGTGCTGGCCTTTCTCGCTTCGATCTATGGCGGGGTCATCCTGCATATGGTTTCGCACCACGTGAACGTGTTCATCATTCTCGCCGCCGTTGGCGTGGGCGGCGCAATCGCCGGTGCCCTCTACCTTCGCTACCGGCGCAAGTCACGGCGCTCGTAAAGGCACGGCATCGCGCCGGCTCCCGCGATGCAACCGGCTCATTCCCGTCTTGGACCCGGCGGTTATCGATGATAGATTCTTCGGACCGGCGTCCCAGTCGCTTGCGGAACATACCGAGCCCCGCGCATCGTGCCTGAAACAACGCCTTCTCCCGCCACCACCTCCCCCGGCCTGGCCGCGCGTGTTGGCCTGTTCGACGCAACCATGGTGGTGATGGGCGGAATCATCGGTTCCGGCATCTTCATCAACCCGTACGTCGTCGCGAAACTGGTTCACACGCCTGCGTTGATTCTGGGAGCTTGGGTGGCCGGAGGCGTGCTGGCCCTGATCGGCGCCTTCATCTATGCGGAACTCGCCGCGCGCATGCCGCAGGTTGGCGGACAATACGCCTACATTCGCGAAGCGTATCACCCTGTTCTGGGGTTTCTGTTTGGCTGGGCCGAGCTGTTCGTCATCGGCGCGGGAGGCAGCGCGGCGGTGGTGGTCACCTTCGCCCGCTACTTCCGCCAGTTGACGCACATCCACGTTCCCGAAAACCTGATCGCCGCGGCCGCCGTCGTTCTGCTGATTCTGATCAACTGCGTGGGAGTGCGCGCGGGCAGCGGCGTTCAGAGCCTGTTCATGATCCTGCGCATCGCCGGAGTCGCGCTGCTCGTTGCTTGCGGGGGTTGGTTCCTGTGGCGGCACGGCGCTCCCGGCGTTTCCTGGCATCCGCTGCTCGACCGGCCCGTTTCGTTCAACCTGCTCACCGTGTTCGGCGCCACCATGGTGCCCATCCTGTTCGCCTACGGCGGCTGGCAAACGTCGAATTTTATCGCGGGCGAAATCCGCAATCCGCGCAGGAATTTGCCCCGCGCTTTGCTGCTGGGGGTGCTGGGAGTCATCGCGCTATACGTTTCGGTGAATTTCATTTACGTCGAGACGCTCACTCCTTCCGGGCTCGCAGCCTCCGGCACGCCCGCTTCCAGCGTGATGCTGCGCGCGCTGGGCCATTTCGGAGAGAACGTGATCGCCATCGCCATCGCGATCTCCACGATCGGCTTCCTGAGCCAAAGCATGCTCACCTACCCGCGCGTGTATTTCGCCATGGCCGACGATGGGGTGCTGCCGCGCGGCATAGCGCGGCTCAGCAAGCGCAGCCGTGCCCCCGTCGCCGCGATTGCGCTGCAGGGAGCGGTCACCATCGCCGTCGTTCTTCTGGGCACCTTCGAACAGATCCTCAGTTACGTGGTGGTGATGGACTGGCTGTTCTTCGGCCTCACCGCAAGCTGCGTTTTCGTTTTTCGCGCACGCGAGAAGCGAGCCGGGACTGCCGGCTCCGCCGAGCCGCGGGGCTATCGCGTTCCCGGGCATCCCTGGACCACCGCCATCTTCACCTCCGCGGCCTGGCTGGTTGTGCTCAACACCATTTACAAATATCCTCGAGATTCCGGAGTAGCCCTGTGCATCCTCCTGCTCGGGATTCCGGTGTATGCCGCCGTGCAAAGGTTCGCTCGATGATCGACGCTGAAGCGAGGCTCGCATGACTTCCCGCCGCGAAATCGGATCCGTTTATCTCGAATGGGCGAAACTGCATTCCAGGGCGCGCTTCGGGCTGGCCGGCAGCGATGTCCTGCACTTCCCGTTCGCGGAACTGCACGCCACAGCGGACGCCCTCTCCCTCTCGCCTCCCGGCGGGTATGGCTACAAACCTCTGCTCGAACGGTTGGCGGCCAAGGCGGGCGTAGCCGTCGAATGCGTGGTCCACGCCGAGGGAACTTCGATGGCGAATCATCTGGCCATGGCCGCGCTGCTCGAGCCGGGCGACGAAGTGTTGGTGGAGGAGCCCACCTACGAAGCGCTTCTGGCGGTCGCGCAGTATCTGGGCGCAAAGGTCCGCCGCTTCCCAAGACAATTCGAAGCGGGATTTCAGATCGATCCGCGCGAAGTCGAGCGCGCCATATCGCCGCGCACGCGCCTGATCGTCCTGACCAACCTGCATAATCCCAGCGGCGTGCGCACTCCGGATTCCACGTTGAAAGTCGTTGGAGAGATCGCGCGCAGCCTGGGAGCCAACGTGCTGGTCGACGAAGTCTATCTCGAGGCCTGCTTCGATTCACCCTGGCAATCCGCGGTGCATCTTGGGCCCAATTTCATCGCCACCAGCAGCTTGACCAAAGCCTATGGCCTCACGGCGCTGCGCTGCGGCTGGGTCCTGGCCGCCGCGCCGCTGGCCGAACGCATGTGGCGCATCAACGATCTCTTCGGCGCGTCCTCGCCGTTTCCCACCGATCTGCTCAGCGTGCTCGCGCTCGATCGCTTACCGCAAATCGCGGCGCGCGCGAAGAAATTGCTCGACGCCAACCGTCCTCTGCTGAAATCGTTTCTGGATTCGCGCAACGATCTCCTGGCCATTTGGCCGGAAGCCGGCACAATCGTTTTCCCGCAGCTGACCAGCGGCCACGCCGACGCCTTCTGTCAATTCCTGCTGGAAAAATACGAAACGGGCGTCGTTCCGGGCCGCTTCTTCGAAGCTCCCGAACATTTTCGAATCGGCGTGGGAGGAGAAACGGAAACGGTTCGCGAAGGACTGGCGCGCATGTCGGCCGCGCTCGACGAATTTGCGCGCCGCTAGAACATCCGGCAGATCCGGTTCAGCGTAAGGTCACGCGCAAGAGGAAGCAGGACGGAGTCTCAGGACGGGAAGAATTCGCGGTTCTGCGTCACAGCATCGATCGCTTGCAGCAAAGTCGAGCCCGCTTCGCCCTTTGTGACATATGCGCGCACTCCGGCTTTCCTGGCGCTCTCGATCAATGGCTTGCTGTTGTGCATCGACAGAATGACGATGCCGGTCTCCGGATAACGGTTTAGAATCTCGCGCGACGCGGAGATGCCGTCCATGCCGGGCATGGAGATGTCCATGACCACCACTTGCGGGTGTAAAGCGCTGGCTTTGGCCACGGCTTCGTTGCCATTGGCGGCCTCGCCACATACCTCCACACCGCCATGTGAGCCGAGGATCGCGCAGACCCCTTTTCTCACCGCTTCATGATCATCCACAACCAGTACGCGCAGGCACATCAAGCAATCCATACCTGGATTTCCGCAGCGGGGGGACGAAAACATCACCCGAAAACCGACAGGCCAATCTACCGAAAGCCCCACACTGGCGTCAAGTCGGCATCCGACACCGGTTGACCAATTGCGAACACCGCGCTGGGCCCGAAAAAGCGCCCCGGCAAACATTGCGGCACAGGATCCGGAGTAAACTACGCGAATGCCAACAATCGATCATTTCGAGTGCTCCCGGTGCAAAGCAACCATCCCGGCCAACGGGCCGCAAACGCTGTGCCCGAAGTGCGCGGGCTCGCTGTACGTCCGCTATGACCTCAGCAAACTCCATGGCACGTCCGCGCGCGACGCCGTTGCCAGAGACGCGTCCCATGCGCCCTGGCTGGGCATGTGGCGCTACCGCAGCGTGCTTCCCGACGTTCAGCCCGTAACGTTGGGCGAGGGCTGGACGCCCATGCTGCGCAGCCGGCGCTACGCAAATCTTTACGTCAAGGAAGAGGGCGCGAATCCCACGGGTTCGTTCAAGGCGCGCGGTTTGGGCTTGGCGGTGACCATGGCCTGCCACTATGGCATTCGCAAAATCGCCATCCCGTCCGCCGGAAACGCCGCGGGGGCGCTCGCCGCCTACTGCGCCGCCGCCGGAATCGAAGCGTACATTTTCGTGCCTCGCGACGTGCCCTTTGCGAATTACGTTGAAGCCCTGACCTACGGCGCCAAAGTCACGCTGGTCGACGGGCTGATTTCTGATTGCGGGCGCATGGTCGCCGAGCGCAAAGAGAAAGAAGGCTGGTTCGACATTTCCACGCTGAAAGAGCCGTTCCGCGTGGAGGGCAAGAAGACGATGGGCTACGAACTGGTCGAGCAGCTTGGCTGGGAATATCCCGAGGCGGTTTTCTATCCGACGGGCGGCGGAGTCGGGCTGATCGGCATGTGGAAGGCGTTTGGCGAACTCGAGGAACTCGGCTGGGTGACAGGGAAGCGGCCGAAGATGATCGCCGTGCAGTCGGCCGGCTGCGCGCCCATTCCGCGCGCGTTCGAGCAAGGCGCGCAGACCAGCGAAGCGTGGAAGAACGCGGCCACCGTTGCGTCGGGCCTGCGCGTTCCCAAAGCCTACGGCGACTACATC
>JBJKQB010000180.1:0-9356 GCA_046705825.1 Candidatus Acidiferrales bacterium
CGCGTGCCGGACGCGCGATCTCTGCTAAACTAGACAGCACTTCTCGATCTGTGGCGCTATGGTGCAACGGTTAGCACGCGGCCCTTTCAAGGCCGAAATACGGGTTCGATTCCCGTTAGCGCTACCACTCCTTTGAAACGCCAACAAGAACGCGGCTCGCAAATTATGCTTCGAACTCTTGCGCGTCCCCCAGCAACCGGCCTGCGCGTTTCGCCCGAACGTCTGCCAGACGCCCGAGCCTCTCCAAATACGAGAGACTGCAACTCGCGACGAAGCTTCGCCCGCACGCCGCACGTGACGCCGGGTTGCAGGGCGGTGGCGAATCCCACATAATCGTAGGCCTGCTTGCGCCGGCCGCAGAGGGAAAGGCGCGGCAGCAACCCTGACGATGAACCGTTTTCTCCGCGTACTTCTTCTCCTGATCTGGATCGAAGTGGGATTCGCTTTGATCCTTTTGCCCTGGTCCGAGATCTGGGAGATGAATATCTTCCTG
Organism: Candidatus Acidiferrales bacterium; assembly: GCA_046705825.1. Lineage (GTDB taxonomy): Bacteria > Acidobacteriota > Terriglobia > Acidiferrales > UBA7541 > Palsa-295. The sequence continues at coordinate 494 of JBJKQB010000180.1, forward strand.
TTCCAATATCCCGCGCTGGGATTTCTGATCAAGAACGCTTTTTTTCGCGGGGCTGTCTCGGGACTGGGCGTGATGAACGTGCTGCTGGCGCTGGAGTCCTTTCGCCGGCGTCCGGATGTGGTCGCCAGCCAGAGCGTCGGCCCTGTGGTTACACCGAGTCCGAACGCGCGTGGGCGGAACTGACAACCCGATCGTCTGTTACGTCACCGATCGCAAGGCGCTGAGCATGCCACCGGGCGCCGATTCCGTCTCCTGGCTGCTGGAAAAACTGCGTCTGGGCGTCCGCGCTGGAGCGGATTGGGTGCAAATCCGGGAGAAGGATCTGCCTGGCGGAACCCTGCTGGCTGTGACGCGCGAGGCCATTGCCAGCGCGCGCCAGAACGCCGAAACAACCGGCCCCCGAGGGGCTCGAATCTACGTCAACGACCGTCTGGACGTGGCTCTCGCAGCAGGCACGGCTGGCGGAGCGTGCGCCGCGGGCGTCCATCTGGGCGGCGAATCGTTGCCGCTCGAAGAAGTGGTGCGCTGGTGCCGCGCCGGGAACGCGCCGCCGCAATTTCAGATTGGCGTCTCTTGCCACAGTCTCGAGGACGCACGCCAGGCGGAACGACAAGGCGCGAGCTACATCTTCTTCGGCCCCATCTTCGACACGCCCTCGAAGCGCCCTTTTGGCCCGCCACAAGGCGTCGAACCGCTGCGCGAGGTGTGCCAGCAGATTCGCATCCCGGTGATCGCGATTGGCGGCATCGACGAGACGAACGCAGAGGAATGCATTCGCGCGGGAGCATCGGGGATCGCCGCGATCCGCGCATTTCAAGAAGCGGTGGACGCGCAGAGGCTGAAGACGTTCATTTCCAGGGTGCATGGCGCGCGGGAAAAGCTCTGAGAAACGAGGGGCCGACTGCGACGCATCCGCGCGCATCATGGTTCCGGCGGATCTCGGCACGGCTTGACGAGGGCCGTCTTCTTCGCATTCCTGGCGGTCTGCGGGCAGCGGAAAGAAGGGCGCTCAGGCGCTCAGCCAGCGCCCGACCGGCTGCCAGGACTCGACGTTGTCGCAAATCACCTTGATCACCGCGGTGATGGGGATGGCCAGGATCAATCCCAGCGCGCCCCACAGCCAACCCCAGAAGAGCAGCGAAACCGTGAGCGCCAATGCATTCAGGCGGATGCGCCAGCCCACCAGCGCGGGAATCAGCAGGTTGGCGGCGACGATGTGCAGTACGACCAGCACCGCAAGAATCCCGATGAACGGCCCCGCCGAGTGGAATTGCTTCAGCCCGATCAGCAGCGGGGGAACCCAGGCGAGAATGACGCCAATATAGGGCACCAGGTTCAGGAGTCCGGAAACGAGCGCGATCAGAAAGGCAAAGTCCAGGCCGATCCACCAGAAAAACAGCCAGTTCGCCAGCACTAGAATCAATCCAACCAGGGCTGTCCCTATCACGTAGCTGCGCAAGACGCGCGTGACGTCGGAAAGCGTTTGCTTCACCTGCGTGCGCTGCGATGCCGGGAACAATTGCATGGTGGCGTGCCACACCTGGCGTTTCGCGGCCAGCATGAAAAATACGAGGAAGGGAACGAATGCGGCGGCGAGCAGGAACGAGTACAGCGAGCCGAGACGCGCAACGACCGCATCGCGCAGGGAATGGGATTCGGTGATCTGAATCATGTGCGGCGCGGCCGGCTGTTCGGGGGCGATTTCGGAGACGCGCGCCTCGAAAATCGCCATCTTTTTCTCAACACTCGCGATGACCTCCTTCAAGGGAGCGCGATATTGGGGCCAGTCCGACCCGAACTGGTCGATGCGATCGACCAGCGACCAGGCCAGGACGGTTAACAGCGCCACGGTAACCAGAAGAACGAAGAGCGAGCCCAGCGCGCGCGGAACGCGCAAGCGTTCCAGCCAGGTCACCAGCGGATCGAGGAAATAGGCCATCAGGACGGCGACAGCCAAGGTCATCAGAACGGAGGAGGCCCAATAGCAGAAGGCGATGACGATTCCGGCCGCGATAATGCGGGCGCTGGCCGAACCGCGCGCCACGACTTTCGCTTCTTTGGTCTCTTCCAGAGGCATTGACCGTTACGATAGCATAGGGATTGTGGGCGCCGCATGCCTTGTGCCCGCGCGTACACTGGCTTTTCGGCGCGCATTCGGAAGCGTGACGGTTCTCTTTCTGGGCCACCCGGCCGGAGCTTGAGCTGTTCCCATGCTTGCACCCTGAAAATCCCTTCAATCGAAGGCTAGCGGAAATATGGCAAAACAACTGTTCGGCACCGACGGCATACGTGGCATTCCCGGCGAGTATCCTCTGGATGACGGCACTTTGATCCGCACCGGCATAGCCCTGGGAGACTATCTGCGCCATGCAGGAACACGCGCGCGTGTGCTGATCGGGCGGGACACGCGCGAATCCGGCCCGCACATCGCGGAGCGGATCGCGCGCGGGCTGGAGACGGCGGGCGCGGAACCTGTTTCGGCGGGGGTGCTGACCACGCCGGGGGTCGCCTGGCTGGTGCACCGCGAGGGCTTCGCGGCGGGCGTGGTGATTTCGGCGTCGCACAATCCGTATCACGACAACGGTGTGAAGCTGATTTCCTCGTCGGGAATGAAATTTCCGGATGTGGTGGAGGCGGGGCTCGAAAAATTCATTTTCTCGACGAAGCACGCAACGCCCGTGGCGACGTCCATGCGCGCGGATGGCAACGAGTCTCTGCACGAAGATTACCTGGCCGGGCTGCGCGCCGTGCTGCTTGCGGGCGCGAATCTTTCGGGGATGAGAGTGGTTCTCGATTGCGCGAACGGCGCGGCCAGCGAGCTCGCTCCGCGGCTGTTTGGCTCGCTGGGCGCCGCTGTGGTGGCCATGAACGACGCGCCGGACGGACGCAACATCAACGCGAACTGCGGTTCGCTGCACCCGGAATCGATGCAAGAGCGCGTGGTGAAGGAGGGCGCTGCGCTGGGTGTGGCGTTCGACGGCGACGCGGACCGCGCGATCTTCGCCAGCGCGTCGGGGAAACTGGTGGATGGCGACGGCGTGCTGCTGGCCATGGGGCGGTACATGAAAGCGAAAGGCACGTTGAAGGGCGACACGGTGGTGGGAACGACGATGGCGAACCTGGGGCTGGAGCGCGCGCTGGGGAAAGAGGGTCTCAAGCTGGCGCGCACGGCGGTGGGCGACCGCTACGTGCTGGAGGAGATGCAGCGCATTGGCGCGAATCTGGGCGGCGAGCAATCGGGGCACATTTTATTTCTGGACGACGCCACGACGGGGGACGGCATGTTGACCGCGCTGAAGATCGCCTCGCTGGTGGCCTTGGAAGGTCCACTGGACGGCCTCGTGGCCCGCCTGAAGATTTTTCCGCAGAAGATCGTCAACGTGAAAGTACGCTCGAAGCCCGCTCTGGAGACGCTTCCGGAAGTGGCGCGCGTTTTGGGGGATGCGGAAAAGACGCTGGGAAACAGCGGGCGGGTGGTGCTGCGCTATTCCGGGACGGAGCCTCTGGCCCGCGTGATGGTCGAAGCCGAGCGGCCCGAGGATGTGCAACGCTGGACCGACGCGCTGGCTACCGCAGTGCGTTCCTCGATTGGCGCGTGACGCCGGGCAGATTAGGCCGCGGCCCATCGAATCACGAACCGGCGAGAGTTGATTACAGCGACAAACGAGCGCGAGCGATTTGGGCGGTCAGCGCCTGCTTGTTTTCAAGCACTCGACGAGGATTTGGAATCAGCTGTCTGACTGCATCCGGCGCCTCGCGGATGGCCTGTTCCAGTGCGGAGGCTTTGGACGGATTCTCGAGAGCCTGCGTGTAGGCCGAATCGATGCGCGTCACTGCCGCCGAAGCTTGCGTATTCCCGCGAAAGTGGCCTCCCAACACCTGAAACTCGCGATGGATGGCGGACACCCAATCGATGCCGTCACTTCCGAGGCGCGCGACCGCGCGCTGCAGCTGCGAGCGCTGCGCCGCCGATAGTTTGCCGCTGCCTGCCACAAGCGCGACGGCGCGAAGATGCTCGGAGATCAATGCATCCGATACAACCGCGGCAAACAGCGTGCCGCCGTTTGCTACGTCCTTCGAAAAGTGCAAGCCCGCGGCGAGGGCCGCTGCCGCCGCATCCGGATCGCCCGCAGACATCAAATGCAGCGCGTCGAGAACGTTCAAGCGGCCGAGAACCAGCGCCTTGCGCACATATTCGACCGGCTCATCGCTCCCAAACGAGGAATCGAGCCCCCAATCGCAGTCGGGGAGCGCGGCGGCGCGGGCCATGATCTTGAGGGAGAGCTGATTGTTCTTGACGAGCTCGGCGAATGCCGAGTCGTCGTAGCGAGCCTTGCCGTCCAGGATCGCGGTCAATTGCGCGGCTTGCCCGCGGGTAAGGGCCGAATCCTGCATGACGGAAAAGGCGGACCAATACCGCAAGGCGGCGTTCTTCTCCGGCGCAGGGCTCTGCGCCAGGACGGGCGCGGCTGACAAAATCACCGCCAGAATCAACGAAGACACAAAGCGCGGGCTGGTCATGGCTTTAGATTCTCCTCACCGAGCACGGCAAGCGCGCTCTGTTTGCCTTTGGGAATTGCGACGGCTCCTGACTCACTTTCCAAAGAATCGAGTGCCACCTGGAATGAATGCGAGTTGGCGAGCAATTCATTCGCGGCGTCAAGCGTGAATGGCTGGGAATGAGCCACGGTCTGCGCAAGCTCGGTCTTCGTGACGCCAGGGCGCCCCACACGAAGGCGTAGCAGGAAGACTCCCAGGATAATGGCAGCGGCGGCTGGAAGCGCCCACGCCAGCAGGACCCTGCGGCGGCGCTTTCCTTGCGAAACGACCTTGGCTGGCGCGGACAAGGGCAGCAGGACGGGCGGCAGCGGCCGGAAATTCTTCAGGTAGATTTCAAACTGGTCGTCATCAAGATTCGGCATCGGGATTCTCCATGACCGGCTGCGCAGGGGACATCGACTCGCGCAGTTTGGCGAGGGCGTAGCGATAGCGCGACGCGACGGTGTTGGGGCTGACGTCAAGAAGTTCGGAAATTTCCAGAAACGTCAGCTCGCCCCAGACGTGCAGGACGACGATTTGGCGCTGATCGCCCGGCAGCGCAACAATGGCGCGGCGAAGATTTTTTTCGGCGGCGAGGTCCTGCTCGGGCGCGCTGAACCACGGGGAATCGAGTTCGAGGGCCACCGTGCGCTGAAGGCGACGCGATTCGTTGAGGAGCGCATTGCGGACGCAGGCGAAGAGGTAGGCTTTCTTGTTGCCGGCTCGCTGCAAGGTTCCATCCTCAATGAGTTTCAGAAACACGTGATGAACCGCGTCCTGCGCACGACTGCGATCGCCGGCAAAGGCGGTGGCGAAAAGCAGGAGCGCCGGACCGTGCTGGCGATAAAGCGCCTCAATTTCGGCGACAGCAGCGCGAGTGGTCGGCACGATGCGGTCCTATGCTAAGACACTTCAGCGGGGCGAAATTGTCTATTCCGCGGGCGTCTGCTCGGGAGTGCAACGCTGCAGGGACGGAGATTGTTGAATTTCTTCACAGTGAGGCGAGGTGGCTTCAGGTTGGGGCAGCGGTCGAGTGCACGGCAGAAAGTGGTCGAACGGACGGGTAGCCTTCCAAAGAATGTAGACAAAATAGGTCGGGCCTTCTAGAAAATGGATTTTCAGGGGCGGCGCATCGTGCAACTGGCCCTGCACGAAGCGTAAGTCCAATCAATACAGCATTTCCGGTATCTGCAGGAGCGGACAGGAAGGTGGCAACACGCTTGCAGCTTACCCAGCCGGCTGTCTCTTATCCCGGGGTGGGCCGGTTTCGCCGCGCCGAAACCGGAACTTGGGGGTAGAGCAAAAAGGGGGCCCTGTTGGGCCCCCTATTTTTTTGCCCTTCCTGCGGTCCATTGAACCAATACCCTTCGAAAGGCCCTCCAGCCCTGCAAGCGTGCGTCGTGAGCCAGGCTCTCAAGCGCCTCCGATCGAAAAGCGAAAAGCAAAGGGACAACAGCAGATCCTCACCCCCGTTCCCGCAAGTACGGCGGGAGCGGTTCGGGATGACAAGCGGCCGGTAGCGGCATGCGAAGGATGGGACGGCTGGGCTCGGGCAGGGCGGAGCAGCGATAGTGGCGCGCCGTGCAGTGGAAGTTTCAAGCGAGGGAGGCGACTGGCGGCGGAGAGAGGTTCAGCGGGGTTGCTGGAGAGAGAGGCCGTGGTCGAGGATGTGGTGGGCGACCTCGAGTTTGCTGAGCTTCGGCAGGGCGACTTCCCGGCCGTCGCGAAAGATGAGGGTGACGACGTTGGTGTCCGTGTCGAAGCCGGCGCCTTCCTGTCTGACGTCGTTGGCAACCATGATGTCCGCGCCCTTGCGCGCCAGCTTGGCGCGCGCGCTTTCCACCACGCGATCCGTTTCGGCGGCGAAACCGATCAGGATGCGGTTGCCCCTGGCAGCGCTGAGTTCGGCGAGGATGTCGGGCGTGGGTTCGAGTTCGAGCACGAGATGTTCCCCGCCACGATGGATCTTCGTGGGGGAAGCAGCGGCAGGGCGGTAATCGGCCACGGCTGCGGCCATGATGATCACGTTTGCCTGCGCGGAATGTTCGAGCACCGCGCGGCGCATTTCCTCGGCAGTGCGCACGGGTAGCCAGTCCGCGCCCTCGGGGGGATGCAGCTCGGTGGGGCCGCTGATGAGAACGACGTGCGCGCCCCGTCGCGTGGCGGCTTCGGCCAGAGCGAAACCCATCTTGCCGGAGGAGCGGTTGCTGAGGAAGCGCACCGGATCGAGATCCTCGCGCGTGGGCCCGGCGGTGATCAGGATCGTTCGTCCGGCGAGATCCTTGCGCAGGCCGAGGACGTCGCAAACCTTTTGGGCAATCGTTTCGGTGGCGGCGAGGCGGCCCGCGCCGGTCATGCCGCAAGCGAGATAGCCTTCATCGGGATCGACGACGTGAACCCCGCGGGCGCGGAGTTTCGCCAGGTTTTCCTGAGTGGCGGGATGCTCCCACATGTTCACGTTCATGGCCGGCGCCACGACGACCGGCGCCTTCGTGGCCAGGTAGAGAGTCGAGAGAAAATCGCCGGCGATTCCCGCCGCGAATTGAGCCAGGATGTCCGCGGTGGCAGGCGCCACCAGAAGAAGGTCGATGCGCTGCGCGACGGCAATGTGTTCGATGGCGCTCTCGACGTTCGCGGGAGCGGCGTTTTCGGCTGAGAACATTTCGGTGATGACTTTATTTCCGGTGAGCGCGGCAAAGGTGAGCGGGGTGATGAATTCGCGTGCCGCGCGCGTCATGATCACCTGGATATCGAGCTTTTCCTGCTGTAAACGGCGGACGAGTTCCGCCGCTTTGTACGCGGCCACGCCTCCGGTGACGCCGAGCGCGATTTTCATGGGAATTCAGCAGGCCAGCGCTATTTGCGGCGCTTGCTGTCCTTGTCTTCGTCTTCCGGGCGTTCGGGCAGATCGAATTCGAGCAGCCCCTTCTGAAGCTCTTCCTCAGCGATGCGCGTATTCTTGCGGGCTCTGGGGTTATCCACCAGAGGTCTGCCGCCAATCATGAGTTGCCGCGCCCGGCGGGCCACGACAACCACGTAGGCAAACTGGCTATCCGGTGCCTGTCTTTGAACGGCCATGAGAGGATCAGCCTCCGAATGACATCAAAATCTGGCGAATTCTATCTTCGTTGCGGGCCACGCGGCAACGCGACCCCAGTGCAATGGCCTGCGCCTCGCGCCCGGCGCGCTCGAGATCGTCATTGATGATGGCAAAGTCGTAGCTACTATAGCTCAACATTTCCTGCCGGGCACGCTCGAGGCGGCGGCGAATTTCGTCTTCGGAATCCTGGCCGCGGGCGCGGATGCGGCGCTCCAGTTCAGCCCTCGATGGAGGGAGCACGAAGAGCGAGATGGCCCCGGGCAATTTGCTTTTGACTTGCAGCGCTCCCTGAACGTCGATTTCGAGCACCAGGTCTTTTTTCAGCGCGCGGGCTTCCTCGACCCCTTTGCGCGGCGTGCCGTACCAGTTCTTGCCGAAAACCTGCGCGTATTCCAGGAATTCTCCGGCCGCCACCATGCGCTGGAAGTCGGCCTCAGACACGAAATTGTACCATTTGCCCTCGCACTCCGTCTTGTTGCGCGGGGGGCGCGTGGTGCAGGAAACGGACAGCATGGTGCCGGGAAGCTGCAGAAGGCGCTCGACGAGCGTGGACTTCCCGGAACCCGAGGGACCGGAAACGATCAGGACCAGCGTTTCGGCTGAGCTCATTCGATGTTTTGGACCTGCTCGCGCAACTTTTCGATTTCGGACTTGATTTCGAGGCCGTGACGCGTAATTTCGAGCGCCTCCGCTTCGTTGCCAGGAGTCTTCGACAGCAGGGTATTGGTTTCGCGCTGCATCTCCTGCAGCAGGAAGTCGAGCTTCTTGCCCACATCCGCGCCGGAGGCGAGAAGGGACTCGAACTGGCGGACGTGACTGCGCAGGCGAGCGAGCTCCTCGGAAATGTCGCTGCGCTCGACGGCGATGGCCGCTTCCTGGGCCAGGCGCGCGGGATCGAGCTGGACGTCGCCGATCAGCTCGCGAATACGCGATTCCAGGCGGCCGACGAAGAGCGGGCGGGCGCGCTCGGCCAGCTCTTCGATTTTCGCGGAAAACTCGGAAATTCTGCGGAGCACCAGGGACATCTCCTCGCGAAGGTGCAGCGCTTCCGCTTCGCGCATGCGATCGAGTTTGTCCAGCGCCTCGGAGAGGCAGCGCCCGACGACGCCCTCGAGCTTGGTCATTTCCTCATCGAGGGATTCGGCCGACGCACCAATCACGCCCGGCAAGCGCAACAACGCCGCCAAATCGGGTTCCGAGGTGAGGGAGAATTTCGCGCGAAGG
>JBJKQB010000181.1:0-4502 GCA_046705825.1 Candidatus Acidiferrales bacterium
ACAGCCTCGGCAAACTCGACCGTCCCGTGCGGCACCACCCGGCGAAACACCGCAAAACCTTCGCCGACGTAAAGCATCAGCGCGGCGGTCGCCAGGATCACACCGCCCTGAAAGCCTCCGCCCGGCGAGAGTTGCCCGTGCGTCACGATGTAAATCCCGAAAACCACCTTGGGCGCGATCATCGCCAGGATCCACAGGTTCATCGCGTCGGTCGAACGCACGTCGCGCGAAAGTTCCGCCGCGTCGGGCAGGATTTCGTCGCCCCGCTCTTCCGTCATGCGCAGCAGGAACATCGATCCCAGCACCGACACGAACAGAATGAATTCCTCGCCGATCGTGTCGAAACCCCGATAGTCGAAATTCACCGCCGTCACCGCATCAGTGACGTTGCGCTCCCGAAATGCTCGCGTGTTGATCTGCTCCGCATACCGGTTGCGCAGTTCGAGCGGGCCCGGAAGCGGCCGCGCCACCACCACGAACAGGAACACCAGGCCCGCGGCCCCGGCCAGAAACACGCCCAGGCGCCAGCCGCGGCTCATTTCGTTTCCTCTTCGTTCTGTTTGCGGTGCAGGAACTGCGCGTCCCGGCGCAGCTTGGCCAGCGCCAGCAGGATCATCAGCGGCAGCCCGACCGCTCCCACCACGATCTGCGACAGCGCCACGTCCGGCGCCTGAATCACCATGAACATCAGCGCCAGCATCAGCCCGAACACGCTGACCACGATCGGCTGGCTGGCCAGCCCGCGCGTGAACACCACCGTCGTGCCCGACACCAGCACGCACGCCAGTACTCCCAGTTGCAGGAAGATCATGACGGCCCTTTGCGCGGAATTCCGGCGGGATGTTCCTTGGTGATCAGCAGAATCTTTTCGTCCGAGCCGGGATCGAGGCGCTTGACCTCGCGAATCCGGATCGCGCGCGCCGTCGCGTGGCTCAGCACCCCGTTCATCACGAACAGCAGGATCGCGATGCACAGCCCCTTCAACCGCGCCTGCCAGTTGGGATCGTCGAGCCACACCCCCAGTACGATCAGCCCGGCGCAGAGCGACGCGACAATGGCGCTGAAGTGCAGCCGCTCGAACGCCGTCTTCATGATCGCCATTCCGATGGCGCAGACGATGGCCAGCCCCACCGCGATCCACACCAGAACGCTGGCGATCAACGCGTGATGCATCACAGCCACCGCTGCAGGAAGCGCGCGAACACCATTCCTCCGCCGAAGGCGAGCAGCGCCAGCGTCAAGGGAAGATCGTAGAATGCGGGCTGGTGAAATCCTTCGGCCAGCAGCACAAGCTGCAGCGTCACGATGCAGCTCACAAACTCCAGCGCGACCAGCCGGTCTTCCGCCGGCTTCGCGGCGCAGACGTACAGGCACGGGGCCACCGCCGCCAGCAGCGCCAGCGCCGCCCACAGCCAATAATTCATCGTGATCGTCACCGCTCGCGCTCCGGCTCTGCTCCCAGGCGAATCAGGAATGCCGGCAGGGGCTTGGGGACCATCGTGTGGTACAGAAACGGTTGCTCCTCCTCCGCAATTCCGAGCACCAGGGTATTGGGCGTCACCGTCAACGAGGTGATCGCCAATGCCCGCCGCGCCCGTGAAGGAGGGGTATCGCCGCCGCGCCGGAACGCGACGCCCATAATTCCCGATCGCCCCCGCCTGCCGGATGCGCGCCGCAGAACGACCAGCAGCAAAAGTCCCGTGTCCGAAACCAACTGCTTCGGAACGTGGATCGCTTCCACAAGGAATCTCCAGCGCATGGCGAAACGGATCCGATTCTGCAGAAGGAACGCCCTGACGGCCACGAGCGCCACGGCGCACGACGCCCCGCCAACCAGCATCTCCCGCCAGCCTGTGCTGTCCGCCAGGATCAGCCAAAACACCCAGCACGCCACCCAGGTGAAAAACAGAGGACGAACTGAAACTTTGCGTCGCATGGGGATTCCGTTCGTTCGAAGAGGCGCTTGGCCGGCGCAGAACACTACGCCCGCTGCAGCTGCTCGCGCGTGCAGCTACTCACCATGTTCGCGGCTGCCGCGCGCGCCGGTCCATACCGCGAACCGTGTACCGCAGTGCGGATATCGTGTTATGAGAGTTGTGCGATCGGGCAGGCGAATAAGGGCTGCGCAGTGCGGAACATCACGAACCGCCTCGAACAGCGCTCAGCTGATGGTTCTGGCGGCGATTTCCCCGCGCAGGTCGCTGATGAACTGATCCACCGCACGCGGCCCCAGGTCGCCTTTCGCGCGATGCCGCACGGAGACGGTTCCCGCTTCCGCTTCTTTCCCGCCGAGAATCAGCATGTAGGGAATCTTTTGCAGCTGCGCGTCCCGGATCTTGGCCTGCAGCTTTTCGTTGCGGTCGTCGAGATGGATGCGGAATCCGGCCTCCGTCAATTCCTGCGCCACTTTCTTCGCGTACTCCTCGAATTTTCCGCTGAGCGGCAGCACGGCCGCCTGCACCGGCGCCAGCCACACCGGAAACGCGCCCGCATAATGCTCGATCAAATACGAAACCATGCGCTCCATCGTGCTGATCACGCCGCGATGGATCATCACCGGCCGGTGGATTTGCCCGTCCGCCCCGACGTAGCCCAGCTCGAACTGGTTCGGCAGATGGAAGTCGATCTGAATCGTCGAGTAGGTTTCCTGGTGCCCCATCACGTCCGCAAGCTGGATGTCCAGTTTCGGCCCGTAAAACGCAGCCTCGCCGCGCGCCTCGGTGTACGCCAGCCCCATCGAGTTCATCGCTTCGCGCAACTCGTTCTCGGCCAGGTCCCACATCTCGTCGTTCGCCACGTACTTTTCCGAGTTGGCCTTGTCGCGCAACGACAGCCGGTAGCTGTACTGCGTAATTCCCAGGTCGCGATACGCGCGCTCGACCAGCCGCATCACCCCCGCGAATTCTTCCCGGATCTGGTCCGGCCTGCAGAAGATGTGCGCGTCGTTCAGCGTCATGCAGCGGACCCGGCTCAACCCGCTCAGCACGCCCGAGCGTTCGTAGCGGTACATGGTGCCGAGTTCCGCGATCCGCAGCGGCAGGTCCCGATAGCTGCGCTTCTGCGATTCGTAAACCAGAATGTGGTGCGGGCAGTTCATCGGCCGCAGCACCAGTTCCTCATGCTCCAGCTTCATCGGCGGGAACATGTCTTCGTGGTAGTGCGCCCAGTGTCCCGAGCGCTTGTACAGGTCCACTTTGGCCAGGTCCGGCGTGTACACGTGCTGATACCCCGCCTCGCGCTCCTTTTCCAGGATGTATTCCTCCAGCAGGCGCCGCACCGTCGCGCCCTTGGGCAGCCACAGCGGCAGGCCCGCGCCAACCAGCTCGCTCACCGCGAACAGTTCCAGTTCTTTCCCCAGTTTGCGGTGATCGCGCCGCTTCGCTTCTTCCAGCTTGTGCAGATACTCCTCGAGTTCCTTCTGCTCGACGAAGCACGCCCCGTAAATCCGTTGCATCTGCGGGTTGCCTTCCCGGCCCTTCCAGTACGCGCCCGCCACGCTCATCAGCTTGAACGCCTTGATCCGCCCGGTCGACGGGATGTGCGGCCCCCGGCAGAAATCGATGAATTTCCCGGTGGTGTAGAACGACACCATGGGCTCGCTGGCTTTTTCTTCCACCAGCTCGCACTTGAATTCCTGGTTCAGCTGGCGATACAGCTCCAGCGCTTCCGGCTTGGGCATCAGCTTGCGTTCGTTCGGGATGTCCTTGGACGCAAGCTCGTGCATCTTGGCCTCGATCTTCTCGAGGTCTTCGGGAGTGAACGGCTCGTCGCGCACGAATTCGTAGAAAAAGCCGTTCTCGATGGGCGGGCCGATGCCCAGCTTCACCTTGGGGTAGAGTTCCAGCACCGCCGCCGCCAGCAGATGCGCCGCCGAGTGCCGCAGCACTTGCACCGCGTCCGCATCTTTGGCCGTCAGGATCGACAGCGTTGTGCTGTGATCGAGCGGCCGCGATAGATCGATCAGCTCGCCATTGGTGCGCGCCACCAGCGCGTCCTTCGCCAGCCGCGGCGAAATCCCCCGCGCAACCTCCGCCGCCGTCGTCCCGCGCGGCACTTCGCGCTTGGCCCCATCCGCCAGCGTAATTTCTATGTTCTCCGCCACAACACGATCCTCGTCGCCAAATTAGCCTTGCATTTTAGCACGCCAATTGGCACGTTCACCCAGACGCCTTTCGTGTCAGGCCACGACTTCTTGCCCCGCGGAACGCGTGGTTTGCATCCGTTTCGAAACGCCTCGAATCTGATGCTGGTGTTAAGGCGCTTCAGCCCGGGAGCCCTCTCGCGAGCTGATCCTCAAAGGAGACCGTCATGCACCAGAGCACGAAAGCCTATCTTCCCGCCGCGGGCGAGGACTGGGCCCTGCCGTTCTACGATCCCATGACCAGGCTCATGGGCGCGGACGCCACGCGTCGCCAACTCCTCGACCAGACCACCCTCGCCCCAGGCGATCGCGTCCTCGACATCGGCTGCGGCACCGGCACTCTGGTTGTCCTGATCAAGCG
>JBJKQB010000182.1:0-2689 GCA_046705825.1 Candidatus Acidiferrales bacterium
CGCGCGCCAATGACCGGCTCGCCCTCGACATCTTTCGCGATGCAGGCAGACTTCTCGGATTCGCCGTCGCAAATCTGGTCAGCCTCTTCGATCCGGAAGTGGTGGTCCTCAGCGGTGGAATGGCAGCGGCGGCGGATGTATACATTTCCTCCGTGCAGACCGCCATGCTGGAACGCGCACAGCCGCTGGCCGCAACGCGCGTGAAGATTGTGGTGAGTAAACTTGGCGACAAGGTCAACCTGCTCGGTTGCGCTAAATTAGCCTGGGAAATCGCAGGCGTTCCGCTGCGTTAAAGCCATCACGCCGGCGAAGACGAATTCGCCGATGCAAAACGACAACTGGCCCAGTGCGCAGACCGTATTTCCGCGGAGGAATCATCGAAGCTGATAGAACGCTTCAGTTCGCTCCTCGCGCGGCGCTCAGCGCTTGCGTTTCTTAGCGGGTTGCCCAACGGTGACGTAAGGTCGAAGCTTTTCGAGGCGCGCTTTCGAGAGGCGCGGAATTGCGATCAAGTCCTCGACGCGCTGGAACGGACCGCTCTTCTCGCGGAACCGAATAATGGCCTGCGCGGTCGTCGGACCGATCCCCGGAAGCTGCTCGAGTTGCCCGACAGTGGCAGTATTCAAGTCGATCGGCTTGACGGGCAGCTTCTTCTTATGGCTCGCCGCGGCCACGACAAACACAGCTGCGCAGACAAGAACGATTGCGGTCGTACTTGCAAGGAGAATCAACCGGCGGCGCGTCTTGCCGATCATCGGTGTGCGAGATGTGTGGGATGAAATATAGCGACGGCCACAGCCGCAGCCAAAATCAGCAGAAGTGCGGCCGCGACGATGATCTCGATGCGCTTGCGCTTGTTCGATCCCGGATTCGCCAGCGCGCCGGCGAAATCTCTTTCGAAGTTTTCGCCCGTCACGAAAGGCAGGGCGGCGATGATGCCGGAACCAATCAGCACCACCAGGACAGTTCGCGATGCAGCGCTCGACGCTCCGGTGACGATTCGCGCCGTGATGTAGAACATCGCCGATAGGTACAGAAGAATCAGGTCCGCGCCGTACAGGAACCGATAGTGTTCCAGCAGCCAGTGCCGAAAGCCCCGCGTCGGTTCCGCCGGCCTGCCGTTCGATCCGGACACGTGAACGTCGGCCGATGATTCATCCTGTACTTTGCGTTCTTGCAGCATGAAATTTGGCCCGCCGCGGCGCGCGCTCGCAGCGGAGAATCCGGGCGTCCCGCTCGCGCTCACTTTGCAGCGCCTAGTCTACTCTCGAACCGCAACAGCATTTCATCGCCGTTCACGCAGCCACCAGTTGAATCGGCTGGCCGTTCGCGTCGAACAGTTCCAAATGCCCGAACAGCGCAGCCTGTTCGAGGACGTGTTCCCGGTCGCCCACCACCACGATCTGCGCGTTGGCCGAGTCAAAATGCCGCCGCGCCGCCGCGAGAACGTCGTCCGCCGTCAGAGCGCGAATACGCTGGCGATACGTCTCCAGATAATCTTCGGGCAATCGGTCGAGATACTGCGTCGAAAGCTGCGTCAGCATCCCGTCCTGCGTGGCGATGCCGAGCGAGAAAACTCCCGTCAGGTAATTCCGCGCGCTTTCGAGTTCCTCTGTGGTGACCGGCAGCGACCGGATGCGATCCATTTCGTAGAACATTTCCGTAAGCGTCGCCGCGACCACTTCGTTGCGCACCGCTGCGTGCACGCTGAAATAGCCGTGCTGGCGCAGAGGATTCAGTCCGCTGCGAGGGCTGTACGTGTAGCCCTTTTGTTCGCGGATATTGGCCACCAGCCGCGAATGAAACGCGCCGCCATAGATAGCATTGGCCAACACCGTGCGATACCAATCGCGATCGTGGCGCGTCACCGCCAGGTTCCCCACCAGAATCTGCGCCTGCACCGCTCCGGGAAGATGGACGACGGAAACGCGCCGCCCGGCATGCGGCGGCGGTGATGGAACGAACTGCGGCTCCGGCTGCGGCGCCTTCCATTCGCCAAAAATCCGCTCCACCTGCTGCATCATTGCCGCGCTCGCAAAATCGCCGACGGCGATCAGCAATGCGTTTGCCGGCGTGTAGTGGCGGCGATAAAAATCCTCGAGCTGCTCGCGCCGATACGCGGCAACCTGCTGTTCCGTGGGCGCGACGATCGCATAAGGATGTTCGCCGAACAGAACGCGCCGGAAACGGTCGCTCGCCAAGAAGCCCGGCGTCGTGCGCTCGATCTTCAATTCCTCGACGCGCTGGCGCCGCTCGCGCTCGAATTCGCCCTCGGGAAACGAAGCGTTCCGCGCGAGATCGGCAATCAGTTCCAGCAGCCCGCCCGAAAATTCGGCAAGACCGGAAATCGAAATGG
The DNA here is from genome assembly GCA_046705825.1 of Candidatus Acidiferrales bacterium. Lineage (GTDB taxonomy): Bacteria > Acidobacteriota > Terriglobia > Acidiferrales > UBA7541 > Palsa-295. Next base: position 2,357 of record JBJKQB010000182.1, read on the forward strand.
CGCTCGAATCGGCCCCGGCGTGCGTGCCAAGGTCGCCGCCCATTCGCCGCAGGTCTTCTTCGATCTCGCGGCTGGTGCGCGACGCCGTTCCCGTGCGAACCACGCTCGCCGTGATTTCAGCAAGGCCCGGTGAAGTGTGCGCCACGGCGGCGTTCCCGCTGCGGAAGAAAAGCTCCACCGACACTTTTGGAAACGTGTGCGTCTCCGCCAGCACCACTTCCAGCCCATTCGCGAGCGTCCGCACCGTTCTCTTTGGCCACGCAACTGCTCGTTCGGCGGTCAGAGCAGGAGCGGCGGCGCGATTCGTGTTCACTGCGGCAGGCGTGCTCATTG
>JBJKQB010000183.1:0-6032 GCA_046705825.1 Candidatus Acidiferrales bacterium
TAAGAACATCGTGGTCAGAAATGGCTGGCTCATGGGAAAAATGTATTGCCAGGCAGCAATGTCTCGAACAAAGACGGCGACTGGAAGCCACACGGGAGCGTTGCGAAGCGCAAAAAAACGTCTCATCAGACTCTTGGCTTCCGAGACGGGCTAGTGGACGGATTCGTCGAATTCCTTCATCCAGTCCTTTTTCTTGAGGACTTCGCGGGGCTTCGAGCCATCCGGCGGGCCGACGATGCCGTCCTTCTCCATCAAGTCGATCAAGCGCGCGGCGCGGCCGTAGCCGATACGCAAGCGCCGCTGCAGCGTGGAAGTCGACGCGCGGCCCATCTCGCACACCACACGCACGGCGTCCTGGTATAGCTCGTCGTCCACCTCTTCGCCTTCCTCGCCGCCTTCTTCCCCTCCTGCGCCGCTGGCATTCGCGTCCTTCGGCGGCTTCAAAAGATCCATGTTGTAAAGCGCCTTGGCCTGATCGCGCCAGAAGTCGCATACGGCGACCACTTCCGACTCGTGCACGTAGGGCCCGTGGATGCGGTGCAACCGCGACGATCCCGCCGGAAGATAGAGCATGTCGCCCTTGCCCAACAACGATTCGGAGCCGTTGGAATCGAGGATGGTGCGCGAATCGACTTTGCTGGCCACGCGGAACGAAATGCGCGCCGGGAAATTGGCCTTGATCAATCCCGTAATCACGTCAACGGAAGGCCGCTGCGTCGCCAGAATCAGATGGATGCCCACGGCGCGCGCCATTTGCGCCAGCCGCGTGATGGACTCCTCCACTCCATTGGTATCGACCATCATCAAGTCGGCCAGTTCGTCGATGATGATCACAAGGTAGGGCAGCGGGTGCTGCTCCTCGCCTTCGGAATTCTCGAACAGCGAAAGCGACTGGCTTTTCTCGAACGTACGGTTGTACTGGTCGATGTTGCGCACGCCGCGCCCGGCCAGCAGCTTCAGCCGCCGCTCCATTTCGCGCGTCGCGTTGCGCAGCACGTTCGCGGCCACCTTCGGATCGGTCACCACCGGCGTGAACAGGTGCGGGATATCCGAATACAGTCCCAGCTCGAGCTGCTTGGGATCGACCAGCACCACTTTCAACTCGTCGGGCGTCGCTTTGTACAGCATGCCCATCAGCAGAGAATTGATGAAGACGCTTTTCCCCGTGCCCGTCGAGCCCGCGATCAGCAAGTGCGGCATCTGTGCCAGGTCCGCGGTGCGAATGCGCCCGATCAGGTCCTTGCCCATGGGCAAGCTGAGTTTTGCGGCCGAATGGCTGAATTCGGGAGACTCGATGATGTCGCGCAGGGCGATCGTCTCGCGATGCGGGTTGGGCACTTCGATTCCCACAGTCGATTTCCCGGGGATGCGCTCGATCAGGATCGATTCCGCCTGCAGCGCCAGGCAAAGATCGTCGCCCAGGCTGGTGATGCGGCTGTACTTGATTCCCGCCTCAGGCTTGAACTCGAATGTGGTGACCACCGGCCCGGGATTGATCTGCGTGATGTGCCCGCCGACGTCGAATTCGGCGCACTTGTGCTCGATCGCCCGCGCGTACTCCTTCAACTCGTTCTCGCCCATCTTTTCGCCGCGCTCCGCGTTCTGCAGCAGGGAAGGGGAGGGTAAGCGGAAAGCCGTCTTGCTGCGCGTGATTTTCGGGTCGGCCGCGGGCTTCTTCGGCGGCGCAGGCGGTTCGTTCTCGTGGAACTTGATGACAGCCGGCTCGCGCTCCACTTTGCGCTCCGGCTGCTCGTCTCGTTCCTCCTCTTCTTCCGCTTCTTCGCGGGCGGCCTTCGCCGAAACGCGCTGCTGCGCGACGGGCGGCCGCCCCGCAATCTTGATTTCCTCGACGCGCTTTCGCAGACGGTCCGATTCGCGCCGCTCACGCCACGCGCTGATTCGCGCCAGCAGCCTCCCGGCAAAACCGTCCGGAGCGATCGACTTCCGGGCCCACGCCAGAGCGGCGCGGAACGAAAAACTCGTCGTCAAGAACAGTGCGGTGAGCAGCGTCGCGGCAGTCACCAGATTCGCGCCCACCGGATTGAATGCCGCGCGCAAACCGTTGGCCAATACGCTTCCCAGCAGCCCGCCGGGAGGCAGCACGCCCCGCACCGCCGGCGGAAATCCAATCGCCATTCTCCCCAGCGCCAGCTCGGCGCACAGCGAGCACACCAGCATCACGAATCCGAGGACCTTCGTGACCGGCGACTCCAGCAGTTGGCTGCGGAACCAGCGCATCGCCAGCACGAACAATCCCGCGGGGAACAGGAAGGCCGCGTAGCCAAAAAACTGGAAGAAGAGGTCTGCGAAGTGCGCTCCCACCGGCCCGATCCAGTTGCGTACCGGTCCCGCCAGCGGCGCCGAAACGTTGAAGGAAGGATCGTGCGGCGAATACGACAGGAGGCTCAACGCCAGCAGAAACGCGAGGCTCAGCCCCACGAACCCCACCAGTTCGTTCAGACGCTTATTCTCAGTAGGCGAAATGATGCGCACAAATCCCCTTTGCGCCGCAGCCACCCGCGGCAAGACACGGCCCCGCAGGTGCTCGGCAACAGCTCCAACAGTTTACGCCCGGATTCCCTGACGAGGGAACCCGAACGAAAGGCAAAAGGGGAAGGCTCGCTCTGGACAGACGCGCAATCACACCTGCGACGATCTGTCCTCAGGCAGCGCGGGCGCTGGCGCGCGAAGCCCAAAAGGGAGGAACGCAAGCAGCACGACTATACCAAACACTGTCATTGCGGAAGCAAAATTCTTAGCGGGGTGTTCGCAAGTACTACAAGCCATAACCACCGGCGGTGGATCGTCGTGGCGCGGGCGTCGCGCCCGCGGGTGTTCTGAACAGGAAATATGCCTCGCGCCTGCCAGGCCAGTTCGCGGAGCATGTTTTGAGAGATACGGGAGGCTGCAAAACAAGAAACAGCTTCGGAACCATCTCCGATCCCAGCCATCTCTTTTCACCCCGCCCCGGCACTCGTGATCGCCTTGATCATCGCGTACGCATCCCGGCCCCGCGGGTAATATCCTCGTTTCATCCCGCACGAGCGATACCCATGCTTTCGCCAGAACGCCACGCCCGCGGCATTGTCTGTGGCCGTTTCCAGGCTGACGTGCTCCACCCCCGCGCGCCCGAGCCGCTTCTCGACTTCCGCCAGGATCGCGCTGCCCACTCCGTGCCGGCGGCACGCCTTAATCACATCCATCGTAATGATGTGCCCGCCCGCGCCTCGGTGCACGCTGACGCAGAATCCGATGATTTTGGCGCTTCCTGGAGTGTTGCCGTGGCCGTCCCGTGAGCCAGGTCCCGACTGCATTTCCGCCACGACGCACTCCGCCCCCGGAAACGCCAGGTACGTCCGCAGGTCCGCGCGCGAGTACGCCGTATCGCTTGCGTAGCACGCTTGATCGATCAGGTAGAGCGCCTCGAAGTCTTCTGGACGGTAGCTGCGCAACACGATCTTCACGGAAGGGACACCATTCGATCGGAGGGCCCGATCGCAACTCCGGTCAGACGCCCGTCGGCGGTTTGGCAAATCGCCGCGCAGCGGCCGGCTACAATTCGAGAATCACCGGCAGGATCAGCGGTCGCTTCGACGTCTGCTTGTTTAGGAAACGTTTCAGGTCGATTCGAATCTTTTCCTTGATAACGCTCCAGTCGGTTTTTTCCTCCGTTGTCGACTGGTCCACCGTGCGCAGCACCACGTCGCGCGCGTGCGCCAGGATTTCGCTGCCGTCGTCGCTGGGCAGAAAGCCCCGCGTGACGATTTGCGGCTGCGTTTCCATGCGCCCCGTGTGTTTGTCGATGGCGATGATCGGCACCACCACGCCGTCTTCCGCCAGATGCCGCCGGTCGCGAATGACGACGTCCTCGATTTCTTCCAGCGATCCGGAATCGACCATCACTCGCCCCGCCGGCACCGGCTCGCGACGCGCTGCCTTGCCATCCGCCGTGAATTCGATGGGCTGCCCGCTCTCGAGCAGGAAAATTTCCTGCGAGACCGCGCCCATCTGCTCCGCCAGCGCTGCGTGCCGGAACAGTTGCCGGTATTCTCCGTGCAAGGGGATGAAATATTTCGGCCGCACCAGCTGCAGCACGATTTTCATCTCTTCCTGGCTCGCGTGTCCCGAAACGTGAATGGGCGCCGCTCGCCCACCTTCGTAATAGACGAGCACGCCACGCCGGAAAAGGTGATCGATCATGCGGAAAATGTTCTTCTCGTTCCCGGGGATGATGCGCGCCGACAAAATCATCGTGTCGTTCTGCCCGATGCTCATCAACCGGTGATTGTCCACCGCGATGCGCGACAGCGACGACATCGGCTCCGCCTGCGTCCCGCTTGCCAGCACCATCAGGTGCTTGGGCTCGAACGACCGCAGATCCTGCGGCCTTACGATGGTCCCGTCCGGAATGCGCAGTTTGCCCAGGGCGTGCGCCGTCTCCACATTCGTGATCATGCTGCGCCCGACGATGCCCACTTTGCGGCCGATGATTCCCGCCAGATCGATCACCTGCTGGATGCGGTGGATCGAGCTGGCAAAGCAGGACACGACGATCTTTTGCGGCGCGGCGCGGCACAGTTCTTCCAGCCGCACCACTACGGCGCGCTCCGACGGCGTGTATCCTGGGCGCTCCACGTTCGTGCTGTCGCTGAACAGCGCCAGCACCCCTTCCTGGCCGTAGCGCGCGAATGAGTGCAGGTCGAACGGCCTTCCGTCCACGGGCGTGGGATCGATCTTGAAATCGCCGGTGTGGATGATCACGCCGACCGGCGTGCGGATGGCCAGCGCCACGCAATCGATCGTGCTGTGCGTCACATGCAGAAATTCAATCTGGAACGGCTCGATGCGCACGATCTGTCCCGGAGCCACTTCGTGCAGCTTTGCTTCCTCCAGCAGGCCGCGCTCCTCCAGTCGCCTCCGCACCAGCGCCAGCGTAAATTGCGTTCCGTACACCGGAACGTTGAGGTCGCCCAGAATGTAAGGAATCGCGCCGATGTGGTCTTCGTGCCCGTGGGTTAGCACGATCGCGCGCACCATGTGCCGGTTCTGTTTCAGGTAGGTGATGTCCGGAATGACGACGTCGACGCCCAGCAGTTCCTGTTCGGGGAACATCATGCCCGCGTCGATGACGATGATGTCGTCGCCCGAGCGCAGCGCCAGCATGTTCATTCCGAACTCGCCAAGCCCGCCCAGCGGAATTGCCCATAGCGAAGTTCGGCTCACGTTCTCTTCCTGTGCTCGTGGTTAGGTTGAGAAATTGCCGGTCTTCTCACGAAGAAAACGGGACTAAAGTCTGGCTCAACGACCGCCACACTTCTTCCCTCGCGGCCATAGTATCATAGCCGCGCGCGTCGTTGCTCGCAGGCGGCCCCAGCGAACGCTAGCAACGGCGAGTGTGCGCAGCCCAGTAGCGCCGGCGTCCCGCCGGCGTTTTTGTCCGGTCGTTGAACCGATTACCCATTCACTTCCGCAATATGGATATGGGCAAACGCCGCCAACTCTACCGTTCGCCGCCTCCCGCGAATAGCCCCGCAATCGCCACCAGCACTACTGCGCCCACCGTCGCCGCCGCCAGACTCCACCAGAACCCAAACCCGCCGATCCCAATCTTGGTGAAGATCCAGCCGCCAATCACCGCCCCAATCAATCCCAGAATCACGTCGACGATGCAGCCGAAGCCGCGCCCGCGCGTCAAGTGCCCCGCGATCCATCCCGCCAGCAGCCCAATGACGATCCACCAAATGAATCCTGTATGTCGCACCTCGACGAAGTACTCCTTGGTCCTCGTCTGCAAAAGCGAACTCAACACGGCGTTGTGCATCAATTTTTCTCCATGGGCGTCATTTCATCTCTATCCCCGCGCGGTGTCGATGTCGTAACCGATCGACCGCGAACTGCCATCCCGAACCAGGGCCTGCCTTACCACCATTCGGACTGTCATCCCGAACCCAGTCACGCGCCTTTTGCGTGAATAGGGGTGAGGGATCTGCTTTTGCTTTTTTCCGCACTCAGCCCTGGCAAAACACATATCC
>JBJKQB010000184.1:0-4879 GCA_046705825.1 Candidatus Acidiferrales bacterium
CTACTGCACCGAGCAGCGCATCGTTTTTATTCCCTGGTTTCCGCTCGGAGCGGGCAAGGTCGAACACGAGTTGCTCGCGCGCGTGGCCCAATCACACGGCGCGACAGAAAAGCAGATTGCCCTCGCCTGGCTGCTGCAGCGCTCGCCGATGATGCTGCCCATCCCCGGCACATCTTCAGTCAAGCACCTCGAGGAAAACGTCGCGGCCGCCTCCATCCGTCTCACGCCGCAAGAATTCTCCGAGCTTTCCTCCGTCGAGGAGTGACCTGCTTGCCCTGACTGAGTTGGCGAAGGGAGCGGAGGTGCCGGCGCTTTTCTGCGGCCGCAGGCCGCTGTGGAGTGCGGCGGCTTGCTGCCGCTTTGGTTGGCGCTCGCTCATGCCTTATTTAATCGGTGGAAGCGCGCGGCTTCAGCCCCGCGATGAGATGATAGCCTTCCAGGGGTTTTCAGCCCCTGAAGTCCCAATCCGAATTTTTCAGCAGTCTATTAGGCCAGCCAGGTCCGCGGGTGCAACGTTTTGACCAAATCGCAGGTTCGCGAACTGCTCTTCCGCTACAGCGTGTTGCTGAAGGGCCTGGATGCTGTTCTGGAGATAGCGGGCGGCATAGCCCTCTGGTTCATCAGCCCGGAATTCATCGTTCGTTTGACCGCGCTGTTGACACGCGGTGAGCTCAGCGAAGATCCGCGCGACCTCGTGTCCAATTATCTGCGTCACGCCGCAAGCCGCCTGTCGCTTGGCGGCGAGCATTTCATGGCCATCTATCTGTTGGGTCATGGCGTGGTCAAGCTGTTTGTGGTGGTTGCATTGCTCCGGAATAAGCTGTGGGGCTATCCGTTGTCGATCATCGTGTTCGGCGGTTTCATCGTCTACCAGGTGTACCGCTATACTCTGACGCACAGCTTGGGCCTGATTGCCCTCACAATTTTCGACCTGATCGTCATCCTCCTGATCTGGCTCGAGTATCGCGCCGTGAAGCAACATCGCGCTTGATGATCATTCCCTCAACCCGAGTGGGCGTCCGAACGTCACGTTCACACCGTCGACTCGACGGAACGGGGCTGCGAGTTATGCTCTTGCAGCAGCCCAATCTTTCAGGCGTTTTTCAGGTCTTTGTGGCATAACCGTGGTCTGGGCAATGCCGGCTTCGATCTCCTTTCCGAACACCACCCTGGGGCGCGCTGCGATCCGGTCGTCCTGCTTTCTGGCGATCTGCATCATTCTCGTCCTGGTCTCGGGCGCGGCCGGCGCTTTGCGCGCGCAGGGCACGGGCGGCGTGCGGGGGCGCATCACCGACCCGTCGGGCGCAGTGGTGCCCGACGCAACCGTCCGCGTGCTCGCGGAACCTTCTGGCCCGAGCCGGGTCGCAACAAGCAAGAGCAGCGGTGTTTACGAAGTGCGAGCGCTGCAGGTCGGCCGCTACACAATTACCGTCACTGCGCCCGGGTTCACCCCTTCGGTGATTAAACACGTGGCGATCACCGCCGGGCCAATGGTCACGCTCGACGTCCACCTCGCCCTCGCCGAGCAAGCCCAGCAAATTCATGTGCATGCACACGCCTCCGCGCTCGAGCTCTCGCCCGCCGGCAACGCCACCGCAGTGGTCATCTCCGGCAAGACCCTCGACGCGCTTTCCAATGATCCCGATGAGTTTCAGAACCAGCTTGCCGCACTGGCGGGACCTTCAGTTGGCCCAAACGGCGGCGAAATTTACATTGACGGCTTCACGGGCGGCGATTTGCCTCCCAAATCCGATATTCGCGAGATTCGGGTCAACTCGAACCCTTTCTCCATCTACAACGACCGCCTGGGTTACGGGCGCATCGATATCTTCACCAAACCCGGCAGCACCGCTTATCACGGCAGCGCCTCCGTTGAATACAACGACTCGAGCATGAATGCGCTCAGCCCGTTCCTCCATGCCACAGGTACAAACCCCCCGTCCTATCACACCTGGCTGGTCGACGGCGATTTCGGCGGCCCGCTGACGAAGAAGGCATCCTTCTTTGTCAGTGCCCAGCGCCGCAACATCAACCGCGCCAATTTGGTCAACACGGACGTGCTCGATTCGAGTTTCGCTATCGTTCCGTACGTGGCCTCCGTCCCCAATCCGCGGACGCTGACGAATTTCAGTCCTCGCCTCGATTTTCAGCTCTCCCCGAACAATACGCTCACGTTCAACTACCGCTATTTCGAGATCGGCGAGCAGAACGACGGCGTGGATACGCAGGCGTTGCCCTCTCAGGCTTACGATTCCGCTCGTCGTCACCACAACGTGCAGTTGATCGATACGCAGGTCCTCGGCCCCAACGTTGTGAACGACACGCGCTTTCAGTATCTCCATTTCCACAACTCGGAAACGCCCCGCGATTTTTCGCCGACCCTTCAGGTACTGGGCGCTTTTCTGGGCGGTGGGGACAGCAACGGTTCGTTCGAGCGCTACGAAACGCACTACGAATTTCAGGAATACCTTACCGTCACGCACAAGCAGCACCTTATCCAGCTCGGTGGCTTTCTGCGCGATATCCGCCGCCACGAGGCCACTAACGGCAATTTCAATGGGACCTTCACCTTCAATTCGCTTTCCGACTACCAGCAGACCGAACAGGGGCTGCAAAACGGTTTGACCATGGCCCAGATCCAGGCAGCCGGATACGGTCCCAGCCAGTTCAACATGACCACCGGCAGCCTCTTCGCCAAGGTGAACCGTCTCGATGGCGCAGTATTCGTTGGCGACGATTGGAAACTCTTCCCCCAATTCAGCCTCAGTTACGGCTTGCGCTTCGAATCGGAAAACATCATCAACGATCACGCGGATTGGGCTCCGCGCGTGGGCATCGCCTGGGGGTTGGGTCGCGGGCCGAAGATGAAGACCGTCTTGCGCGCCGGCTGGGGCATTTTCTACGAACGCCTGGACGACGATCAAATGATCATCGCCAACCGCTTCAACGGCCGGAATCAGACAACGTATATCGTGAATCGCCCGGCGTTTTTCCCGGCGCCGCCGGCGCCTTCCACTCTGAGCGGTTTGTCCACCTCTTTGCCCACCGTGTATCAGATCGCACCCAACCTGCGATCCCCCTACTCTATGGATGGAGCCGTCAGTCTGGAGCGCCAGGTCTCCTCAAACGTTACCGTCTCGTTCACCTACCTCAACTCGCGCGGACTGCATCGCTTCTTGACCAACGACATCAATGCGCCGCTGCCGGGAACCTATAGCCCGTCCGACCCCACTTCCGGCGTACGCCCGCTTGGCAACGCGGCCGGCAATATCTACCAATATCAGTCGGTGGGAATTTACAAGCAGACGCAGCTGATCACGAACGTTCACGTGCAAGCCGGCGAAAGAGTGGCCCTGTTCGGCTACTACGTGTTCAACGATGCGCACAGCGATACCGCCGGCGTGGACACCTTTCCCGCTAATCCCTGGAATCTCCTGCAGGACTACGGCGCAGCGGCCTTCGACATCCGCCACCGTGTGCTGGTGGGCGGCAGCTATGCCTTGCCGTTCAGCTTTCGCCTCAGTTCGATGCTGATGGCCAATTCGGGTGAGCCGTTCAGCATTACGATTGGCCAGGATCTCTATGGCACCGGCATTCACAACGCGCGCCCTGCGCTGGCCACTGCCTCAACTCCTCCCGCGCAGATCGTCGCAACAAAATACGGCGCTTTCAATATTGCCCCTGGCCCGAACGATGTTCCGATTGCGCCCGACACGCAGACCGGCCCGGCCAACGTCATGTTGAACTTGCGCCTGAGCCGCACGTTCGGTTTCGGCGCCGCGGCGGACGAAGCGCATGGCGGCGAAGGAACTGCGCCCAGCGCGACGGAAGGGCACCGGCACAGGGAAGGCCTGGGAGGCCGCGGGTTGGGCAGTGGTGGTGGATTCAGCCTGGGCGGAGCGACGAAACATCGCTACGCGGTGACGTTCTCAGTGTCGGTTCTGAATGCCTTGAACAATGTGAATCTGGCGCCGCCCGTCGCTGTCCTGGGATCCCCGCTCTTCGGTCAGTCGATCGCCTTAGCCAGCGGTCCCTTCGCGCTCCAGGTGGGGAATCCCGTAGCGAACCGTCTCGTCAACGTGGGCATTGGTTTCAGTTTTTGAACTGGCCCGGCACGGGCGCCTCCTACGACAACTGCCTCGGCCGTGATGAGCCGGGCTAGAGCCTGCCTACAGCAATTTGCGAATCGCGCTACACGCTCGAACGCATTGCGCGCACCTGCGGCTCTGCTCGAATCTGTTCAGAAGGGAAGAGAACAATCAGGCGCGGACTTCGCCGTTCATTCGGAAAGCCCGGCGCGAAAAGAAAGGGCACTTACGAACATGGCATACGATTGGGAACCGCGGTCGAACAGAAGCGTATGGAAGGGGCTTGTGGCCGGACTGGCCGGAGGCCTCGTGGCCTCCTGGACCATGAATGAATTTCAGAAAGGATGGTCCGCGGCTGCGAATGCGCTCTCGGACGGAAAATCGCGCCGCGCGGAAAAACAAGATCCTGCCGAATATCCGACCGGAAAGACCGCTCACGCCATCGCCAAAAAAGTGTTGGGCAAGCCGCTCACCCAGGAGCAGAAGCGCAAGGCCGGGCCCGTCGTTCACTACGCTTTCGGAACGATGCTAGGAGGCTTGTACGGCGCCACCTCCGAACTCGTGCCCAAGGTCAAAATGGCGGGTGGCGTGCCCTATGGCGCCGCGGTCTTTGTCGGCGCGGACGAAATCGCCCTGCCCGCTCTGAACCTGTCGAAGGGCCCCGCGGCTTATCCCGTTTCACGCCATCTTTACGGCCTCACGTCGCACATCGTCTGGGCCGCCACAACGGATGCGGTGCGCCGCCTCGTTCGCTGGGCTCTTTGAGTGACGCGCGGCGAACGGCAGAACAA
>JBJKQB010000185.1:0-5856 GCA_046705825.1 Candidatus Acidiferrales bacterium
CTGTTATGAAAATAGCGTGTTGCCTAGGCAGCGGCCTTTTCCTGGGGTGTCAGTGTGACCGAATAGCCCAGGCGCTCTAACCGATGAACGAGATTGCGTGTGAGATGGTTCCTGTTGAGCTTGTCTAGGTAAAGATCTCCCAGGTCGTTGTAGGAGACGTGCTCGGAAAACATGTGATAGATGTATCCACGCCGAGCTTTGAGGCGATAAAACTTGTCCCGCAGGTAAGTACCCTTGTTTCGTGCTGCCGCGTTGGCTGCCTCGACCAGTTCCGTCTTCAGATAGACATTGCCCTTGGGAATGCGGCTGCTCTTGCTTGCCGGCGGATTCGTTATTCCCCGGACAGACTCCCGCCCAGGAAACCGTCTGCGAAACGTTCAGGTAGTCGTGAATGTCGCTCGAAGCTGAGAATGGGATCGAGAGGATCGCAAATGGCGGTTCGGAGCACACGGCGGCTAATTTCAGCAGCAAACTGCTCTTGCCAATTCCCCAGTCGCCGAAAATCGCGAAGGAACTCGTTCGACCTGCCACCAGTCCTTGTTGCAAGGCCTCGCGGAACGCTTCAATCTGCTGCGTGCGGCCAACAAACTCATCAGGTCTGACGGGGAAATTGGGCTCGGGAAGCACGTTGGCCCCCAAAATCAAAGAAGTCAAAGTTGTCAAGTAGACTTTTTTGTTTTTTGTGACTTTGGTGGGGTGCACGGCGGGCGGCGCGTGTGCGCACACGCCGCCCGCCGTGCAGGAGTGGGAGTACCTATTTGGTGGGTTCTTGCTGCTTGTGGCTGGGAGTGGAGGAGTCAGTTCGCGGTTTTGGGAACGAGAACGCGGTTTTCGACCGAGCTTGATGAACGCGAGGGAGACCCACTCGTTGTATTTTCTCGATGATGCAGGCCTCGCCGAGAAGGACCTCGTTCAGGATCAGGCAATGCGTATACCTGTTTTCCTCGTTCGGTATCGGGCATCTCCATTTCTGGGTTTCGGTTGTTGTGGGTTATCGGTTTGCGGAACGCTGGTCAGTGCTGCAGTCTCAGACTTGCAGGTTACTCGTTCTCGGCCAGAGCACGTGCGAGTTCCGCCGGACACGCGGTGCAGTCATCCGCGTTGTCCGCTGCATGATGCGTGGGTTGACCGACGGTAAAGGCGAAAAGACCTTCCTCTCCTAGCTCGTTCAATTTCCGCCTCGCATCTTCGGCGCTGAGATTGTGACTGCAGATGCTGTACGACTCGTCTTGCGGATCGAGGAGCAGCACCAACTCCAGATGGCAAGGATTCAACTTTTCGGACACTAACTACCTCCAGTTTACGTTGATGATCGTTCAGTTGGGGTTTGGTCGGCATGGCCGGTTGCTGGTCGCGTCTGATCCGGCAAGTCGTCGAAAAGAAGGAGTCCCTGCGGATCAGATTTCGCGGCGGCCTCGGTGAGCGCGTCCGGTATTCCCAGCTCGTCAGTATCCGTTGATGCCCGGTCCGACTTTCACCAGGCCCGCAGGATCGTAAGCAAATGGATAGCTGCTCGACCGAGTCGACGCGCGTTTCGAACCCGACCGATTCCCGGCGCGGGGTTTGAGCCGTTACGCATAACGTCAGCCCACAGCCGCCCGCTTCGCCTTGGACTCGGCCGTATTGATTTGCGATAAGAGTGTTCATGCTGTCCTCTACGGCAAACCTCTCAAGCAGCCTATCAGCCAGCGCCCGCACCCGCAGGTCCAGCCAGAGCCAGTACAGAATCTGTTCCTCTGCCGTCATCGACTGCAGCATTGCCATGACGCTCTCAACGGGGGTAGCTCAGCTACCCCCAAGAGGTACCCCCGAGAGCTACCCCTGAGGGTAGGCGGTAAACGGAATGGTAAAGGGAGTCTGTTCGCGACGCCCTGTCGCGGCGAATCTCGGCGGAGATTCACCGCTTGTGTATTTCGCCAGCGGCTACAGAACCCGCTTGTGGCGCTGCCTGTCAACATTCCTGCTGTTCCTCCTGATACGAGACGTGGACTTGCGGAACCAGCGCTCTCAACTGATATGGCTCAAACGTGTCTTGGGTAAAAGGCCGTGCGACGGGTCGTGCGGCCCATTTCCGGTACAACTGGTAACGGCGTTCACCGGCGACCGCCACGATCAGGCCGAAGTCTGAAGGCAAGTGCTCAACGACCCTGGCATAGCGCCGCGCCAGCGTGCGCACCTGGTACATGACGGTGTCGTGCCCCCGGTCCACAGTGGCCGCGCAAACTCTGCCGTCCGTTCGGAGCAAGATGAACTCTTGCCACAGGCAAGGCCGCCCTCGGAAGTGCGGCAGCACCTCGGTCGGACACCCGGCATCATCTGGCAAACCTCCCGATAAACCTTGTGGATAGCAGGGGCATAGGCCACGAGAAGCAATTGCTGTCCGATGTCTTCGCCGGTCCTGTCCGCAATGCAGTCAAGCAGCGCGTGCAGGATCGCATTCCAGGTCTCGTGATTTGGCTCAGCTTGCCCATGCAAATGCGCGATTACGTCGGCAGGCGAGTCGAAGTGATTCAAAATGGGGTGGTTAAGGGCGAGCGTCTGAAATTGGATTCGGGCTGTTTGTGTGCTCAGCGAATTGAGCAGACTCTGCTCAACCTGGCAGACAGCACATCGGCAATGGCCCTCCTTTGACATTTGAGTCCGGCACCTGACGGAGGTTCGCGAGCAGGCAGGGCATCGGCGAGCAACCCGGGGCAAACCGCCGCTGGTCGCTCCCGTACCCGAAACCCATTTCGAATCCCCCTCATTATCCTATGAGCCAAGTTTTCGTGTCGGTTTTCGGAAGGAAGGGACCCCGGCTTTTCAAAACCTTTCCCCCCGGAGTTCCTCTCTCACCTGATGCGTGCAGTGTGTCCTAACGGCATCGGGATGTCCAGTCAACGCTCCGGGAAGAAGCTGCCGATGTGCGTAGACGGTTGTTGGACATCGTTAAGGTAGAAGGGCCGCCGCCGGGCTTGTGGGAACTGTGAAAAAGCCGCGCGGAGTATGCGTGGCTTTTTCAAGCCGCGGTGGGAATCCGCGTTCTGTGCGGATTTCCATGGCGGTGTCAGTTTCCACAAGCCTTCTCGGTTTTGCTTTTTGTTTTTTTGTGTCATCGCCTTTTTCCACGAAAAATTTCGCGTCAGGATGCCTTAGGAACGACGCTAGCTGCTTCGGTCGACCTATAACATCCCCCAATTTCATCTCGAGAGCTGTTTTCCGCGCGCCGAATCGGTTTGGTCATCGTGCCCGTTCTTGGATCTGGCGGGTTTCAGGCGTGGCCGGTAAGACTCGCCCTCGATCACCAGATCGTAGGCGTTGCTGGTAAAACGATCGATGGCACTCTGCGCCCGCACGGGATCGGCAAACGTAGCTAGCCACTCATCTGGTCCACGATTGGAGGTGACCACGATCGAACTGGTGCGATAGCGCTCCAGCAGGATCTCGTAGAGATCGCGACTCTCGGTCGGATCCATGGCATCCATCGCAAAATCGTCCAGCAGCAACAGGTCCACAGAGATCAGCTTGCGCAGTTCAGTTTCATGGCTGTTATCCAACCGCGCGTGCTTCAGCGTCTTGAGCATCTGATCGGTGCGCAGCGCCAGCACGTTGGCGCCGCGCCGGCAGGCGACGTGTCCCAGAGCGTGGGCCAGAAAGGTCTTGCCCACGCCCACCGGGCCGACGATGGCCACATGCGCATGAACATCAAGAAAGCGCAAAGAGACGAGCTCGTTCAGCAGCGCCCGATCGAAGCTGACCTTGGCCGTGGGATCCCAGGCCTCCAGGTGCATAGTGGGGTCCAGACGTGCCTTTTGGGCCCGCAGGGAAACCGCCAGACTGTCCCGTCGCGTGGCTTCGTCGCTGAGGACCAGCAGCAGCCAATCCTGGTGCGGCATTTTCTGTTGTCGGGCGAGCACGAGCCGCTCCGGCAAGGTATCCAGCATGCGCGAGAGCTTCAGCCGTCGCAGCACGACTTTCAGATCGGGACTGATCACTTCGGTGGTCATTGGGGATCATCTCCTTTTTTCGAGGATGGCTCGCGCGAGGCGAGCGGAAGGGCGTACTGGCTGGCCGGCCGTAAAAAGCGCGCCGTAGGCAACACTGCGGATGGCGCTGTGGCGGATGGCGTGGTGGCCTGCTCGAGCATGCGCTTGAGACGCGGAACCTCAAGCATCTCGGCGGCCAGAGCGAGGGCACAGACCTCATTGACCCGAGTGGCTCCATAACGACGGGCCAGATCCAGCAGGGCATAGACACGCCGCATGCGTGTCCACGGCAAGGGGTTGTCGAGCAGCACCGCAGCGAAACGACCGACAGCCTCGCCATGACTGGCGGCCTGCCGCTCAAGGGATCGCACATCTCGCAGGGCATAGACACTACGCTCGACTGGATAATCCTGCGCATCGATGGAGCGGCCGCCGGGCGGTTTTCGCGGATGGGTTTTGACCAGCACATTGTGGCGATAGAGACGAACGGTCTGTTGATCGGCGCGGGCCGTCAAGAACTGGCCCTTGTAGGAAAGAGGGACAGAATAGAAAGCTTTATCGACCACCACCAACTGGTCGCGAGCCACTTTCGGCGTGCTCCACAGCGGAATGTCGTAGGGAGCCGTCGGCGCTGGCAAGAGTGCGGGCTGCTCCTCGGCTTCGAAGTGCTCTCGCGGTAGTCGTTGCGTGCGACTATGGCGGTGCAGGCCATATTCCTCGCGGCACCAATGACTGGCACGCACACGCGCATCGTCCAGCGTGGCGAGTATCTCGCCGGCAAAGCAGTCATCGCGCACCCCCGGAACCGCTCGCTCGACCCTCGCTTTATCCCGAGGGTGCCGCACGCGGGCCGGGTCCACATGAAAATTCCGCGCCTCTGCATACTCGAGAAAAGCCAGCGTGACGTGCGGCGTGAGCGGATCCGGCTGCACGATAATGGCCTTAGTGTTGTCGGGAATCAGTACCCGGAAAATCCCGCCGAAGAACTCCCAGGCCGCTTCGCAGGCCTCGATCGCGCGCGCCGTGGTTTCCTCGAACGTGGGATAAACAAACCGATAGCGGGAGAAGACCGCGGTAAAGATCCAAGCACGAAAATGTCGACGCTTTTCTGGGCTCAGCGGACGAGTAAGCCAGCCCACCCAGCCCGTATCCACTTGCAGTTCCTGGCCGGGTTCGCCGTCCAGGACGGGGATGGTCGCCGCCGTTCGACCAAACTGCAGCTGGTCGACGGCAAAGCGGTACAGCGTGGAGTAGCCGATGGACACGCCCTGCCGCACCAGGAGTTTGCGAATCTTGGTGAGCCGCAATCCATCCGCCAGCCAGCGCCGAATGATCTCCCGTTGTTCGCTGCAACGGGTCCAGTCCTCGCCGTGGGGACGCCCCCCTCTGGGTTGCAGCGCCAGCAATACTTCGCGCACCCGCTCATCGCTGAGCGTCTCCCTCTCCGCTCGCAGTCCGCCCGCTTCTGCCGCGCACAGATAGCGGCGCACCGTCTTCGGATCCAGGCCCAGCTGCGCGGCAATCCGTTTCTTCGGTACGTGCTCCTGCCAGAGCCGAAGGACCTCCCTGAACTCGATCATCGTGACCTCGCGATACATCAACGCCTCCTGCCTGGCCTCCGGCCAAGGCAGCAGACGTTTACCGCACGGCAGATGAGGGGGAAAGGTTTTGAAAAACTTCACTCGGAAGGGGGGAAAGGTTTTGAAAAAATCCTTAGGAAGGGGTCCCTACGTTCTGAAAACCGACAGCTGGCGCCGCCGAACTGCGCTTCCGGCGCGTGCCGGACGCGCGATCTCTGCTAAACTAGACAGCACTTCTCGATCTGTGGCGCTATGGTGCAACGGTTAGCACGCGGCCCTTTCAAGGCCGAAATACGGGTTCGATTCCCGTT
>JBJKQB010000186.1:0-4857 GCA_046705825.1 Candidatus Acidiferrales bacterium
GCCTGGCCCTCGACGGGCGGCGGCAACGTGCTGGACATCGTGCGCACCAGCTTGCCGTGCGAGTCGAAAACCTGGAGCTGAATCGGCCCGTCGGGCTTCTGGCTGAGGTAATAATCCACGATCGCGCCATAAGGCGGGTTCGGCGCGTTGGGTACTTCGACGGAGAAGGGCTGATCCCAGTTGCTGTTGATGCGCGCGCGAATGGCCTCCTCGGGCTTAAAGAAATAGGCCGAAGAGCTGCTGATGGCCTGGGTATTCGCCGCGATCTGTCGCAGCGGTGTGATGTCGTCGAGAATCCAGAATCCGCGGCCATACGTGCCGATGACAAGGTCATTCATATCGTAATCGGTGTGGACGGCGAGATCGCGGATCGAAGTGCTGGGCAAGTTCTGGCGTAGCGACTGCCAGTGATCGCCATGATCGAAGCTGACGTAGACCGTCGTCTCCGTGCCCGCGAACAGCAGGCCCGGCTGCTTGGGATCAACGCGCAGGACGTTCACCCAGCTTCCGGTGCGCTCGTCGCGGGGCAGGCCGGCGACGATGCTCGTCCACGTCTTGCCGCCGTCGGTGGTGCGCCAGATGAGCGGCACGTCGCTATCCTCAGTGGCGGGCACCTTGGGACCGAACGGGCCGCGCCCGCCGCTGATGCGGCCGGTCACATACGCTGTGTTGACCTCATCCCCGGCGGCGATAGTGTTGAAGCTCGTATGGGGCGGCACGTCGCTGATGTTGCTGACGTTCGTCCAGTGTTTGCCGCCGTCCATCGTGTTGTAGATCTGGCCGTTGCTGCTCACGGTCCACACCACCCCCGGTTTGACCTTGGAAATCGAGAAATCGTTGATGACCGGCCCAGCGGGACCGAAGGGATTACGCGGCGGCTTGGCCTTTGCCGTTTTCGACGGAGGCGGAGGCGGCGGCAGCGGCGTGCCGCAGGGCACCGTGGGCTTCCCTTTTTCGGTGGTGAGATCGGGGCTGAACGGTTTCCACGAACGGGCGCCGTCGCGCGTGACCAGCAAGCACTGATAGGCGACGTAGAGCGCGCTCGGATCGAAGGCCGTATCGAACTCCTTCTGGAAGTCGCGGCTGGCGCGATACTTCCTCTCATCCGCACCGAAATTGGGCGCGACGTTTCCCCACTGCCCGGTCGACATATCAATTTTGATCAGCCCGCTGCCGCCGCTGCCGGGGCCATAGCCGACGCCGTACAGGATATTGGGGTTCCGCGGATCGGGCGTGATGACGCCGAATTCGGACGAGGGCAGAGGACTCCAGTCGGTGAAGTCGACCTGGCCCCACTTGCTGCGGCTCCGGATCATGACCGCGCCGGTATCCTGCTGGGCCGCCACGATCCAGTAGGGATATTGGTCGGTTGTCGCGACGTGGTAGACCTGCGCGATAGGCTGGGTGTACCAGAGGCTCCACGTGCGGCCGTTGTCGAGAGTCACGCTTGCACCTTGGTCGGCGCCAACTATGATGCGCCCCCCGTTGGTCGGATCGATCCACACTCTGTGGTAATCCTCGCCGCCGGGCGCGCCCTTGAAGACGTGGAAGGTGACGCCGCCGTCCGTGGAACGGTACATAGCGGTGCTAACGGTGTAGAGGATGTCGGGGTTCTGCGGATCCACGAACACCCCCGAGCTGTAGGAGCCCTGGCCGTTGCTGATGCGCGTGTCGTTGCCGGCCATGTGCTTCCAGGTCGCGCCGCCGTCGTCGGAGCGGTACAGCCCCGAGCCTTTTTCAATGTCGTTGCCGACGATATACATGCGCTGGCCGTCGGTGTGCATCGCGATGGCCACGGCCACGCGGCCCGGAAACGGCGGAATCTTGATCTGGGTCCAGGTCTGCCCTTCGTCGGTGGACTTGAAGACCAGCGGCGGCTTGGTCTTGTGCCCAGGGGCGGCGCCGCCGAAGAAACCGCCGCCCGTGCCCTGCGTGTCGGCCAGCATGACGCTGGGATCGTCGTAGGCGTACTCGACTTCGCGTGTGCCGTCGTAGTTGGCGGGCTGGAGCACGTTTTTCCAAGTCTGCCCGCCATCGGTGGAGCGGTAGATGCCGCCACCGTGGTGTGTGTCGTCGCCCAGAGCGGAGACGATCACCAAGTTGGGATCGTGGGGATCGACCAGGATGCTGTCGATCTTCACAGTGTCATCGAGGCCAATGTGCTGCCAGGTTTTGCCGGCATCGGTGGACTTCCACATGCCGTTGCCAAGGCTGCCGCCGATAGGATCGCCGGCGCCCGCATACACAATGTCGGGATTCGAGGGAGCGACCTGAATCGCGCCCACGCTATCGACGCTTTTCACCTGGTCGAAGATGGGGAACCATGTGACGCCGGCGCTCGTCGTTTTCCAGATGCCGCCCTGCGGTGTGCCCGCGTAGAACACGCCGGGCTGGCCGATAACGCCCGTGACGGAGGAGATGCGCCCGCCGTGGAACGGCCCGACGTTGCGCCACTTCAGCCCGGAATAAAGATCAGGATTGACCTGCGCCCGTGCGGTCGAGGCGAATGCCAGTACGCTGGCGAAAGCCAGCGTCCAATACACAACCCGCGAAATTCGCGTCATGATGTCGGCACCCCTTCCCAAGAATCCACCCGCTTACCCGCGAAACTTAAAGTTATACTTGCAGTTCGATTTCAAGGTCAACCTCCGAATCCTCGGCGGGCCCTGCGTCGTCGCCTGTTCTACCCAGTACTCACGTGCATGACGTGCCGACTCGGCCCTCGAGGAAGCCGTCATTTGTGGGCTTAACAGGCCGTGGAAGCATTCTGACCCGTATTACCCTGCGCCATAGATGTGACTGTCGATAGCGATAAGGGTGATTGAAAGCACAGACACGCGCCAGCGCGCCGCAGTAGATAAGCTGTCTCAGCCTCTCCAAAGTGACATTCCGCGAATGCGGCGGTATGCCCTTCTTTTGAGGCAAGGTCGCCCCCCGGAAGAGCGTTCCCGAGCCTTACGAGGCGCAGCACCCCGGAGGCGATTCCCCCTCCCTTTAAGGCGAGCACATCACGACACTTTCGCTTCGCAGCCTTTTGGACAAAGAGGAGTTCACATGAAAAAAGGAAACAAGTTCGCAGCACTCGCCGCGCTGGCTGTGTTTTCCCTGGCGCTGGCCCTGAGCCTGTTCACCGGCAGGCGTGCTGATGCAGCCGCCATGCAGCCCTTCCATGCTGTAGTCTACGTGATCAGCACGGCGAGATTCAACGGATGTATAGTTACGAACAATGAAACAGGTTCGGGTCTGGCACTGCATCTCGGAAAAATAGAGATCACGACCAGCGAAACCGCCAACATTGACCCGTGTCCCCCGCCGCCGCTCGGGCCGGTCACGGCGACGGTAAACAGCGACTTCGCCATGACCGCCGCGAATGGCGATGAAATTCATGGTGTTTACACCACTCAATTCACGCTCGATCCTTCCACTGGCGATGTCTCCGCGAAGGGAAACTTTACGTTCACATCCGGCACCGGACGGTTCAGCAATGTAACCGGGTTCGGCCAAATCACCGCTTACGGGGCGACTACGGGTACCAGTGGACTCGACGTGTTAGGGGACGCCGTCGGAACCTTCGACGGATTCATCAAGTACGGCGGACCGAAGCGATAGCCGTTCGTTGGCCAGGCCGGAGCCTACTTCGACCCAGCGGAACTGCCGCGCGCAGCAACCGCAGTCAAGGATTTGCTTGCCGCGCAAGGCTACCCGGCGGCGAGCGTCAAAGCCTCGGTCGAAAAATTCCCTCGCAGGGATGAGGTGAACATCGTTTTCAACGTGGCCAAAGGGCCAAAGGCCAAAAGTAAGTAACCACACGAGTCGCGTCGCCGGTTGAGCCAGGGCGACGGCACGTGCATCGGGCGTGCTCATCGCCCAAATCCCGCAAAAATCCGAGCTGTGTTACAGAAGCGGAGCAAGCCGCTGGTGACCGAGCTCGATTAAACTGCCGCGGGCTCGAACTTTTGAGCCATCCTCAGCGAATAACATTCCGGGGGACGGATCAGAATGGCTGACGACCAGGACATCTGGGAACGGCTCGGCCGGGGAGATGCCGCGGCGTTTGAGAGTTTTTACCGCGATCACTCTCGCCGCCTGCGCGCGTTCCTGCGCATGTATCTGGGAAATGCGCCAGCGGTCGAGGACATCGCGCAGGAGGCGTTCCTTCAGATTTGGCGTCATCCAGACGGCTTCAATCCGGCGAGGTCGACGCTGAAAGCCTATTTGTTCGGAATCGCACGCAAGCGAGCGGCGGACTGGTGGCGCCATCATGAAGCCTCCACGACGTCCGCGGCAGAGCCCCAGCGCAGCGGAGCGGAATCGTCGCTGTTGATCAGGGATGCCGTCGCTCTCCTGGCGCCGGAGCTAAGGAGTGTGCTGTGGCTGCGCGAAGTTGACGGATACTCGTACGACGAACTCGCTGAAATACTGGCCGTCCCCCTCGGCACAGTGAAGTCCCGGCTGTTCTCCGCTCGCGAAGAATTGCGGAAGATCTGGACGACTGCCTCAAAACGAACAAGAGTTTAGGAGGGACCATGGAGCACGAGCAAGCTGTACAGTTCATCTCCGACGTATTCGACGCCCAGAGCGTGCCCGCTGAAGCGGCTCGCCACATTCAAGACTGCTCGATCTGCCGGGAGCGCCTGCACGATTACCAGGAGATGAGGATTGAGTTGCGCTTGGCCGCGTCGGCGGATGAAGCGGAAGTTGACGAGCAGCCGTTGGCGGTTCCTTCTCGAAGCCCTCGATCCAGGTGGACGCAACTCTGGCGAACCCGGATTTCCATCCCACGGCCAGCGTTCGCGCTTGGCCTCGCGCTAATCGCGGCGTTGTCTATTGGGCTGGGCTATGTACACGCCCAGGGAC
>JBJKQB010000187.1:0-2924 GCA_046705825.1 Candidatus Acidiferrales bacterium
TGGATTGGAAGCCTTCGTTTGCGGGAGGCTTCCCCGAAACGATAATCCGGGAGGACGGAGCCCGGCAATCGGGTGGAGGATGTATGCGGCATGTATCCCGGCTGATCTTTTGAGGGCTGGAGGGCACAGCGCCCGGCGCAGGAGAGCCGCCAGCGGGGCGGCCGCAAGAGGGGGGCGAAGCGGGGAGCAGGAGGGGCGGGAGCAGTTTTGGGTTGACATCTTACCTGAACGAGTGCATCTTTTGGTGATATGTCGACCCAAGAACAGAACGAAAGGCTGGAACTCCTGCAAGGCACGCTGGACCTGCTGATCCTGCGCACGCTGATTTTCGGGCCGCAGCACGGGCAGGGAATCGCGCGCGCCATCCAACAAACCTCCGAGCAAGAACTGCTGGTCGAACACGGCGCGCTCTATCCGGCGCTGCAACGGCTGGAAGAGCGCGAGTGGATCGCGGCGAAGTGGGGAACGTCGTCCAACAACCGCAAGGCCCGCTTCTATTCGCTGACCGCTGCGGGCCGCAAGCAATTGGTCCGGGAAACCACAAAATGGAACCGGCTGGCGCGAGCGATCGGGCGAATCCTGGGAACCGAAGCGGCGGAAAGCTAGCGCGCTGAGTTAGTGATTGCTATGGCGCAGCCCGGATGGAGCAAGCGGGATGACAAGCGTGGCGAAGGGGTGAACGATGTTTCGCCGCAAGCGCAAGGCTGAGGATTTCAGCGCGGAAATTGAGGCGCATCTGCAGCTGGAGATCGAGCGGCTGCAGGAGCAGGGGCTCTCCCACGAAGAGGCGCGAGCGGCGGCGCATCGCGCATTTGGCAACGTGACGCATGCGCAGGAGCGGTTCTACGAATCAGGCCGCTGGATGTGGTGGGAGCATTTCTGGCTGGACCTTCGCTACGGGCTGCGCATGATGCGGAAATCGCCCGGGTTCGCCGCGATCGCTATCCTGACGTTGGCTCTGGGCATCGGCGCGAACACCGCGATTTTTACTCTGGTTGACGGCATCGTCTTGCGCCCGTTGCCGTATCCCCAGTCCGACAGAATCGTTCACTTCGGCTGGATGGACAAAAGCCTGATCCCCAACTTGTCGATCCCCGAGTTTGAGTTTTTCCGCGACCACGCGAAAAGTTTTTCGGCGCTGGGCGGCTTCCAAGGCTATCTCGCGCAGCAACTCAACGAGCGCGGCGGGAAACGCTGGATCACAGCTGCGGACGTCACCGACGGATTTTTCGACACGCTGGGCGTGCACATGCAGCTCGGGCATCCCTTCGGGCGCGCATTCACGCGCCCGGGCGGCGCGTATGCAGCGGTGCTCACGAACTCGCTTTGGCGCAGCGCGTTTGGCGCGGATCCGAATATCGTCGGGCGGCAAATCACCCTCGATGGCCGGCCCTGCACGGTCACCGGCGTTCTTCCGCCAGACTTTACCGACCTGGCGCCAGCCGACGCATACGTGTCGTTGCACTTCGACAAGGGCCTTGGGAACGAAGGATTGAACACGGACGTGATGGGGCGGCTGAAACCGGGCGTTTCGCTGGGTCAGGCGCAGGCGGAAGCGCGCTTGCTCGGCGCCGAGTTCTTGGCCCAGGCTCCGGTGGAAGAGCGCCAGGGCGCGGGTGTGCTTCATCTCGACCGGTACCAAGAGTATCTCGCCAGCGGCTATCGCACCAATCTGCTGTTGCTGCTCAGCGCCGTCGGACTGCTGCTGCTGATCGCCTGCGCGAATGTGGCCAGCCTGCTTCTGGCGCGCGCCACAGCGCGTCAAAAGGAAATTTCCATTCGCCTGGCGCTTGGTGCGGGACGCGGCCGCCTGTTCGAGCAATTCCTGGCGGAAGGCTTGCTGCTGGGAGGGATTGGCGCGGCGGCGGGGCTCGCTACGGCGGTGGTATCGTCACGCATTTTTGTCTCGGCAATTCCCTGGGACCTCCCGTCCGTTGACCGGTTCGGGTTCGATTGGCGCATCTTGCTGTTCACCTCGGTGGTCGCCATCGTCGCCAGCATCGCGTTCGGACTTGCGTCATTCGTTCAAACGCGGCGGCTGGACCTGAACAGCACTTTGAAGGAAGGCCGCGCCGCCGCCGAACCGGGCCGAGGCGCACGTTTGCTGAACGCGCTGGTGGTCGGCGAGGTAGCCATCTCGCTGGTGCTGGCAGTGGGCGCGGGGCTGCTGGTGCATAGCCTTTACAACTTGTACCAGCAGGACCTGGGCTTCAACCCTGCGCACCTCATGCTGATGCAGACGCCCTTCGCCCCGAATGCGTCCGACGGCAGCATTTGGAGTTTCGAGCGCGAGGCGCTCGCGCGCATCCAGGCCATTCCGGGCGTGCAATCCGCGGCCATGGTGTCGGTTGCACCGCTTCATGGCAAAGGAAACCTTCCTGTGCAGCGCGAAGGCCACCCGGAAGACAGCATTGGCGGCACGGAGCTGCGCAGCATCAGCTCGAATTATTTTGCGACCATGGAAATCCGGTTCTTGCGCGGGCGTGGATTCCAGCAGAGTGACATCGGTGCTTCGGCGGCCGTCGCCATCATCAACGAAACGCTGGCGCGCGACTGGTGGCCGGGCCAGAACCCGATCGGCGATCACCTGGTCCTTGGCGAATACCAGGGCCGGCAATACATCCAGATCCCGCAAGCGGCCCGGGAAATTATTGGCGTGGTCGCGGATACGAAAGGCATGCTGCTGGACCGGCCCGCTCCCCCGATGGTCTATGTTCCCGCGTCCGAAGGATCGTTTACCTTCAATGGTTCAACCGACTGGGTGATTCGCGCAGGCGCATCCGCGGGCATGCCGTCTGCTCTGAGCAAAGCCATTGCCGATGTGGCGCCCGAGCAGCGCGTCCTCGATCTGGAACCTATGAGTCAGCTCATCAGCGGTTCGGTAGCGCAGCCGAATTTCGAAGCGCTGCTGATGGGCACATTCG
>JBJKQB010000188.1:0-4225 GCA_046705825.1 Candidatus Acidiferrales bacterium
GCCGTAGGCGCGGTCGTAGCTGGCCAACAGGCGTTCGATCAGCAGCTTCGACCATCCATAGGGATTGGCCGGCCACTGCGACTCCTGCTCCGTGATGGGAATGCGTTTCGGTTCGCCGTAGGTCGCGCAGGTGGAGGAAAAAACGAAGCGGCGGACGCCCGCACGTTCGAGCGCGCCGATCAAGGCGACGCCCTGCTCGACGTTGTTTTCGAAATACAGCGCAGGATTTTCGACCGACTCGCCAACATAAGCCAGCGCAGCGAAATGAACGCATTCGTCGATGCGATGCTCTTTCGCGATGCGTGCGATCAGGCCGCGGTCGCCGACTTTGCCCTGGTAGAAAGGCAGATCGGGCGCGAGCGCTTCGCGGTGCCCGCGAAACAGGTCGTCCAGCACAACGACGGTCTGGCCCCTCGCGCGCAGCAGCTCGACCGTCACGCTGCCGATGTAGCCCGCACCGCCTGTCACCAGAATCGCCATAATCTCCTTTCGGCCAGCCTGTTTTGCGAATCGACGCCGTAAAGCCGCAAGTCGCGCCCGAGGTCACGTCTCTTTCGCCGCGCGCAATCGCTCGGCGGCCTGCTCGGCGGTCAGATCGCGCTGCGGGCTGCCCAGCATTTCGAAGCCGACCATGAATTTGCGCACGGTCGCCGAACGCAGCAGCGGCGGATAAAAATGAGCGTGCAAATGCCACTCGGGATGCGCCGCATCATCGGTGGGGCTCTGGTGGAATCCCATCGAATAGGGAAACGGCGCGTTGAAGAGTTTGTCGTAGCGCGCGGTCAATCGCTTCAATACATCCGCGAGCGAATCGCGCTCCGCCGGAGACAATTCCGCAAGCGAGCCCGCGTGGCGCCTGGAAACAATCATCGTCTCGAACGGCCACACGGCCCAGAAAGGGACGAGGGCAACGAAATCGCCATTTTCGCTGACCAGACGCTCGCGGGCATTTTCTTCCTGAGCGAGGTAATCGCACAGGAGACAGCGATTCCGCGTCATGCGCTGAAACACGAACGAGTTCAGCTCCCGCTCGACAACGTTCGGAATGCTGGAAGTCGCCCAGATCTGGCCGTGCGGATGAGGATTGCTGCAGCCCATCATGGCGCCGCGATTCTCGAAAATCTGCACGTGCCGAACGTTTTTGAGAGCGCCCAGCTCGGCATATTGCGCGGCCCACACATCGACGATCTCTCGGATGGCTGACGGCTCCATGCGCGAGAGCGTCAAATCGTGCCTCGGCGAAAAGCAAACCACGCGGCAAATCCCGGCTTCGCTGCGGGTGAGAAGCAGCCCATCTTCCAGGGTGTCGTCCGGGGTTTGGGGGCGCAAGGCGGGAAAATCATTGTCGAAGACGAGCGAAGTTTTGTACGCGGGATTTTTCGCGCCGCCGGCGCGCGTATTTCCCGGGCACATGTAGCACTTGGGATCGTACGAGACACTCGTCTCGGGCTGCACCGCCTCGATTTGTCCCTGCCAGGGACGCTGCGTGCGATGCGGCGAAACGAGCACCCATTCGCACAGCAAGGGATTGAATCGCCGGTGAGGCGTCTCCGCGAAATTCTGGGGCATCAGATCTTTCTTGTCTTTCTAGCGCCTCGAATCGCTATTCCGCGCGCTTTACGCCGTCCGCTGCGTGGCAGACATAAATGTCCGGCTTGATGCGCGTCCGCTGCGCGTAGCCGGCCGAGACATGCTCGCGGAAATCATCGACGCAATCGGCGTCAACGAGGTTGATGGTGCATCCGCCAAAGCCCGCGCCGGTCATGCGCGCGCCGTGCACGCCGCGTTCACGATTGGCCAGCTCGACCAGCAGATCGAGTTCGGCGCAGCTTACCTGGTAATCCTCGCGCAGGCTGCGATGCGACTCCGCCATCGAGCGGCGCAAATCGTCGAGACGGTTGCCTTCCAGCGCTTCGGCGGCCTGCAGAACGCGTGCGTCTTCCGTGATGACGTGCCTGCAGCGGCGAAACACGTTTTCGGGCATGGCAGCGCGGCACTCGTCGAGCTGCTCGATATTCGCGTCGCGCAGCGCGCGCACGGCGGGAAAGCGCTGTGCCAGGATTCGCGCGCCCTCTTCGCACTCGGCGCGGCGCGTGTTATACGCGCTGCCGGTCAGCTCGCGCTTGACCATGGTGTTGCAGATCACCAGCCGCACTCCCGCCGGCACCGGCAGCATGCGGTATTCGAGCGAGCGGCAATCGAGCAGAAGCGCCCGATCGGCGGCGCAGCAAGCGGAGGCGAGCTGGTCCATGATGCCGCAATGCGCGCCCACAATTTCGTTTTCCGCCTTCTGGCAGAGGCGCGCCAGCTTGCGCCCTTCCATGGTGACGCCGGAATTGGCCAGCAGCGCGAATCCCACCGCCACTTCGAGCGCTGCCGATGAACTGACGCCCGCGCCGATGGGCACTTCGCCGCGAATGAGGAGATTCGCGCCGGTGAGGCGCTGGCCGTCGCGCAGCAGGATCAGCGCAACGCCCGAAACGTAGCGGCTCCACGCTGGGTCCGTGCTGCCAGGCAGGACGCCGATTTCGAATTCCACCGTTTCATCGAAATCTTCGGAACGGACGCGAATGCGCGCGTCATCCCGCGGCGCGATGGCCACCCACGTGAACAAATCGATCGCAGCGGGAAAAACGAAGCCGTTGTTGTAATCCGTATGCTCGCCGATCAGGTTGACGCGCCCCGGAGCGCGATAGACTACGGCGTCCTGCCCATACACTTCGCGGAACCGCGACTTCAACTGTTCGAAGGTTTGCATTGCGCCCGAAATGTCCACTCTGGCCTGCGCGCTCATACCGTTCCGCCCGCCGGAATCGATCGGCCGGCTGCCGCGTCGAAACTTCCGGTTGCATGTGCGGCGTGCTTGTCCTAAAACAGCGTGTTCTGAGGAGTCATCATACATGAGAACAAACGCGCTTCTGACGGTACTTATGCTTTCCTCGTTCCTATTTTTCGCCGCGGCGCCTTCCCTGCAAGCGCAAGGATCGGGAATCGTCGTTTTTTATGAACCCGGCTTCCCTGCCGCTGACTCCGCGGCGCCATCGCAGGCAGAACTGACGTCGCTGGTGGCCGGCGCGCGCATGGTCAGCGCGGATCAGTTGCACGAAGTGCTGGGGGACGCATTGACGCACCTGCTGGTGCTGCCCTACGGCTCGGCGTATCCCGAAGCGGCCTGGCCGGACATTTACGCTTACCTCGAGCGCGGCGGCAATCTGCTCGTCCTGGGCGGGCGGCCGTTCACGCGCGCGGCGTATCGCGACAACGCGGGCTGGCACCTGCGCGCCTACAGCGTCCGCGATTCGCTGCCGCTGCTGATCGATCAATATCAGGAAACCCCCGGATCAGAAGGCTACGGCTTCGAAGACAATCCGGACGTGGTCGAGCATCTGCCGCGCTTTTCCTGGGAACGCGCGTTCAGCCCCGTGATTCATCTGACTTCATCCGACATTTACAACCGCGACGGCTCGGCTGCGCGGATCGAGGCGCGTTTGGACGCGCTCGCCTGGGGCACCAAGAACGGCCGCCGCATGTCCGCGCCCGCCATTCAGATCGATCATGTGCGCGACAAATTCGCGGGCGGCCGCTGGATTTTTCTGAATGCCGAGCTCGCGCCGGATTTTTACGCCAGCGCGGCGGCAAAAGAAATCATCCCTACGCTCGTCTTCGCGGCCCGGCGCGGCGCGGAGGAGTTCATCGTTCATCCGGTGTACCCGCTGTATCTGCCGGGCGAGCCTGTGGAACTGAAGATCCGGTGGAAATCGGCGGAGCCCGCGCAATCCGGCCTGAGCGTCCGCATCGTGATTTCCTCCGATCAACCGAACGCGCCGAAGACGACGCAAACGGTGAAGCTGCCCGCGGAGCTTCCGGTCGTGATCCCGCCGCCAAAAGCGCGCGGCCTGTTCACCATCACGGCGGAACTGCTCGACGGCAGCCAGATTCGCGCGATCTATCATTCCGGCTTCTGGATCCGCGACCTCGATTATCTGCGCTCTGGCCCGCGCCTCAGCGTCAATTCAGACTATTTTGAATTGAACGGGCAGCCGCTGGCGGTGGTGGGCACGACGTACATGGCCAGCGACGTCCAGCGGCTGTATTTCGACCATCCCAACGTCTACGTGTGGAACCGGGACCTGGGCCAGATCAGCGCGGCCGGCTTGAACATGATCCGCACCGGCTGGTGGACCGGCTGGGACAAATTCTGCGACGAAGAAGGGCGGCCCTACGA
>JBJKQB010000189.1:0-4933 GCA_046705825.1 Candidatus Acidiferrales bacterium
TGAGGATGCCAATCCGGCGGCGCCTGTAGCGCCGAAGAACCTTAGCAAGCCGCGCCGGCTGAAGCCTCGTCGTGACATCCTCACCCCTTAGATGCACGGTTCGCGACCACCGATTTACCTGCGCGGCATCTCGACGCGTGCCGCGCGCATTATGTTCGAAGAATTCGGCCTTTCATTCGATATTTCACGGCGATAGGATGAGCCCGCACACACAAGGAAGTTGCGCTGCCAAAGCACAAAATCGACGGAGCGAGGAGCCGCGTGGCTTGGAATTTGACGCAGCGGACCGAGGAAAATGCGCGATGGCAGGGAAGGATGTCATGCACGACATTGGTGATCCCTGGCCGCTGCTCGTTGCGCTCGGGCGAGCGGCTGCGGCTCAGCAGACAGCTCAGCACATCGGCAAGCAAATGAGGGAGCATGAAAACGGGAATCAATGCTGCGGTTATGCTCGCAATAGCGTTCGCGCTGGCTGGCGCCGCGCTGACGACGGCACAGCCGTCCGGGCCCCGGCTCGGTGTTTCTCCGCACAGGCCGGAGGGTCCATGTGACATCTACGCCGCTGCTGGTGATCCCTGTGTCGCCGCGCAAAGCACCACGCGCGCGCTGTACGCCTCATACAACGGACCGCTCTACCAAATTCGGCGGCAGTCCGATGGCAGGACCCTGAACATCGGCGTCGTCCAGCCCGTCGCATCGCCTTTTCCGGATCCGGGCGGATACGCCGACGCGCCGGCCCAGGACAAGTTCTGTGCCAATACCTACTGCTGGATCACGCGGATCTACGACCAGTCCCCGAACCACAACGATCTCACGCAGGCGCCCCGCGGCGGTTTCAGCGGGCCCGCCATGGGCGGCTTCAACAACGTCCCCATTGCCGATATGGCGCCGATTATGATCATGGGCCACAAGGTTTATGGCGTCTTTATTGAGCCGGGCATGGGGCTCCGCGATGACGACCCGAAAGGCACCGCCGTCGATGATCAAGCGGAGGGCCAATATTGGGTCATCAATGGCCAGCACTTCAACTCCGGGTGCTGTTTCGACTACGGCAACGCCGAGATCGACAGCCACGATGACGACGCCGGCACCATGGAAACCGCTTACTTCGGCAATGCCCCCTGGTGGTATCACGGGAACCCTCCAGGCCCATGGGTCATGACTGACCAGGAAAATAATCTGGTTGGTTGTGTAAATCCGGATGGATCGAAACTCTGCGTAAGACTGCCGGACATCACCTGGCGATTCGTCACCGCGATCGCCAAAGGCGAACCGCATCACTGGACGTCCATGGGCGGCGACGCGCAGCGGGGCGCTCTGTCCGTCATGTTCAGCGGGCCGCGCGTCGATTCCCACTACGACCCCATGCGCAAGCAGGGAGCCATCCTGCTGGGCAACGGCGGCGACAACAGCAACGGATCGCAGGGCACCTTCTACGAAGGGGCGATGACCGCCGCAGGCACCTTCCCGTCGAACGCCACCGATCAACGGGCGCAGGCCAACATCGTGGCCGCCGGATACGCCGTGCTGCCCCTGACTCTGGCGCCGGCGTCGGCAACGGCTGCTCCCCCAGGGTTGCAGACCTTCTCACTGGGATCCTCTCTGGACACCACCGTGACCTTCGCCAACACCACTGGAGCGCCGGCCGCGGGTGTCAAGCTCAGCATCTCGCTGCCCAACAAGCAGTGGACCTCTTTCGTTCCAGGCACCACGAAAACGTCGGTGACGTTCGCTGGTCCGCTCGCACCCGGCGCCAGAGTAAGCGCCACCTTCAAGGTCACTTCGGGGCCCGCGGCTTTCAACGGCGATCTGGTCGCCAATGTCTGGTGGACGAACATGGCCAGCGGCAGAAAGCAATTCGTGGCCACATCCGAAAAAGTGCGGAACGTCCCTCCGGTCAGAATCAACGAGTTCCGCATCAGCTCGGGCCCTCCCGCCAACTCGACGGACTCGTTCATCGAGCTTTACAACGCGGGCACACGCGCCGTGGACATCTCCAACTGGGCACTGACCGAGCACCCCGCCCAGCAGGCCATTTTCTCGACGGTGAAGATCCCGGCAGCGACAACGCTGGCGGCCGGCGGCTTTTACCTGCTCGGCCTCTCGAACTCCGGGCTGACGCTCCCCACGCATCCAGGCGATACGACCATCTACGTCAGGAGCACGGCAGGCATGAAGCCTGGCGATACGATCAACATCGGTTCCGGTTCCAGAGCGGAAACGCGCAGGATCGTAAGCGTCGGTACAGCGGTCAGCAACAACACGACGCTGTGGCAGCCCCTCCCCGACGGCCCGGTGATTACCATTCCTGCTGGTTCGACCAACGTGCCTGTGGCGAGCGTGTCGGGCTTCGCGGTCGGCCAGAAGATCGCCCTCGGCTATGGCGCTACCTATCCCGCCGTCTCCGGAGGTCTGGAGCGTTATGAGGTGGCCACAGTCACGAGCATCGGCAAACCCGGCACGCAGGACTACCTGGCGGCGGCCGCATCCGCTGGCGCAACGAACCTCAAGGTGGCGTCTGTCAGAAACATCTCGGTCGGTGACCGCATCAGGCTGGACATCGACAGCGTCGGGCACGGCATTGAGACCGTGACGGTCACGAAGGTCGGCAGTGGCGCTAGCCGCACAATGCTTTCGGCGGATTCGCGCGCTGGCGCCACAAATATCAAAGTCCGCAGTGTGGATGGTTTTGCCGTGGGGGACAACATGACCATCGGCACCCCACCGCACGAGAAGACGTTCACCATCACTGCCGCCCGTACGTCAGACGCCGGCATCAGCGTGGACTTTACGCCGGCTCTCGCACAGGCCTATTCCAAAGGCGAGGAGGTAACAGATTTGGGGACGGGCCTCGACTTGGCCGCTCCGCTGCGCTTCAACCATTCGGCCAACCTGCCCTTCAGCGACCGCGGAACTGGAATCAGTTTCGAACCGGCGACAGCCTTCGTGCACCGGAGCAACGAGCCCGTTCAAGCCCTCGGCACAGGCATCCGCCTCGACCGCCCTCTGGCCAACGCACACGCAATCAATGCAGTTGTGCGGGACGCCGCTGTCAAAACCGCGGGCTACCAAGGGACGCCCGCGCCCAATCAGTGGTTCGGCGGTCCCGAACTCGCCGCCAGCGTCCCCTTATTCGGTCGCACCATCACCATCCGAGAGGGAAGCATGGTGCTGCGGAACGCCTCTGGCTTGGTTGTCGATAGCCTCAACTACGGAGGCCTCGTCGACCCCTGGGCTGCGGAGGGTTACCAGGCCGCTTCCGGAATGGATCAGAGCGGTTGCTACGTGACTGCGCCCGGTTCGGCCACCGGCTTTGGCCCCTTCGCCTTCGCAGGCGCCTCCGACACAAGCTCGGGCCGTTTCCCGGACGGCTTCAACACCGACAGCAACTGCACCGATTTCGTGACGGGCACGGCCACTACCCTGGCGGCCGCTTCGGCCATCGGCGCGACCAATATAAAGGTAGCCAGCGTGGCAGGGTTTGACGCTGGCCAGGCCATCAGCATTGATACTGGTGCGAACCTCGAAACCGCCGTCATCGCGGCAGTTGGCTCGGCAGGCGCCAGTACCGTCCGCAACGCCACTTCCATCGGCGCAACCGTTATCCCCGTCGTCAATGCGCGGGGCTTCAGGCCCGGCCAGACCATCTCCATTGGCAGTGGCGCGAACTATGAGACGGCGGTTGTCCTCTCCACCAACCGATTCCGCGACGCCACCATTACTGTCTCCGCGCCGCTCACTTTGGCGCACGCCGTCGGCGCACAGGTCTCCGGCACCGGCATCACGCTCACTTCGCCCTTGGCCAGCGACCATGCCGGCCAGGCACAAGTCATCAACAGCGCCTCTACGCCTGGCGCGCCGAACCACTATTACCGAAAATCTGACTGAGAACTCCGACCCGAACGCCGGCCAACACATATCGAAGCGGCTCAGGCTATTCCCATTTGAGTTTTTTCATCCCGCGCGGATATTGCAGGGCGCTCCACAGATACGCCGCGTTGATCGAGCAGAAGTAGTACGGCAGGCGCAGCAGCCCGGGCCGCAGATTCCACCACGCCCCCGCGCTGGCCAGCAGGTAGAACACAATCTGACAGTACGCTGTGATGCGGTAAAACTCTCCGTGTAGCAAAAACAGATTCGACGCCGCCAGAAGGATCAGCAGCACGGGAACAAATGCGCGCAACGCTTTGCGGGAGGAAAAAAACAGGAGCGGCAGAATCTGCGGTGGCCACACCAGACCTTTGATTTCTTTCATCTGCTGCAGGTTTCCGGCCATGATGCGTACTCGCCGCTCAAAGCCCGTCGTCTCGCTCGCTTCCTCAAACGCGGCGGCTTCTGTGTCATAGACTACTCGGTGGCCGCCCACAAGCACTCTGAGGGGTATCACAAGATCGTCGTTGATGATTTGAGGTGACGGGAACGGGTAAAGGTCCCTTCGAACAGCGAGGATTGCACCATGCGCCCCGATCGTGGACGACAACTGCGATTCCAGCGCCTTCAGCGATGTTTCGTACTTCCAGTACAAATCCTCCTGCACCCCAAGTTGGGCCTCGGAGGCTCGCCGCAATCGATAGACCCCACACGCGGCGCCCACTTTTGGATCGGCGAAATTCGAAACCATGTGCCGGAGCGAATCCGACTCTAGCATGGCCGAGGCATCCGAAAACAACAGGATCTCACCTGTCGCTTCCCGTACGGCGTCATTCAAGACAAACATCTTTCCGCGATTTTGAGTGAACGCGAGAACTCGCACACGTATCGCGCCCCGGAAGGCCTTTGCCAGTTCGACCGTGTTGTCGCTGGATCCGTCGGACGCCACAATCACTTCGAGTTTGTCCGCGGGATAATCCCACCCGGCTATGTTGCGGAGCTTCGCCTCGATTACCCGGCTCTCGTTATACGCCGGTATGATCACGCTCACGTACGGTTCAAT
>JBJKQB010000190.1:0-2507 GCA_046705825.1 Candidatus Acidiferrales bacterium
GAGTCCCCGCCGACAAAATGAAGAAGGTCGAGCGCGTGTTTGGTAAGTGGGGATTCGCCGCGATTGTGATCATCGCTATTTTGCCGCCGCCCGCGCCTCTGGTTCCATTCTTGCTCGCCGCGGGAGCCGCCCAGTATCCGCGTAAGAAATTCCTCGGTGCGCTCACGCTGGGACGCGCCGCACGTTATGGCGCGCTGGCATATCTTGCCTCGATTTACGGGCACGTCATTCTCAAGAACATTTCGCACCACGTAAACGTGCTGATCATCCTGGCCGCGCTTTCAGTGGGAGGCGGCATCGCAGCTGCCCTGTTTCTTCGATACAAGAAAAAGTCTTCCGACAAAAAATCTTCCGGCAAAAAACAGAAGGCGCACCACTCGAAATAGACTTGCCCAAGGTCAGTGTTGGCGGCGTCGCGCATCAATGGTACATTCGCGCACTCGCGCAGCAGCTGTCGGAATGATCTGCCGCGCGCACATTGGTGCCGGAAACCACGCATTCTCCCGCTGTGAAAAGCTCCAGCCCCGGAATGGGCTTGGCCGCGCGCGTTGGCCTGTTCGACGCCACGATGGTCGTCATGGGCGGAATCATCGGGTCCGGCATTTTCATCAACCCGTACGTTGTCGCGAAGCTCGTCCATACTCCCGCCATGATCCTCGGCGCCTGGGCCGCGGGAGGCGTTCTGGCGCTGATCGGCGCGTTCATCTACGCGGAGCTTGCCGCGCGCATGCCGCAGGTTGGCGGCCAGTACGCGTATATTCGCGAAGCCTATCATCCGCTTCTCGGATTCCTGTTTGGATGGGCCGAACTCTTCGTGATTGGCGCGGGCGGCAGCGCAGCCGTGGTGGTCACGTTCGCGCGGTATTTTCGCCAATTGACGGCGATCCACCTGCCGGAAAATTTCATCGCGGCGGCGGCCGTCGCGATCCTGATCCTGATCAACTGCCTGGGAGTGCGGGCGGGCAGCGGCGTTCAGAGTTTTTTCATGGTGCTGCGGATTGTGGGCGTCGCTCTGCTGATCGCTTGCGGAGGATGGTTCCTGTGGGCGCACGGAGCGCCCGCTGTTTCGTGGCATCCGATTCTTGACCGGCCCGTTTCCTTCAGCCTGCTCACCGTATTTGGCGCGACGATGGTTCCGATCCTGTTCGCCTATGGCGGCTGGCAAACTTCGAATTTCATCGCTGGTGAAATTCGCGAGCCGCGCAAGAACTTGCCGCGCGCGTTGCTGCTGGGCGTGGTCGGCGTGATTGCGCTGTACGTTGCGGTCAACTTTATCTACGTCGAAACGCTCACGCCCGCCGGTCTTGCCGCCAGCGGAACGCCGGCGTCGAGCGTAATGCTGCGGGCGCTGGGTGCGTTCGGCGAGCGCGTGATCGCCGTAGCGATTGCGATTTCGACCATCGGTTTCCTGAGCCAAAGCATGCTGACGTTCCCGCGCGTCTATTTCGCCATGGCCGAGGACCGCGTGCTGCCGCGCGGCATCGCGCGGCTCAGCCAGCGCAGCCGGGCCCCTGTGGCGGCCATCGTACTGCAAGGCGCTATCACCATCGCCGTCGTCCTTCTGGGCACGTTCGAGCAGATTCTCAGTTATGTAGTGGTGATGGATTGGCTGTTCTTCGGCCTGACGGCAAGCTGCATCTTCGTGTTTCGCGCGCGCGAGAAACGGACGGCGGCGGGCGAGGACGCTTCATCGCGCGGCTATCGCGTTCCCGGGCATCCGTGGACGACCGCGCTCTTTACGTCGGCTGCGTGGCTGGTTGTGCTGAACACGATTTACAAATATCCTCGCAACTCCGGAGTGGCCGTGTGTATCCTGCTGCTCGGCATTCCCGTCTATATGGCCGTGCAAAGGTTCTCGCGATGAACGCTGCTGACGTTTGCCTGGCGCGGACGCCCATATCAGCCCGAGAATCATCCCGGCAAACGAGGCTCGCATGACTTCCCGCCGTGAAGTCGGATCCGTGTACCTCGAGTGGGCCAAGCTGCACTCGAAAGCTCGCTTCGGGCTCGCCGGCAGCGACGTCCTGCATTTCCCGTTCGCCGAGCTGCACGCGAATCCCGCCGAACTTTCGCTTTCGCCGCCCGGTGGCTATGGGTATAAGCCGCTACTGGAACGGCTGGCGGCGAAAGCCGGCGTCGGCGTCGAATGCGTGGTTCACGCGCAGGGAACTTCGATGGCCAATCATCTCGCCATGGCCGCGCTGCTCGAGCCGGGCGACGAGGTGCTGATCGAGGAGCCCACGTACGAAGCCCTGCTCGCCGTGGCGCAATACCTTGGGGCGAAGATTCGCCGCTTTCCCAGGAATTTTGACGCGGGATTTCAGATCGACCCGCGCGAGGTGGAGCGTGCTATTTCGCCGCGCACTCGGTTGATCGTCGCGACCAACCTGCACAATCCGAGCGGAATGCGCACGCCCGATTCGGTGCTGAAGATCGTGGGAGAAATCGCGCGCAGCCTGGGCGCCCACGTTCTGGTCGACGAAGTGTATCTCGAGGCCTGTTTCGAT
>JBJKQB010000191.1:0-9776 GCA_046705825.1 Candidatus Acidiferrales bacterium
ACCCTGCGCTCCTCTTTCCACATTCCAAAATCGGTAGTGCGGTTTCCCCAAAAAGCGGAGCCCCGCCACGCGACGCTCCGGCGTTGTTTTTCGCCCTCTAACCTTCAAGTGTAAACTATCAACTCTCGACTGTAGCTATGTAATTATTTCCTATTGACAAAACAGCACTTTTATGTTAGCTTGCCTCGTTTTCGCGTGCGCCCCCATGCCGCGCGCAGAAAGGACGATGGATGTGACCCATCGCTGACACCTTATGTCCGCTTCCCCTCTCGACCCCGCCTTCCGAGCCTTTATCGATAAAGAACTCGCCCATTACGAAAAGCTCGCTGGCACGCAACTCCAACGCGAACTTCAACTTCCACGCGGCACACTGTCCTCCGCCCCGAATTCCCCCGCTCCCCCTCCCCGCAAGCCGCCCCAGCCCAAGCCGCCCGCCCGCCTCAACTACCACGCCATTCGCTGCGTCATCTGCAAGCATCCCGGCCGCGAGACCATCGAACACGATTTCCTCCACTGGCGCAGCCCCGCCGACATCGCCCGGGAATTCGGACTCGGACACTGCCGCGGCATTTACCGCCACGCCCATGCCCTTGGCCTCTTCAAACAGCGTGCCGCTCAGCTCCGCCACGGCCTCGGCTTCATCCTCGAACAAGCCGCAAACGTCACACCCACTGCCAACGACATCATTCGCGCCGTCCGCGCCTACAGTTGCCTCGACGACGAAGGCCATTGGCACCAGCCCACCCGCCGCGTCATCGTCACCCACGAACATCTCCTGCCAGGAGTGCAAGCCGGACGGTAGGCGCGCGCCCATGAGAAGAGCAATCAGGCGCCATTCAGCCGCGCTGGGCAGTCGCGCCTGCCACAGACCGGCGCTTCGAGCGCGCCGATCGTTCCACTTCAACCCCGCCGATCAATCGTCACACGATCCCCCAAAAAATCGCCGCAATTCCAAACGGCTCAATGCGATCCAGAAAATCAATCGTCACAAAATCGACCGCGCAAAGATCAGGGTTGCTGCTGGGTTTGGGGGCGGGGCGGTTGCGTGGGAGGCTGCGGCGGGCGTTGCGGGGGGAACGGTTGCGGGAAGCGGAATCCTGGCTGGGTGGGCTGCATGTATCCGCCGAGCCCTTCCCCAGCTCCGTGTCCCGCGTAAATCGTGACGTCTTTGCGATGGGCAAAGCGGACCACGCGCGGCGTGACCAGAATCAACAGTTCCGTGTCGCCTTGCTGCACCGCTTTGTTGCCGCCCAGAACGTCGCCCAAAGGCAACTCCGCAACTCCCGGAATGCCGTTCAGCGTGGTGGATACGGAGGGTTGCAGGATGCCGGCCAGCAGGCTGGTCTGGTTTTCGTTCAAGCGAACGGTCTGCTCGAGCGAATCGTCGGTCAGCACCGGAACCGAATTGAAGCTCTGCCCGGCGAGCCCGGTGAGATCGAAACGCAGCTGCAGGGTTACTTGATGGTTGGGGCGCAGGTGCGGCGTCGCTTTGATCTTCAAGCCGAGATCGACGTACTGCGAGTAGGGGAACAAAGTTCCCGGTGCGCTGGAGGTGGGGCTCGATGAACTGGAGTTGTTCAGAATGACGGACACGGTGTTGGAGGCGTTGTTGGCCACAGCGCCGTCGGGCGTTCCGTTGCCATCAAAATCGGCGGTGACCACCGAAACGGGATCGGTTCCCACGTTCAGTTGATAGGGCGTGTTGAACGTGCCAGCGATCCCGCCGAACAGGATGGCCAGCGCGTTGCTAGTCGAGTCGGTGACCGCGAGGTCCGAGATGCCGTCGCGGTTGTAATCGCCTACCGCAATGGAGGTGGGGCCCGTCCCCGCCGTGTAGTCGGCTCGCGACGCCAGCGTGCCGGCGGCTGTTCCGTTCGCTGCGGCTTGGCCCAGCAGGATGGAAACGGTGTTGTCCATGAAATTCGCGGTGGCCACATCGAGGATGCCGTCGCCGTTGAAGTCGCCGGTAGCCACATAGACGGGCGAGGCGCCTGTGGCGTAATTCGTGGGCGGGCGAAACGTGCCGTTGCCATTGCCCAGAAACAGCGAAACGGTATTGTCGTTCTGATTGGCGACCACCAGATCGAGGATGGGATTGCCATTCGCGTACTTGGCGCCGTCGAAGTCGCCCAGCGCGAGCGCGGTGGGGGCACGTCCCGCGGCCAGCAGGCTTGGAATCCCCGCTAGGGGACCGAATGCACCGGCGCCGTTTCCGAAGAGAAGAGAAACGGTGTTGTCGGTTTGATTGGCCACGGCCAGATCGAGATTGCCGTCGCCATTGAGATCGCCGGCCACCACGGACACAGGGACGCTGCCGGTGGGAACGTCGACTTTCGGTTTGAAGGTGCCATCGCCATTGCCGAGAAGAATCGAGACGGTATTGGCGCCTTTGTCGACCACGGCGAGATCGGTCGCGCCATCGTTGTTGAAATCGCCGGTGGCGATCCACACCGGTCCCACGCCGGTGGGATAGGTGACCGGGGCGGCAAAAGTGCCGTCGCCATTGCCCAGATACACGGAAATGTCGTTGTCCGCATAATTGGCGACGACGAGGTCCTGAATGCCGTTGTTGCGCAGGCTGGCTGAGGTGACAAAGGAGGGCGTGGTGCCGGTGGCCAGAGTGGAGATGGGAAA
This sequence comes from Candidatus Acidiferrales bacterium, assembly GCA_046705825.1. Classification (GTDB taxonomy): domain Bacteria; phylum Acidobacteriota; class Terriglobia; order Acidiferrales; family UBA7541; genus Palsa-295. The sequence goes on from JBJKQB010000191.1 coordinate 2,635, forward strand.
ATTTTCGGAGGTGATTCCGGCGGTGCTGAGGCTGGAGGTCAAGCTGGAGGAGTACTGCGCGAGTGTGACGGGATAGCGTTCACCTACGAAGAAGGTGGCCGGCTGGTTGTCCTGTGCCAGCAGAAGAACGCGGCGCCCGCTGCGCACCAGCGACAGCGTCTTGCTCAAACTGGCGGTGGCGCCCGGAAGGGTGCTGAAGAAAGTGGTCGCGCCGCCGCCAAAGGCGACGAGCGGCGGCAGCACGGAGTTCAGATTCAACTGGCCGGAAGCAACTTCGCTGGCAATCTGGCTGGGAGTGAGCCCGGACAGAGCGGAGGGCGTGCCGAAAATCTGTTCGAGGGTGCTGATGATCTGCTGTTGGGAATTTCCCGCGCCCAGAAGAGAGCTGTCGATGGCGTACACTTTGGCCGTTTGCGGCGGCGTGATGCCGATTTGCCGCGCGTAAGCGCGATCCACCTCGAGGATTTCCATTTCGAGGACCACTTCGCCTGCCGGCTTTTCCAGATTGTCGATCAGGCTCGCGGCAACGCCCATGGCGCGGGCGTTTGCGCGCAGGGTCAGGGTGCGCGCGGCGGGATCTTCCTGCACGCGAAGGATTCCGGTGATGTCGCGAACCAGGCGCGCGAGCTCGGTGACCTGCTCGGGAGTTTGCGAAGCCGGCAGCTGGATCGTGCGCACCAGCAGAGGTTCGTATTCACGGCGCTTTTGCGGAGTATCGTCCGCGACGAAGAAGAGTTTGCCGTTGAGCGCATGCCAGAACGTTTGCGTGGCGGCGCCTGCCAGATCCATGGCGGTCAGAAAATCGACGTTGTTGACCTGAAAGCGGGTCTGGCGGGAGTGCAGTTCCGCATCGAAAGCAGCGTTCACACCGAATTGACGCGCGATCAGGTCGTACAAGTCTTCCGTGTCGCCGCGAAAATTGAAATTGCGCGTGCCGGGCTGGTAATGCAAAGGAATTTCGCTGGCGAATTGCATGCCGGGCTTGGCGGGTTTGAAGTAGGTGGGCTCGAGAGCCGCCAACTCCGCCAAGCGATCGCGAATGATCTGATCCGAGGGATCGAGATCGTACGCGGCCAGCAATTCCTTGCGGGCATCGGCCAGGCGGCCGGAGACCGCATCCTTCTCCGCCAAGTCGACTTTCGTTTGGACCAGGCGGCCGCATGCAAGGTCGCGGCGCAGCACGTAGGCACGCTCGCTGGGCGCCCACTCGACCGCCCGCACATAAGAATCGTAGGCGGCTTGCCAATTCTGGTTGCGCTCGGCGGCGAGCCCTTCGTTGTAGGCTTGCTTGGCTTTTTTGCGGTCGGGCTTGAAGTGCAGTTCCGCGGGATTGGCCTGCGCGCCCGATGCGATCATTGTGGATTGGGGAAGCGGCGCGGCGCTGCTCGCGGAGACAACAATCGTGCCAAGAGCGAGAAGCGCCCCCAAGGAGAGAGGGAGGCAAGCAGAATGACGTTGCGCGCGCATCAAAGCAGGTTTAGACGCCTATTCTACAGTCCCTGTTGTAGATGGCCAGGAGCGAAATGAAGGCGGTAGGAGGAATTCGCTTGCCAGGGGAGGGGGAGATAGGTAGACTGATCCTCTAGTTGCAATTGAGTTGCAACTGGAAGATCGGGGTTCAACGAGGAATGGTGGTTTGCTGACATGCTTTCGGCCCTCCTGGTAGCCCTTCGTGAAGGTCTCGAAGCGGCGCTCGTAGTTGGCATTGTATTGGTCTATCTGAACCGCACAGGGCGGCGAGCGCTGGCGCGCTACGCGTGGGCGGGAGTGGCGCTGGCGGTGGCGGGAAGCGTGGGCGCGGCGGTCGCGCTGCAGAGTCTGCGGGTCAGCGAAGACGGGTTCGAAGGCCTGATGATGCTGGTCGCGGGCGCGCTGGTCGTGACCATGATCGTGTGGATGAACCGCGTGGCGCGGACCCTGCGGAAGGAGATCGAGCAGCGCATCGAAACGTACGCGCAGAAATCGACGCGCGCGGCGGGATGGGGGATAGGCGCTTTCGTTTTCCTGATGGTCTTGCGGGAGGGAGCGGAACTGGTACTGATCCTGCGCGCCGTGGAGTTTTCGAGCGCGGGCGTGCAGATTTGGATTGGGACGGGCCTGGGGGTTGCGATCGCGGTGGCGGTCGGGCTGTTCTTTTTCCAAGGGACGCTGCGGATTCCTTTGTTCCGGTTTTTCCGTGTGACGACGATCATTTTGATGGTGGTGGCGTTCCAGCTGGCGCTGACCGGCGTGCACGAACTGAGCGAGGCGACTTGGATCTGGTCGAGCGAGAGGGAAATGGCCACGATCGGGCCGATTGTGCGCAACGAACTGTTCTTCTTCATCGTCATTCTGGGAGTAGCGGCGATAGCAGTGCTGCGGGAGTGGTTCAGCGCGAAACGGCCTACGCCGGATGCGTCGCTGAATGCAGCCGAGCGGCGGCTGCGTGAATGGGAATTCCGGCGGCAGCGCGGCTGGAGCTTTGCAGCGGCGGGGTTGTGTGTGGCGGTGGTGCTGTCGCTGGCCGCGGAATCGGTTTACACGCGCGCGATGGACGCGCCGACGAAAGCGATCGTGCTGACCGCCACGAATGGCGCCGTGAGCGTTCCAGTTGCGCAGTTAGGGGACGGCAAGCTTCATTTTTATGAGGCCAATGTGAACGGCACGGAAATCCGGTTCTTCGTCATCCATCCGAGCCAGGGAAATTACGTGACGGCCCTGGATGCGTGCGAAATCTGCGGGCGGCAGGGGTACCGGCAGGAGGGCCAGAACGTGATTTGCCGCAACTGCGGCGCGGCGATCTACATACCTTCGATCGGCGAGCCGGGAGGCTGCAACCCGATTCCGCTCAAGTCGGACGTCAAGGCAGGGGAGGTGATCGTGGAGCTTTCGGCGCTGGCCGAAGCGAACTCCATGATTCATGCCCGCTAATGTTCACGCGCCTGGTGAAAGAATCGTTCGTGCGCAATCCGCGGCGGAAGCTGCTGGCCGCGGCGGCGTTGATGGTGGGCATGACGGTGGCGACGGCGACGCTCACGGTGGCGCTGGAAGCGGGCGACCGGCTGGCGCGGGAATTCAGCAGCCTGGGGGCGAATCTGGTGGTGACGCCGCAAGGCGACACGCTGCCAGTGAATATCGGCGGAGTCGATTACCGGCCGGTGGATGAAGGCGCCTACCTGCGGGAAGCGGATCTGGGCAAGCTGAAGATGATCTTTTGGCGCAACAACATCCTGGGGTTCACACCGTTCCTGGATGTTCCTGTGAATCTCGCGCCGGCAACTGGCGGCCGCCCCATTTCGGCGACGCTGATCGGGACGTGGTACGAGCACGCTGTTGCGGTTCCCGACGGCACGACGTTCAAGACGGGCCTCGTGTCGACGCATCCGTACTGGAAGATTCACGGGCGGTGGTTTGAGGGCGGCGCGAACGAATGCGTGCTGGGCGCGCGCTTCGCCGCGGAACATCCGGCGCTGGCCGGTATTGGCAAGAGCCTGACGCTGGCGCCAAATTCGGCTTCGGGCGCAGGGTTGGCGCTGCAGGTTACCGGAATCGTTTCCACCGGGGATGCAGGCGACGATGCGGTTTTCGTCCCGCTGGCGGTGGCGCAGCGCATTTCCGGGCATCCCGGTCAGTTCCGGCGGCTATTCGTCAGCGCATTGACCAAGCCGGACGATGCGCTGTCGCAGCAGGATCCCTCGAGCATGACCCCCACGGAGCACGACCGCTGGTTCTGCTCGCCCTACATTTCGTCCATCAGCTTCCAGATCAAACAGGCACTGCCCGGCACGGACGTGCGCGTAATTCGACGCGTGGCGGAATCGGAAGGACGCATTCTGAGCCGGGTGAGCACGCTGCTGTGGATCGTCACGCTGGCGGCGCTGATTGCGGCGGCGCTGGCGGTGGCCGCGACTTCCGCGACCACCATACTCGAACGGCGCGCTGAGGTTGGAATCATGAAAGCGATTGGCGCGACCAACGGGATCGTGATTTGGATCTTTTTGGCGGAACAGCTCATGCTGGCGATCGTGGGCGGTCTGGTGGGGTACGCGGTGGGCACGGGGCTGGCGTGGTCATTTGGCGCGAGCGTTTTCGGCAGCCCGGCGACGCCGCGCCCGGTCCTGCTTCCGATCGTTGTCGGGATCGCCATCAGCGTGGCCATCGTTGGCAGCCTGTTTCCGTTGCGGCGCGCGGCGCATTTCGATCCCGCGCCGATTTTGCGAGGCGAATGATGTTCCGGCGTCTGGTGTGGAGGTTGGTGCGAGGGAATCGCGGGCGGTTGACGGTTGCACTCGTCGCGCTGATCAGCGGCGCGGCCGTGATTTCGGCGCTGCTGAACCTGGAGCTGGACCTCGAACGCAAACTGACGCGCGAGTTCCGCTCGCTGGGTGCGAACGTGGTGCTGGCGTCGAAGCCGGGTGTGGAAGCGGCAGGCGCGCGAGCGTCCGCGCTCGCACTGCTGAGCGAGACTTCCATCGCGAGCGGGCTGAAGGCAATGCAGTCGTCCGACGTATCGGCTGCGGCGCCTTACCTGTACATCGTGGCGCAGGCGGAGAACACGCCTGTGGTGGTGGCCGGGACATGGTTGGATCAGACGCGGGCGCTCGATCCCACGTGGAAGATCGAGGGGCGCAGCATCGAATCGCGGACGGATCTGGTCGATTGCCTCGTGGGGCGCAACGTGGCGGATCGTTTCGGCCTGGGGCCGGGGCGGCAGTTCGACATCACGTACGCCAGCCGAATCGCGCATGTCACTGTGGCCGGAGTGATGGACACGGGCGGAAGCGAGGACGATCAGATTTTCGTGAACCTGCCTGTGGCGCAGAAACTGGCCGGGACGCCCGATGAGATCGAACTGTGGCAATTCAGCGTGACGGGGACGACGGCGGCAATGTCGCGCTTCCTCGGGCGCCTCGGTTCGCAATTTCCGGCGCTGGAGGCCCGGCCCGTCCGCCAAGTGACTCAGGCGGAGGGCGACCTGCTGGGCCGCATTCGCGGTTTGATCCTGGGCATGGCCATTCTGATTCTGGTGCTGACGGCGCTGTGCGTGCTGGCCACGATGGCCGCGCTGGCCATGGAGCGCCGCGCCGACGTGGGCTTGATGAAGGCGTTGGGAGGATCGATCTCGCGCGTGACTTCGTTGTTCCTCACGGAAGTGGGCGCGCTGGGCGCAGTGGGCGGATTGCTCGGCTGCTTCGTTGGAATGGCGCTTTCGGATTGGATGGGGCAGCGCGTCTTCGGCACCGCCATTTCCCCGCGCTGGGAGGTTTTTCCGTTCACGATTGCGCTGATGGTGGGCGTGGCGCTGGCGGGAGCGCTGCCGCTGCGCTTGCTCGGCAGGGTCAGGCCCGCGGTGATCTTAAGGGGAGAATAGTGGCTGAACTGGTCGAAGTGGAAGGTTTGCGCAAGGAGTATGGCAGCGTGCGCGCGCTGGACGGCGTATCGTTCGGCGTGGAAGCGGGCGAATGGATCGCTATCATGGGGCCGTCCGGGTCGGGCAAGACGACGCTGATCAACATTCTTGGCGGGCTCGATACGCCCACGGCGGGCGCGGCCGTCGTGGACGGCACGAATATCGCGCGGCTCGACGAATCCGGGCTGACGCGTTTTCGCGCGGAGAAGGTTGGGTTCGTATTCCAACAATTCCATCTGGTTCCGTATTTGACCGCGCTGGAAAACGTGATGCTGGCACAGTATTTCCACAGCACCACGGATGAGGCGGAAGCGCGCGAGGCGCTGGCCCGCGTCGCGCTGGGCGAGCGCGCGAACCATCTGCCGTCGCAGCTCTCGGGCGGCGAACAGCAACGCGTGGCCGTGGCGCGCGCGCTGATCAATCATCCCAAGCTGATTCTGGCGGATGAGCCAACCGGCAACCTGGACGCGGCCAACGAAGAAACGGTGATCCGCCTGTTCCAGGAATTGCACGCGCAAGGGCACACGATCCTGATGGTCACGCACGACGCGTCGATCGGGCGACTGGCGGACCGGCAGGTGGAGCTGGCGCACGGGAAGCTGGTGAACATCATCGACTATTCCGCGGAAGAAGAGGCGCGCTTCGATCACCTGCTGGAGGAAATCTGGTTGTGCGACGAAAGAGGCGTTACGCCGGATTTTGTGTGCGTCCCGCCCAAGACGGCGGAAGACTCGGCGAACCTGGTCACGCGCCTGTGCGCCCTGGGCTTGCTGGAAGTCCACCAGGCGGGCGTCGCGCTCACGCCGCATGGCGAAAACCGGGCGCGCGACATCGTGCGCCGGCGGCGGCTGGCCGAACGCCTGCTGCGGGACACGTTCGCGATCGAAGAAGCCGCGGCGAATTCCGACGCCTGCAAATTCGAGCACATCATCAGCCCGGAACTCGATCAGCGCATCTGCACCTTCCTCGGGCATCCCAAAACGTGCCCGCATGGCAACCCAATTCCGCCGGGCCCCTGCTGCGTCCGCGTGCAAACGGCGGTGGATGCGGAACGGCGATAGCGTCGCGACGGGCGTAGAAAGGGTCGCGCGGCGTGCGGGTGCTGCGGCGAAAAGGCGGCAGCACGCTGCCGCACTCCAAAGCGGCCTGCGGCCGCAGGGAGAAAATCGACCGAAGAGCGATCGGCGGCTTGCGGCGGAGTTAGTGGCGAAACAACACAAGGAAGAACAAAAGCAGATCCCTCACCCCCATTCCCGCAGAAATCGCGGGACTGGGTTCGGGATGACAGATCGTTGTTTCCGCAGGAAACGTGGGACTGGGTCGAGATGACAGAATCGTTGTTCCCGCAGGAAACGTGGGACTGGGTTCCCCTCGTGCCTAAGGCGAGCGGGATGACAGCCCGAGGACACAGATCACGATGTGGAGACTCGGAACGAAGTCGCTCTGTGGTTCGAGAGATACTAGGCAGTGATGTTTTGGGCGGCGGGCGCGCGCCGCGCGGGCCAGGACACGGGAGCGATGGGCCCGACGACGAAGAGCCACGAGAGGGAGCCCACCAGCGTCAGCGCCCCTAAAACTGCGACGGCCAAGAAAAAGTTTCCGGTGAGACCAACCAGAAAGCCGGTGAGCGCGGGAGCAACAATGCCGGCGAAATTGCCGACGAAGTTCTGCGCGCCCATCCACTGTCCCGCCGCATCGGATCCGGCGAGAGTCTGCGTACCTGCAAAGAGCAGAGGGTTGGCGACGCCGTAAA
>JBJKQB010000192.1:0-11014 GCA_046705825.1 Candidatus Acidiferrales bacterium
ACCCAAGCAGTGCCGCGACGAATAGCGCGCTGCTGGTTTTAGCGAGAGGACAGCCCGGGCGGCGGCTGCTCCATTGCGCGACCGGGCAAAATCTGCGCCTTAATGCTTGCCGGGCGCATCCTTAATCACAAGTGGGCTAGTCGCCCGGGTGCGCCGTGCCGTGGATGGGCCGCGAGGCGTCACCTGGCAGGTGGTATGCAGGTTGGGGGAGGATCATGAGCTCATCTACGGCCCGTTCGACATCCAATGCGGTTCAAGGCGCGCAACGAGGCGCGGGAAGCGCGGTCGAACCATCGGAATCGGATGCCTACTACTGCGAAGTACCGTCCGCTCCCTGCGCTATCGTGATTTTTGGCGCGTCGGGCGACTTGGCGCGGCGAAAGTTGTTTCCCGCGCTGTTCGATCTGGCGCGCCACGCGTGCCTTGCGCCGCGCTTCCGCCTGCTCGGTTTCGCGCGCACGCCAATGAATGATGACGCCTTCCGCGAACACGCCAGCGAATTCCTGCCGAAGAACGCCGCAGCTTCTGCGAGTGGCTACACGGAAAAGGATTTTCAGGAGCAGTTGCGCTACTTCGCCGGGGACTACGACGATCCGCAGGCCTACCAGCAGCTGGCGCAGAGATTGGATGAACTCGATCGCGAAGGCGAGCTTGCCGGCAACCGGCTGTTTTATCTGGCCACGCCGCCCGAAGTGTATCTCCGCATCGTCGAGCAGCTGGGGAAAGCGGGCCTGGCCAAGCCTTCGTCGGAAAAATCGTGGACGCGCGTGGTGATCGAGAAGCCGTTTGGCCACGACCTGGAATCCTGCCGGGACCTGAACGCGCAGGTGCTGCGCGTTTTTGACGAGCCGCAGGTCTACCGCATCGATCATTACCTGGGCAAAGAAACCGTCCAGAACCTGCTGGTCTTCCGCTTCGGAAACGGGATTTTTGAGCCGCTGTGGAACCGCAATTACATCGACCACGTGCAGATTACCGCCGCAGAGGCGCTGGGCGTCGAGAGCCGCGCGGCGTTCTACGAGTCGGCCGGCGCGCTGCGCGACATGGTGCAGAGCCACATGCTTCAGCTCACCTCGCTGGTGGCCATGGAGGCGCCTGCCACCTTCGACGCCACTCCGGTGCGCAATGAAAAGCTGAAGGTGCTGGAATCCGTCCGGCCGTTCACGAAGGAGAGCGTCTCCCGCGACGTGGTTCGCGGCCAGTACGGGCCCGGCGCCGGGAACGGCAAGTCGGTTCCGGGATACCGCCAGGAACGCGGCGTCAAGCCGGATTCGCTCACGGAGACGTTCGTCGCGCTGAAGCTTTACATCGACAACTGGCGCTGGAGCGGCGTCCCGTTCTATTTGCGCACCGGAAAGCGGCTGAAGGAAGGCCACACGGAAATCGCCATCCAGTTCAAACAGGCGCCGCACAAAATCTTTCGGGAGCACCCCGCGGAGCCAAACTGGCTCGCGCTCAATATCCAGCCCAACGAAGGCATTTCGCTGTCATTCGGGGCGAAATCGCCGGGCTCGGAATTGCAGATCCGGCCGGTTACTATGGATTTTGGTTACCGCGAAACATTTGGCGGAGCGACGCGCGATGCGTACGCGACTCTGCTGAACGACTGCATCCGCGGCGACGCTACGCTATTCGATCGCGCCGACAGCGTCGAGGCCGCCTGGCAGATCATCGACCCCATTCGCGAAGCTTGGCGCGATCTTCCTGCGCCACCGTTCCCAAACTATGCCGCGGGCGGCGAAGGCCCGGACTCCGCCGCCGAACTGATGAAGGTTGACCACCGCGTGTGGAGACCGGTATAAAGCTGCCGAAGCGATTGGCCGGCGCAATCCCGGCGTGTGCTGCGGAGAGAAACCATGATTCTTGCGGGAGACGTGGGAGGGACGAAGTCCAATCTTGGGTTGTTCGACGTTCGCCAGGGCAAGCTGGTGCGCGTGGCCTATAAGCACTACCCCAGCCACGAGTACGCCGGTTTGCACGAGGTGGCTCAGGATTTTCTGCGCGAGACCAACGCCAAGATCACGGCCGCCAGCTTTGGGATTGCCGGCCCGATCGTCAATAACGCCGTGCACGCCACGAACCTGCCGTGGATTGTAGACGGCGGCGAAATGGCCAAATTCCTGGGACTCACCCACGTGCCCCTGCTCAACGACCTGGAAGCGGCCGCCTACGGAATCCGCGTCATGGAGCCGTCGGACCTCGATGTGATTTACGCGGGCACGCCTTTTCCCCAGGCGACGCAGGTAGTGATCGCGGCGGGGACCGGGTTGGGCGAGGGCATCCTCTTCTGGAACGGCAAGGACCACATTCCTGTGGCCACCGAAGGAGGCCACGCGAATTTCTCTCCCGCCACCGACCAGCAGGCTGATCTTTGGAAATTCCTGAAGACGCGCAACGAATTTGTCAGCGCGGAGATCCTGCTGTCCGGCAGGGGCTTCCAGAACATCCACGAGTTTCTGAGCCCTTATGAAAAGCATCCGGGTTTCGACCCCACCACCGATCCGGCCCCGGAAATCACCAGGCGGGCATTGGCCGGGGAATGTCCGGTATGTGTCGCCACGCTGAATTTGTGGCTGGAGATTTACGGCTCGGAAGCGGGGAACTTCGCGCTGCGGGCCCTCGCTCGCGGTGGCATCTACGTGGCGGGCGGGATTGCGGTCAAAGTGCTGTCGAAGCTGAGGGACGGGCGGTTCGCCGCCGCCGTGCGATACAAGGAAAAGCTGGGAGATTTTCTGTCGCTGATCCCGATCACGGTTGTATTGAATCAAGACTGCCCGCTGATGGGAGCCGCGTACGTCGCATCACAGATGCCGCAAGCTGTGGCCAAGTGAAAGGCTAAACCATTGTGCATCAGTGCCTTGCGATGATTGAGCGTCTTCACCTGCTGGCCTTTCTATCAGCTCACGAACGGGGTTGATCAGACGTACTAGAACCATCCACCGGCGTCCACAGCCTTCTCAGGATTTTCCCTAGACGCCTCCTCCGCACCTATGTAGTATCGAGTTTCCTTAGCCCCCATATTCCGACCATGAACGAGGTTCCACAATGATTGCTACGCCAGATACGGCCGTACAGCACTACCGCGGTGTCTTGTGCGGCCATTGCCGGCAGCCCATTCCGATTCCAGAAATCGTGGAAAGACTTGCTGCGGCCGAGAGCGAATCCGGTCTCGAGCGGAGCCCTCGCGCGTTCCATTTGCGGTGCCGGGTATGCGAACGGGAGAAGACGTACCACATGAGCGAGATCGCGGAGTTTGAAGGCACGCCGAGGACTCGCGCGCGAACACACAATTCACTATTCGGGCAGGTCGGCAGGGTAGCCCGCGCGGCGCACGGATAGGGTTCGTCGCGTCAGCGGTTTTGCGTCACAGGTAAGCGCGTTTTCCGAATTCCCCCACGATTCGCGTACTCCTTCGGATCACCTGAGATCGACTCACAGTCCAGGCTTATTGGTCCAAGTGCCTGCAAACGGACGAGCAGGCTAGGCCGTGCTATAGTGCGTCGAGCAGCCCTGATCTGCTTGATTGCGGAGTGACGCGCGTTGGCAAGCCGGCCGGATTCTGGTGTTGAAGAAGCGACGCGCGACCCGTCCCTTGCCGCCTCGGTGACCACCTCAGGCGCTTTCGTGCCAGCAGGCCGCTTTTTACGGAGTTTCTGGCGCCGCGCCGCCGCCGTTTCGGCTCTCGTGCTCGTGCCCTGTTTCTGGCACCGCGAAATCGAAGCGGCCGACCTGGGCAGCCATCTCTATAACGCCTGGCTCGTGCAGTTGATCCATCGCGGCCAGGTGCACGGTCTCTGGATCGACCACCGCTGGAACAATGTTCTCTTCGACTATTTGCTGACTGGATTGGGCTGGCTGTTCGGGCTGCATGCAGCGGAAAAGATTGCCGTTGCGCTGGCAGTCCTGATCTTTTTCTGGGGCGTATTCGCACTGATCTGCGCGGCCAGTCGTCACGCACCGTGGGATCTCGTGCCGTTGATTGCGATGGCGGCCTACGGCTGGACGTTCCATATCGGCCTGTTCAATTATTATCTGGCGCTTGGCTTGTCGTTCTTCGCTTTGGCGGTTCTCTGGCGCGGCAGGGGAGCTGAGCGCCTGATCCCTCTCGCGCTTGCGCCTCTGATTGTTCTGGCGCATCCGCTGGCGCTGCTCTGGCTGGTTGGCGCTGGGCTGTATGTGCTTTTGGCACAACGGATTCCGCGCAGTTATCACCCGCTGCTGCTGCTCGCAGGGATCGCCGTCCTTTTCGGGATTCACGATTATCTCTGGGCGCACTACGTCGTCGAGACGCGGCCGCATAACTTCTGGTTCTTCAATGGCGCGGACCAGTTCGTGCTGTTCGGCAAGCGCTACGAGATTGTGGAATTTGGATTCCTGGCCTTCGTCTGTGTTGCACTCGCGTGGGACATTTTTCGCCGCTGGCGGCAGCGCGAACCAGGATTCTGGAGCGCTTACACGACTCCTTTTGAGCTTTACGTACTTGTGTGCGGCTCTGTGTTGCTGCTGCCGCACGGCGCTCATGTTCCGGGGCATATTGGCGCGGTCGCACTGCTCACTGACCGGCTGACATCTGTGTCCCTTGCCTTGATTCTCTGTTTGTTGGGCGGGATTCAGCTCCGAAGATGGCATTTGATCGCCGCGTGCGCGCTGGCGGTAGTGTTCTTCGCGCTTGTTTACGAAGATACGGCGCGCATCAACCGGATGGAAGAGCAAGTCGCGAGGTTGGTGCACACTCTACCTCCAAATCAGCGAGTGATGGGGACGATCCTGCCTCCGGGAGGGTCGCGCGTCACCATCCAGCACATTCTGGACCGCGCCTGCATTGGCTACTGCTATAGCTATGGCAATTACGAGGCTGGATCGAAGATGTTCCGGGTGCGCGCCGCACCGGGGAATCCGTACGTGCTGGCCGACTACGATCTGGCGATCGAAATGGAACGCGGAGACTATATCGTCAAACCGGCCGACCTGCCGGTTTGGCAGGTCTATCAATGCGACGCCAGCGGAAATGGCTTGTGCATCCATCCGCTGGAAGCGGGCGAGGAGAATGACGCGTTGGGCGTTCACCTAGCCCGCCGTCGCCGCTGAAGCGATGCTCTGCCCGGAGCACCAGGTCGTCCCGTCTGGCCTCCAGTTAGGGCGATGCCTCAAAAGACACAGCCGTCCGTCGGGACAGTTTACCCCCTGCCTGGAGACCCCTAGAATAAGGGCGCGCCAGAAGTTTGCCTGTGCGTGCAGGGAACTGTAACACCAGCTCTGCCTAGCACATGCGGACTTACAGCCGAATCAGCGAGACGGCTTCTGGGCGGCAGGATTGCCCCCGGAGTAGCTCGCTGGTGGTTGTCTTTCAGGAGCTTCCGGCCTTGTTGTTTGCCGGAACGCCAGTTCTATCGAGAGTGCTCGTTCGTATCAGGAAGTACGGGTTCAGGGCTGCAGTTTTGGCTTTGAGCTCGGACGTTCTGCCTTCCCCTAGGCCATGAGCAAGGTTTCGATCAACGGATCAAGCGGTTCAAGGGACGGAATACTGCGGAGGCGGTATCGTCTGCGGAACTTGCCGTCATCTTGGCGCATCCCACGACCGGCAAATGTTGTAATCTTGCTCGCGGTGTTGGCTGTACTAGCCATACCGGCACGCGCCCAAATTGCATCGTATGTAGATGAGCATGGAAATCTCGTCTACATCAACAGGGATGCGGCGCCCCATCGCGGCGGCAGTTCTGCCGCACATGCGGCGTCGCGCAGTGATTCGCGAACCGCTCCTCCGGCCAGGCTCGAGCGCATCGTGGACGAAGTGGCGGAGCGGCACAAGGTGGATCCCGCGCTGGTCAATGCGGTGATCAGCACGGAGTCCAGCTGGAATCCCCAGGCAATTTCGGATAAGGGAGCCATGGGATTGATGCAACTTATTCCTGGCACGGCAGAACGTTTTGGCGTCGGCAATCCTTTCGATGCCGCGCAGAACATCGAGGGCGGAACGGCGTATCTGAAAACGTTGCTCAATCGGTACAACGGCGATTTGACGCTGTCGCTTGCGGCATATAATGCAGGTGAGCAGGCCGTGGACCGCAGCGGCGGCGTTCCTCCGTTCCGGGAAACGCGGCAGTACGTGCGAAAGGTGAAGGACGCTTACTTCCGGCCTGGCTCGGGCCGTAATCCGGCTTCGGGGTGGACTCCTCCCAGGATTCCCATCCGCAAGACGGTGAACGCCCAGGGCCAGGTTGTGTACACGAACGAATGACACAAGGGGACTGGACCTCTCTTTGCTTCAGGAAGTTTTCGAGCAGGACTTCAGGGCGCGCCGCTGCAAGCTTCGTTCTGATCCTGGGTGCGCTGCTGCTTTGCCTGCCTTCTCCCGCCCGCGCCGATCGCGAAAACGCTGCGCGCGACCAATTCGCGCACGCCGTGCGCATGCGCACGATGCTCGAGGGGCTGCTGCCCAAGGACCGCTCCGTAACCGACTACAAGGAAACGATTGCGGCCTACCAGAAGGTCTACCTCATTTCCGCGCAATCGCCGGAAGTGACTGCGTCGCTCGTGGCGGAAGCCGAGTTGTACCGCGAAATGGGCTACTTCTTCCACCGCAAATATTTTCAGGCTTCGATCGACATGTACAAGTTCCTGATCGCGCAGTATCCGGGCACGCGCTATCGGGGCGAAGCTCTCTTTGCCATTGCGCAGATACAGAAGGACGACCAGAAAAATCTCCAGGCCGCCGAAACGACGTACCAGGAATTTCTAAAGCGCTTCCCGTCGAGCAATCATGCTGCGGATGCCCGCGCGGCGCTGGCTGAAATTGCGCAGGCGCGCGGGCCTGCTGCCCCGGCCGCACTGCCGGCAAGGACAGAAGTGGGCGGAGCAGCTGGCGCGCCTCGCGCGTTGAGCGCGCGGCAAGGGACCATCGCGGCGCCCGGATCCAACCCGATTGCGCAGCAGACGCAGGGACCTGCGGTGAAGGAGGTTGCGGGACGGCCCGGAACCGATTTCGCAGGACTCGGGCCCATCGTTCAGCCGCAAGAGCCACGCAGGAGCTGGGCCGCTGTGGAATCGGTTCAGGCGTTCAACTCGAAGGACCGCACGCGCATCATCGTCCGGCTCAACGATACGGTGACTTTTGATTCCGCTCATCTGCGCGCGCCGGACCGAATCTATTTCGATCTGCACCAGGCGCGTATCAGCCGGCACATGCGCGGCCAATCCGTCGATTTTCAGAGCGGGCTCCTGAAATCGTTGCGTGTGGGCCAGAACCGGCCCGATGTCGTGCGCATCGTGCTGAACGCGGATGCGACGAGAGATTATTCCGCCGTTCTGGTGGGCAAGCCCTACCGTTTGGTGATTGATCTACGTGGCGCAAATGCGGTCGCGCCGAATTCGCATGGCGAAACCACGGCAGCGGCGGTCACGGTGAGCAAGGAACCGGCAGTGGCGCCGGCCACCACGACACCGGCAGTGGCTTCCACGGGTGAATCGAGCGCGCCGGGCGCTTCGAGCGCGTCAGAGCAGCTGCCTACGGAGACCGTTAACGTCGATTCGACAAGACTCTCTCCCAAGGTAGCGCGGCGCCTGGCCGGGACGGCCCCGCCACGCACCAGCGCGTCATTGACGCCCCCTCCGGAGCCAAGGCCGATGCGTAACGGCGGGCGTTCGCTGAGCCGCGAGTTGGGACTGAAGATTAGCCGCATCGTGATCGATCCGGGACACGGCGGGCGCGATACAGGCACGATTGGCCCGCACGGCCTGATGGAAAAGGACGTGTGTCTCGACGTAGCGCTGCGCTTGGGACGCATCATCCAGAAAGACCTTCCGGGCGCGCAGGTGATCTACACGCGCAAGACCGACGTCTTCATTCCCCTGGAAGAGCGCACCGCCATCGCCAACAAGGCGAAAGCCGACCTGTTCATCTCCATTCACGCCAATTCGAGCCGGGACCGTTACGCGCGCGGAATCGAGACGTATTATCTGAACTTCGCCACCTCGCCCGAAGCGATGGAAGTGGCGACTCGCGAAAACGCCTACTCCACCGAGTCGATTCACGACCTGCAGAATTTGATCCAGAAGATCGCGCGCAACGACAAGATCGAGGAATCGAAGGAGCTGGCCACGGACATTCAGGGCGCGCTGTCACACCGTTTGGAACTGGTCAGCGCAAGCGAACACAACCGCGGCGTGAAGCGCGCGCCGTTCGTCGTTCTGATCGGCGCCAACATGCCGTCCGTGCTCTGCGAGATTTCATTCCTGAGCAATCCCACGGATGAGCGCCTGTTGCGGCGCCCCATTCAGCGCGAACGCATCGCCCTGGGCATCTACCGCGGGATCGCGACGTATTTGGCCAGCATCAATAGCCTCTCTTACAACAAGCAGAAGTTCGCGTCCGATGATCACGGCACGGCGACCGCTGTGGCCTCCTCCTCAGCCGCCGGATCAGGTTCCCGCGACTGATTGATTTTCCGCCCGGGAAACAGCCGGGACAAATCTCGACGCACCTTCCGAAACGGGCGCAACCCACAGTGTCAAGCCTCGGGTGGAATTTCGATCCCGCTTGCAGTATGTTGGACATGGTTCTACAAATCGAGGAGGCATTCATGGCCGACGAGAAGTGCGGCGACGCCCAACAATCTGCAGCTCCTGCTCCAGCGCCCGCCGGCAAGCACGCGCGCACGGTCAAGTGCGTCAAGTTCGGCAAGGAAATGCCGGGGCTCGAGCGCATTCCGTGGAAGGGCGAAATCGGAAAGCGCATCTACGAGAACGTTTCGCAAGAAGCCTGGAAGATGTGGATCGAGCACTCCAAGATGCTGATGAACGAGTACCGGCTCAATCCACTGGACCCCAATTCGCAGAAAATTATGGAACAACAGATGGAGCAGTTCTTCTTCGGCGAGGGCGCGCGCCTGCCCGAAGGCTACGTCCCGCCGCGAACCAAAGGCTAGATCTTTGGCACCTGGCATCCCTCCGGCGTTTGTCTTTCGGCCGCAACTCGCTTTGAGTGCCATACCGAAAATCAGGAGCTGAACGTGGCGACCATCGAAACACAGCTATCGCACAGGGCCCCGGGTCCTGCGGCGTACGACCGCCATATCGAAGATATCGGCTACATGACCTGCATGACTCTCGTCCTGCTCGGCAATTACGCGCAGACGGGCCATTTTGGCGGGCCTCTGGCCTACACGCCCTACAACGTCGCCGTGCACCTCGCCGGACCGGAGCTGGGCGGCCTGCGTTACGACTATCGTCGCCCCAAACATCCTTACGCCGACAAGTTCATGCTGGCCGGGGGCCATTGCGTTCCGACCTGCTATGCACTGTGGATGATCATGGGGCAGGCGTTGGCTCGAAAATTCGAACTGACCGGCGATCGGCGCTACGGAGTGGATCCGCACGTCGCCATGCTGCCAGTGGACGCCCTCGGGTTCCGCCGGGGCGCGGGAGCGCTCAAAACGCTCTTGCCGAGCCTGGGACTGGAAGATCACCCGCTGTTTGCCCAAGCCAAAGGACGCGGTATTCGCGCCCTGGCCGGCCACTCCGAATCAACCGATCTTACGAACGATGTGAATGGCGGCCCTTCCGGCATCGGCGTCGCCACATCTGCGGGGAAAGCCGCATTTTGGAATTTCGTTGGCGCCGCAAGCTCGCCCAAGGTGATCGCCTTCGAAGGCGAATTTGCCATGACCGAGGGCCATGCCCAGGAACTCAAGACGCAGGCGCTCGCGCTGCAAGTCGGCAAGCGTTTGCGCATTCTCTTCTCCAACAACAACAGCGGCATCGACGACTCGCTGCTTGGCGGCGTCGTTGCCGAAAAATATGACGGCTACAGCATCATCGATCAGTGGACTTCGTATGGTTGGAACGTGTTCACCATGGACGATGGCCACGATTACGGCCAGATCGTCGCCGTGCTGAAAGCCATGGACGAATGGGATCCGGCGGACCGGCGTCCTATGATTGCGATCGGCAAGACCCTCAAAGGCTACTGGCCCGGCGCGGTCCGCGGTGAGGTCCCCAATTATGGCCAGCAGCTGCTTGGCTACGCCAGCCATCCTTATTCGCTGAAGATGAACTCGGAGTATTTCGTCGCTCTGGCAGACACGTTCGAACGCCACTATGGCGTCGAATTCAAAGGCATCCGTCAGGGGCCGGTGACCGATCCCCGGGAGCGCCTGATCCAGTTCAAGACCAACATCGATGTGGTCATGTCGGTGCTCGATCGCAACGGCTTGGGCGACTGGCTGGCGGACCGCCTGGTAGAGATTGGCGATACGGTGAAGGACGAGATTCCCGTTCGCATCGACGTTCGCCACGATCCCTTTCTTGATGACCGCTTGCGCGTCGCCAATTTGCCGCGCGAACCGCAGAAGCTTTCCATAACGAATCCAATTTCGAGAAAACAGAAGGAAGTAGGCATCGCGCTTTTTCGCAAGCCGGGAGAAACCGCGGGAGCGCGCCGGGCCATCTCGGAAATCATCAAGTGGATGAACTATGTCACCGAGAACCGCTTCTTGACCTTGGCCGCCGATCTGTCTGAGTCCATCAACGTCGAGCACGGCAGTTTGTGGGGTCATTACGATCCGGAGAAAAACCCGCTCGGCACGCGCGTCAAGGCTGCCATTCAGGAAGCGGGCAATGTCTCGACCGCGATCGGGCTAGTGAGCCAGAGCGCGTCTGTGGACCCCGCGAAATTTGCGGGAGTATGGGCGCTTAGCGGCACCTACGGCGCGTTCACGCCCTTGATGTACACGCCGGCTCGCGTGTGGAGCCAGCAGAATCAGGACAGCAAGTTTCGTGTGGGCGTCCTACACATTTTGGCCGCGCATTCCGGACCGGAAACGGCTGCGGATGCCCGCACTCACTTCGGCATTTTCGCGCCGCAGGTGTGGAAGCTCTTTCCGCGCGGGCAGACCATTCACCTGAGTTTCTGGGATTACAACGATGTCGCGCCGGGGTACTTTGCCGCGGCGGAGATTGCTGCGCGCGACCCCAGAGTGGGAATCATCATTCTCGAGGTGGCGCGGCCCGATTTTCC
>JBJKQB010000193.1:0-12082 GCA_046705825.1 Candidatus Acidiferrales bacterium
CGGTGCACGATGCCCCGATCTCCCCGTTGGCGCAGCCGCCCCTGCAACCGGCGTACCTGCCGGTCGCTCAACCGCAGCCGCCGCGCGGCTTCGATCTGCTTGAGATGACCCTCTTCCACTTCGTGCAACACCTTCAACCGTTCCCGCTCTCTCGCGCTCAACTCGATTCGCTCCGGTTCCATGCCCCCTCCCGCTCTGCATGAAACCGGACATTTCTACTTTGCACAAACCGGACATTCTCACTTTGCAGCGACATGCGAGCGACAAATCGTTGACACTTGACGCCGCCAAAACGATAATCGGGTTTGGCTTCCCAGCCAGTAGCGCGCGAACGGGATTGGCCGGGCGGATCCAGCGCCCGACCTTCTAACCCTCGCCGGGTTTGCCTGCGCAGTCCTGGCGTCGAATCGGCGGCATCGGCTCTTCTCAAGGCCCATTTGCAAAGAGTGGAGGACGTAATCCAGTGACGTGGGTGTACGCGGTCGCGCTGTTGCTGGCGCCTGCCATGAATCCGGTCACGGATTATTGGAACCGGAACATGGACCCGCTGAGGAATCCATTTCGCGGGCTCTATCACCTGAACTCCTTCGATGTGGCCGTCATGATTCCGTACTTCATCGTGATGATCGTGCTGGCGGCGTATGGAACGCACCGCTACGCGCTGGTCTACCGGTTTTTCAAGAATCGCAAGAATGTGGCGGGGCCGCCTCCGGAAATCGAGAAGTGGCCGAAGGTGACGGTGCAGCTGCCGATCTTCAACGAGCGGTACGTGATCGAGCGGCTGATCGAGGCGGTGGCGCAGTTCGATTACCCGCGCGAACTGCTGGAAATACAGGTGCTGGACGATTCGACGGATGAGACGCAGGAAGTGGCGTCGAACTGCGTGCAGCGGCACCGCGAGTTGGGCCTGCCGATCCGTTACATTCACCGTACGAATCGCGAAGGGTTCAAAGCGGGCGCCCTGTGCAACGGCCTGAAGACGGCGAGCGGGGAACTGGTGGCCATCTTCGACGCCGATTTCATTCCTCCGGCCGATTTTCTGCGGCGCACCGTGCCGTACTTCGTGGAGGAGAAGCTGGCCATGGTGCAGACGCGCTGGAGCTACATCAACCGCAACTACTCGCCCTTGACCGAAGTGGAAGCGATCCTGCTGGACGGGCATTTCGCCATCGAGCATTCCTCGCGGTTCCGCAGCCGGCTGTTTTTCAATTTCAACGGGACGGCGGGCGTGTGGCGGCGGGCGGCAATCGACGACGCGGGCGGCTGGCAGCATGACACGCTGACCGAAGATACGGACCTGTCGTATCGCGCGCAGTTGCGCGGGTGGCAGTTCCTGTATTTGCCGGAAATCGATTGCCCGTCCGAACTGCCCATCGAGATGAACGCGTTCAAGACGCAGCAGGCGCGTTGGGCAAAGGGGCTGATGCAGACGGCCAAGAAGGTTCTGCCGCGCGTGATGAAGTCGAAGGTGCCGCCGGAAATCAAGGCGGAGGCCTTTTTTCATCTGACCGCGAATATCAGCTATCCGCTGATGGTTGTGCTCTCGATCATCCTGCTGCCGGCCATGATCGTGCGCTTCTACCAGGGATGGTTCCAGGTGCTGGTGATCGATTTCCCGCTGTTCATGGCGTCGACCTGCTCGATCTCGTCGTTCTACCTGGCGGCGGAGCGGGCGTTCTATCCCAAGACGTGGAAACGGACGTTCCTGTATTTGCCCTTCGTGATGGCGGTAGGGATCGGGCTGTCGGTGCGCAACGCGTTCGCGGTGATGGAAGCGCTGTTCGACGTGAAGACGGAATTCGTGCGCACGCCGAAGTACCGCGTGGAAGCGAATGCGAAGACGCCGGCGTCAGTGAAAAAGAACTATCGCAAGAGCGCGGGATGGATGCCCTACATCGAGCTGGGGCTGGGATTGTACTTCGCGGCGACGGTGGTCTATGCGATGCAGAACGAGAACTACGCCACGGTTCCGTTCCTGGTCCTGTTTGTGTGGGGTTATCTCTACACCGGATGCATGTCGCTGGGACAAACTTACCTGGAGCGGCTGCGCCTGCGCGTGAACGCGGCAAGCGCAGCGGAGAGCCCCGCGGCCGCGAGCAGCACCTTGCCGAGTTTCTAGAGCCACATCGTCCCGAAACAAATTCCCCCGAGCGAGCCACGCGCTGCCACCTTTTCTTCGCCGTTGACTTCTCGACTCACTGCGTTAGAATAACGCCCTCCCTGCTTCACCGAGGACATCAACTCCGTGGCTTCTCCACAACTGAACGTCATTTCGCAAACGGATTTTCGCGGTCTGAAACTTCGCGCTCGAGGGAAGGTTCGAGACATCTACGATCTGGGCGAGCGGCTGCTGATCGTCGCCACCGACCGGCTGTCGGCGTTCGACGTGGTTCTGCCGACGCCTATTCCGGACAAGGGGCGCGTGCTGACGCAACTGTCGCTCTTCTGGTTCGAGAAATTGCGCGGGGTAATTCCGAACCACGTGATCACCGGCCAGGATTTTAGCGGCGAACTCGCTCCCTATGCCGGCTCGCTGAAGGGGCGCGCCATGGTGGTGCGGCGTACCGAGCCAGTGCCCATCGAGTGCGTGGTGCGCGGGTACCTTTCCGGGTCGGGCTGGAAGGACTACCAGAAGACGGGCGCGGTGTGCGGCGTTCCGCTGCCGGCGGGGCTGCGCGAATCGGACAAGCTGCCGGAGCCGATTTTCACGCCCTCGACCAAGGCAACCACCGGTCATGACGAAAACATATCGTTCGAGGAAACGGCCACGCGGATCGGGCGCGGGCTGGCCGAAAAGCTGCGGGACACGAGCATCCGCTTGTACAGTCAAGCGGCGGAGCATGCGGCGAACTGCGGGATCATCATAGCGGATACGAAGTTCGAATTTGGACAAGCGGGCGGCGAACTGATCTGGATCGACGAGGCGCTCACGCCGGATTCCTCGCGTTTTTGGCCGGCCAGCGAGTACGCGCCGGGAAAAGCGCAGCCGTCCTTCGACAAGCAATACGTACGCGATTATCTCGAGCATATCGGTTGGAACAAGCAACCTCCTGGGCCGTCCCTTCCTGCAGAGGTAGTCGCAGCCACACGCGAGAAGTACAGGGAAGCGTACCAACGCATCACCGGTCACACACTGGATTGAATTGAACAGCGGTTTGGACGGCTGGGCGGGGGTCCGGCTGCGGGGCGCTATTTCTTTCAGGGGAAGAGTGTCGCATTCGTGGAGCGTGCTACTGTGAAAGATCAACTGGAATCGCTCGTGGGCATGATGGTTGAACGCGGCATTCTCCTGGAAGAGGCCGTGGGGGAGTTCGAAAAGAAATTCATCAAGCGCGCTCTGGAGCGCGCGAATGGCAACCAGTCACGAGCCGCGAAGCTTCTGGGCATTCACCGCAACACGCTGGGCCGCAAGGTCGAGGTATACAAGCTGGACCACGTGGGCCGGCGGCGCTAACCCTCACTGAGTCCACACATAGCCCGTCCTGATCTCTCTCGGTCTGTGGTGTGCTAGCCAAATCTGCCGGTGATGTAAGCTTCTGTGCGCGGATCGCTTGGGGTTGTGAAGAGCCGTGAGGTCTCGTCGCACTCGATGACCGCCCCTCCCATCATGAACGCAGTGTAGTCGCTGGCTCGAGCGGCCTGCTGCATGTTGTGGGTGACAATGACAATCGTACACGCATCCTTCAAATCGAACAGAAGCTCCTCGATTTTCGCCGTAGAGACGGGATCAAGGGCCGAACACGGTTCATCGAGCAACAGAACCTCTGGATTCACGGCAAGAGCCCGGGCGATGCACAGACGCTGCTGTTGCCCGCCCGAAAGCCCTAGTCCGGACTGATTGAGCTTGTCCTTCACCTCATCCCACAGACCTGCCCTCGTTAGAGAGTGCCGCACGCGATCATCCATCTGGGAACGCCGCAAGTTTTCGTATAGGCGGACTCCGAACGCGATGTTTTCGTGGATCGCCATTGGGAACGGCGTCGGCTTTTGAAAAACCATGCCAACCTTGGCCCGGAGCTGGCGTGTATCTTTTGACGCCAAAATGTTTTCGCCGTCGAGGATGACCTCCCCCTCGGCGCGCTGATGGGGATACAAATCGTACATGCGATTGAAAATCCGCAAGAGCGTCGACTTACCGCAGCCAGACGGACCGATGAAGGCCGTAACCCTGTTTTGGCGGATTTCGACGTTGACGTTCTTGATGGCCTGAAACTTGCCGTAATAGAAATTCAGGTTTCGGGCGGCGATTCTCACTGGCACCTGGGCTGCGGTCTGGCTCTGTGCAGGGTTGCCTGGCTTCATAGGAATAGGGATGCCCATTAGGCGGGATCGTTCCGATTGATTGGCCGTCATTTAGGCACCTGCACCTTACCAAGGAACCAACGCGCACCAATGCTGAGCGCCAGCACGAACACGACCGTGATAAACGCCGCAGCCCAGGCCATGTCCTGCCAGTTCGTGTACGGGCTCAGCGCGAATTGAAAGATTACCACGGGAACATTCGCAATCGGGCGCAACATGTTGGACGAGAAGTACTGGTTATTCAGCGCGGTAAAAAGTAAGGGAGCAGTCTCGCCCGAGATGCGCGCCAAGCCAATCAATATTCCGGTCAAGATGCCGGCACGGGCCGCCTTCCAGGTTATTTTGGTGATCACGACCCACGCTGGCGCTCCCAACGCAATGGCGGCTTCCCGCATGTCACCGCCGACCAAACTTAGCATCTCGTCAGTAGTCCGCACGACAATTGGGATCATCAAGATCGATAGAGCAACGCTGCCTGCCAACCCCGAGAAGTGCCCCATGGGGGCCACTATGGCAGCGTAAGCGAACAAGCCGATTTCGATCGACGGCGCGCTCAGCATAATGTCATTGATGAATCGCACGGCTTCGGCGGTTCGGCTGCGAAAACCGTATTCCGCCAACCACGTTCCAGCCATCAACCCGATCGGCACACCGATGGCCAATGACAGCCCCAGCAGGAGTAAGCTCCCGACGAAGGCATTGCGCAGACCAAATTGGTCGGTTCCGGGTGGCGGCGTGTCATTGGTAAAGAGACTCCAATGCATGCCGGAAATGCCGAATTTCAGTGTTGACCAGATGATCCAAAACAGGAAGAACACCCCGACGACCGCCGCGGCGCCCATCAGGATTTTGCTCAACACGTCGACGGCGCGACGCCTGGCAACAACCCTAATCACGCCAACGCTCCTTCCTTGCGTCCGAGGTGGCGGATCAGCAGGACCGCGAGAAAGCGCACGGCCAAGGTGACCGCGATCAGGATCAAACCCAAGTAAATCAGTGAGGAAACATATAACTTAGTTGTAGCTTCGGTAAATTCATTGGCCAGCACCGAGGGGATGGTCGCACTCGGCATGAGCAAGCTGGGTGAAAACATGTTGCTGTTTCCAATCACGAAGGTCACTGCCATCGTTTCGCCCAGCGCACGACCCAAACCCAGGAAAATCCCGCCAATCACTGCCGAACGCGTGTAGGGCAGGACGATGTCCCAGGCCACTTCCCATGTGGTGGCTCCCAGGGCGTAGGCAGATTCGCGCAAGGACGCCGGCACTACCATAAAGACATCGCGCATAATCGACGATGTGTACGGGAGGACCATGATCGCCAGCACGATCCCGGCCGTCAGCATCCCGATTCCCATCGGCGGGCCTTGAAACAGCGCTCCGATCCCTGGGATTGCCCCCAAGGTATTGCTCAACCACGGCTCAATGTTGCCGAAGACCGGGGCGAATACGACCAGTCCCCATAAGCCATAAACGATGCTGGGGACGGCTGCCAACAGCTCGATCGCTCCGGCCACGGGTCTCTTAATCCACACCGGGGCGACCTCGACAATGAACACCGCTATCCCGAAACTAATCGGCACGGCGAGGACCATCGCGATAGCCGAGCTGATCAACGTCCCCAGGATGAACGGAAACGCCCCGAATGTCTGCGTTACGGGATTCCACTCACTCGATTTCAGAAAACTCCAAATACCGAATGTGTGAATCGACAATCGGCTGTCGTAAGCAATGGCAATAACCGTACCGAACAGCGTCGCCGCGGCCAGAAACGCCGCGAACACCGCCGCACCGTGGAACAAGGAATCGCCCGAGAGCCGCCACGGCTTCGTGGCGGCCCTCGGCTCCTCGAACGGCGGCCCTGTACCCATCCCAACCACGACGTCCGAGCCGTTCATACTCCTCCGTTATCCTGAAAGCTCAGCCGACTCGGTGCCAGCGCCTTAGATGCTGTAGCCGAGCTCGTTTTTCCAATACGACTTGATGGCCTGCACGGTGCTTGGCGGCAGGGGACCATAGACGATCGACTTGGCCATTGCTTGCCCGTGCTCGA
Organism: Candidatus Acidiferrales bacterium; assembly: GCA_046705825.1. Lineage (GTDB taxonomy): Bacteria > Acidobacteriota > Terriglobia > Acidiferrales > UBA7541 > Palsa-295. Next base: position 6,355 of record JBJKQB010000193.1, read on the forward strand.
AGCCCCAATCGAAGAACTTCATCACTGCCATATTCTCCGTCTTGGAGGCGTTCTTCCGCAGGATTTGCCACGTGCAACCTGAAATCGGCCAAGTAGCTGGGCCGGGCTGATCGGTGAGGATGACATAGAAATCCTGTGCCTTAGTCCAGTCCACGTGCGCTGACGCGTCTTGAAAGCCTTCCAGGGACGGGCTCACGAGCTTGCCGGCCCTGTTGATCATGCGCGCGTAGGATCCGTGGGTCTCCAGGACGTAGGCGTACTCCACGTAGCCGATCGAACCGGGGATGCGCTGCACATAAGAGGTGACACCCTCGCTCCCCTTGCCGCCAACCCCGACTGGCCAGGCAACAGAGGTGCTGGAGCCCACCTTTTGTGCCCACTCCGGGCTCACCTTCGACAGATAGTTAGTGAAAGTGAACGTCGTTCCCGATCCGTCAGATCGATGTACTACGGTGATGTCCGTGTCGGGCAGTTTCAAACCCGGGTTTAGCTTCTCGATGGCCTGGTCGTTCCACTTCTTGATCTTCCCGAGATAGATGTCAGCCGTAACCGGGCCGGTTAGAATGAGCTTGCCCGATGCAATCCCGGGAAGATTGTATGTTACGACGCAACCGGCCACCGCTGTGGGGAACTGGATCAACCCAGCAGCCTTCAAATCCTGCGGCTTGAGCGGCATGTCGCTCGCGCCAAAGGCCACTGTTCCAGCCTTAATTTGAGCGATACCTCCGCCCGAGCCGATCGACTGGTAGTTAACCTTCACGCCGGTCTTGCTTGCATACGCCGCAGACCACTTAGCAACCAGGGGATACACCCAGGTGCTGCCAGCACCGGTAATGCTCTCGGATGTGGACTGTCCAGCGAAACAGACTGCCGCTAGCGCCAGGGTGATACCCGCTGTCCAGACCATCCGTCCGAAACGACCATTACTGTTTCTGTTCACATTCCCTCTCTCTCTGCGAGATATCGCTTTGTTCTTAACCACAAATGAAGTCTGGTTTTCTCTTCCCCTCCGATGAAGCGACTCCCGCGCCACTGTCGTTAAACAACAGCCAGTATCGCGCGTCATCGGAGAGTCTGGATCTTCATATGGCTTATGTGTTGCAGCACCGTTAAAGGAGAGTGAATTGACCCCTAGCTTTTCAAGCTCTTCGGCATTTGAGAGGCCAACGCGTCGGACATGCAAGTCGCGCAACAGTTGCCACAGGAACAGCCGGGAGAAAATAGGTCAATTCTCCTCATCGGAGGCAACCAGATGAGCCCCCAAAGGTTGATGATCGAAGAGTCAAATTTTGTTTCGGAATTGTTACAGTCAGGTTACACGGGCAAGAATCCGAGGTTAAATGACGTGGCCTCCGGCGAGAGCATAGCTCTCAGGTGCGTCCCAACTTCGAAGGAACGAAGACCCAGATTCAGGATACTCGCCTGCCCCAGCGGAAACGGAGCAGACCTAGTGGTGTACGGAGAAAACCCCGAGGAGGTTGTGGTGAGGATGGGGAGCGGATTGGACCGTTCCCCCGTGCAGCTTGTCTAACGCCGGCCTCTTCGCGGAGTGCGACGCCGGGTGTTGGGAGCCGGCGGAATCACCGACGGATCCACTTTCACCTGATCCCAGTGAAGAAGGAACGGCGAAGGGTCATAACTCACGATGGTGCCGGAGAAGCGAATGCCGTCGTTCTTCTTGAGGCGCGTGACGTCGGGCTGCGGCGTCACCTGCGAAGCAGTGCTGGCCGGGCCAGCCACGGCGCCCGCGGGAGGAGCGGCGGTCCAGACTTTCACGTCCATGTTGGCCGTGGTGGCCTTTTCCATATCATCCGCTGTGGCGCCGGTGTAGACCATGAAATCGACGTAATTGCCGCTTGTGTTGATATCGATGATCTTCGCGGTGACTTCAGGAAACTGGGCGTCGCAAATGGCCAGCCAGGTCTGCTTGGCCTTGTCACCGCCGCCGCTGAGATCGGTGATCACGCTCAGGATATTGCTGGACTGGCGGATCTGATTCAGGCTCGCCTGATCCGGGATGGTCCAAGTAGCGGGACGCTGGGGCGAATTCTGAGCGAGCTGGAGCAGTTCGTTGAGCTGATCGGTGGCCTGCGAATCGCAGCCGGGCTGCTCGTACACCAGAATCTGTTTCTGGAGATAGTCCTTAATCTTGTCGGAATCAGGGACCTTGAGGTCGATGGCGCGCGCCAGCGACCAGAACGCATCCAGGTATTGCGGGGGCTTCGTCTGCAGGTAAGCCAGACCCAGACGATACTCGGAGACCGGGTCGTCGGGTTTGTTGGTGAGTGCGTTCTTGAAGGCCTCGATGGCGGCCGCTTCATCCTTGAGATTCAGGTCGGCGAAACCAGCGGCGGCGTAGAAAAAGGCGAGGCCGGGTTTCTTCTGGTTCTGCCAATCCGTATCGCTGCCTTTGAAGCTGGCGGGTTTGGGAAAGGATTCGAGCATGTGAGCGCCCTGAAGAGCGGCATCGCGTTCTTTGGTCAACTCGTCCTGGGCATTGGGGTCGGTAGCTTTGAAGCTGGCTTGAAAGGCCACCACGCGAGCCTGCAAAGCCTGAAGGCGGGTGCCGACGGCCACCTTGTCGCCGAGGGCGACGAGCTTGTCAGCAGATTCGATCGTTTTCGGATAATTCTTCAGCTGATTGTAGGTCTGGAAATAGAGAGTATCGACGTACGGCATCAGCGTGGAATTCGGATACTTTGCGACAAAAGCGTCGAGCAACTTGAGACGCGCTTGCGGATCCTTTTCCGAGTTGGCCGCCTCGAACGCGTTGTACTCGGGAAGGGTGTAACCCGGCTTGCTTTGTTGCTGCTGGCCTCCCTCCTGCGGGGCAGGATTCGCAGCCGCGGGGAGAGAACAAAAAGGCACGAGCGCAAGGGCTGCGAGAACCACGAGGGATCGGGTGAAACGTTTTCGCGTGATCACTTACCTGCCTCCTGAGCCAGATTCAATTTGGGCAAAACGGCCGACTTCGGGAACGCCAACCTGCAGGTCTACGGGACTGATCAAATCCACCGGATTATAGGGAAAGCTTTCCGCGCACGCAAGGCTAAATCGAATTTCCGCGGCGAGGGGTGAACCGGGCTGGCCTGTCTCTTGCCCTCCACAACTGAATGATAACATGGTGAATGAGGCCAACCAATCGCGGCCGAGGGAGGAAGAATGGCGGAGATGGGATCGCTGGCTGGGAAGACGGCACTGGTTACCGGAGCAAGCCGGGGAATTGGCTTGGCCATCGCGCGGCTGCTGGGAAAAATGGGAGCGAACGTGAGCATCTGCGCGCGCGACACACAGCGGCTGGAAGAGGCGGCAAACATCCTGAAAAAGGATGGCATCAGCGCGCTGGGGGTGCACGCAGATGTGACGCGCGCGGCCGACATTGAGTTGCTTGTGCAAAAGACGCAGACCTCGCTGGGTCCTATCGAAATCCTGGTGAACAATGCGGGGACCGGATATTTCGGGCCGTTGCACGAAGCCTCCGAAACGGACTGGGACACAGTTTTAGACACCAATTCGAAGGGAGTGTTCCTGCTGACGAAAGCGGTGGCGCCCGGAATGATCGAGCGGCGCAGCGGACACATCATCAATATCGCTTCGCTTGCGGGAAAGAACGCGTTTGCCGGCGGGTCGATTTACTGCGCGTCGAAGTGGGGCTTGCTCGGATTCACATATTGCGCGGCCGAGGATCTGCGGGCCTACGGCATTCGGGTGAGCGCGATCTGTCCGGGATCGGTGGTCACGGAATTTGGCCAGCCGAGCCGTAAGGACACCAGCAAGATGCTGAAGCCGGAGGATGTGGCACATGCGGTGGAGATGCTGGTCACGCAGGCGCCGCAGAGCTTCATCAGCGAGATTTCCATGCGGCCGACGCAGAAGCCGTAGCGCCTCGCATCCCCCAATCAGTCGAAACGCGCGACGCGATCGCCCGACCTAACTCATTCTTACGACGTAGGTTAGCGTCAAGGGCGTGAGTGCTGAATCCAGCCGGGCGGGTGCAGCATCCAAATCGTTTGAATTTGAAGTAATTCGCCAGAGTCTGGACCGATGCCCACGCGCTATCAAGGAAGCGAAACACAAGTACGAGCGTTGAACGCGTTCATCAATTTGGCGCGGGCGGTCGACTCACTGACGGGGCGGTTGAGCGCGGACCTTGAAAGAAGAGGCTTGACCCTGGCGCAATTCGGGGTGCTGGAGGCCATCCAGCATCTCGGGCCACTCTGCCAGAAGGAATTGGCGGCAAAGCTTCTGCGCAGCGGCGGGAATGTGACCGTGGTCGTGGACAACCTCGAGAAGCACGGGTGGGTCAGGCGCGAGCGGCAAGCGAACGACCGGCGGCTGATCCGCATTCACTTGACGAACGCGGGGCGTGCGCTGATCGAACGCGTGTTTCCAAAGCACGTGGAGACGCTCGTCGAGCAGTTCAGCGCGCTGGAGCCGCAGGAGCAGGAAGAATTGCGACGGCTGTGCCGCAAGCTGGGAAGAGCAAACAAGAAATCGAGCGAAGAGGGCAAGCGAGAGGAGGCCGACAATGTTGCAGGTTCGACTAAGTGAGGAGCGCGGGCAGAACAAGCTTTCCTGGCTGGATTCGCGCTTCAGTTTTTCTTTCGATCAGTATTACGACCCGGAGCACGTGCACTTTCGCGCGCTGCGCGTATTGAATGAGGACGTGATCGCGCCGGGGCAGGGTTTTGGGATGCATCCGCACCGCGACATGGAAATCCTGACCTGGATTTTGGAAGGGGCGCTGGAACACCGCGACAACACAGGCGGGCGAGGGGTGATCCGTCCGGGTGAATTACAGCACATGAGCGCGGGAACGGGCGTGATGCACAGCGAATTCAATCCGTCGCCAAAAGAGCCGGCACACCTGTTGCAGATCTGGCTGCTGCCGGAGCGCAAGGGCCTGAAACCGGAATACGAGCAGCTCTCGTTTTCGGATGAGGAACTGCGCGGAAAATTCCATCAAGTGGCGGGACCGAAAGCGCCGGTGACGATCCATCAGGACGCGAATCTTTACATCGCGCGCCTGGACAAAGGGACGGAGGCGAAGCACCCGCTCGAAAAGGGCCGCCATGCCTGGCTGCAAGTAGCGCGCGGCTCGATTCACGCGAACGGGACGGAGCTGAAGGCCGGCGACGGCGCGGCAATCTCGGGCGAGAGCGAGGTGCGTGTCGCAGCGGAAGAAGCCGCGGAGGTTTTGCTGTTTGATTTGGCATAAGAAGGGCGAGCGGGACAAATCTGATAAGGAGAAAGGAAATGACGAACTCATCCGGAGGCTTTGTGCCGTTTTTGGGGCGAATACTGCTGAGCGCGATTTTCATCTTCAGCGGCTTCAGCAAGGTTTTCGCGTTTCGGTTCTTCGCCGGGATGCTGGCGGGGAAGGGATTTCCGCTGGCCACGCTGGCCATGGCGATTGCCATTTTCATCGAAGTCGTCGGCGGACTGGCGATCCTGACCGGGTTCGAGGCGAAGGTCACGGGGTGGATCGTGTTTCTGTACTTGATACCCACCACGCTGCTGTTTCACAACTTCTGGACCATGCAGGGCATGGCGCGCATGGACAACCAGGTTCATTTCATGAAGAACCTGGCGATCATGGGCGGCTTGCTGCTGCTGGCGTCGAACGGCGCGGGGCGCTACTCGTTGGATGCGGCTGCGAGCAAGAGACGGCAAAGCGGGGAGTTGTCCGCTTCGCGCATGTAACAGGGGAACGCGTATAGCAGGGAAA
>JBJKQB010000194.1:0-2922 GCA_046705825.1 Candidatus Acidiferrales bacterium
TAGCCTGCCTTATTCGCGAACGGGCGGCGAGGTTCGATTTTGAGGGTCTTGTTGCGGCTTCGTAGCAAGCTGGGCGGCTTGTCCCGCGTCTGCGAGCGCTCGGTTTCGGTTGCGGGCGGACTGGGGCGAGGAACTGGCCGACGGCAAAGACACTGCGCCCCGGCTGCAGTACCAGTCAGCGGAAGTTGATGCTCGGGAAGCTATCGAGAGGCTACCCGCTCGGGACACCGAAACTGAGGGCGACCTGGCGGAAGCTGGCCAAGTAGGCAAACGAGGCGGGAAGATGAATTACCACCCGACGTACCGAGACCACCACCTGAGCTCCCAGCTTCAGCAGCCGCTCCCGCAAGGTCCACACCTGCGCCCGCGCGCAGGCCGTGCGCGTGGCCCGCAGCCGCAACTCTTGCATCAGCACGTAGGCGGCTGCCGTCATCAGCACACGGAACTGGTTGGCCCAGAACTTCGAGCAGCTCGTGCGGCCCATCTCCACTCCCTGGTGCAATTCCTTCAGCCGATTCTCGATGTCCCCGCGCTGACAGTACACCTGCTCGTAAATCCATTGCGGGCTCTGCCTCAGGTTGGTGATGACAAACCGCGGGTTGTCCTTCGGCTCCTTGCCCTCCTGGCGCACCACCTCAGCCTTGAAGATCACGCGTCGCTCGCCGAGCCAAGTCCGGGCGGCGTAGCGACCTTCGCCGTAGACGTGCTTGGTCTGGCCGCTCTGCTTCGAGAGCCGCCGAGACTGTTTCATCTTCGGCTCGGCCAAGCGGTTGAGCACCGCATTTTTGGCCATGGCCACGACGTATTCGACGTCCATCGCGTCCAGGAAGGTCAGCACCAGCGGGTCGGCGAAACCCCCGTCCAGCCGCACGCGAATCCGCGCTTGGGGAAAGGCTCGCGACAGGCGCACCAGGATGCGCCGCAGGATGCCGGTGGCCCCGACGCTGGCCACGGCGTTGCCCGGCCGCAGCACCGCCGCGACCAGGTATTGTTCCTTCTCGTCGTTGAAGGTCAGAAAAGCCGCCACCGGCAAGTAACACCAGGCGTCGTAATGACTGTTGAAGAAGCTCAGCTGTTGCGCGCCGTGGGTGGGATCGTCGGTGGGATCGAGATCAATCGTGATGCGGCGGGCACGACCGTGCAGCCGGCGGCGGTGGCGCTCGATCACTCGCTCGGCCAGCGCCGTGCTCAGGCGGTAAAGCTGCTTGCGGTCGGGAGCGTTCTCAAAGCGGCAAAGCGTCGGCTGCGAGGCCAGATCGGCGCCCTCGACCAGGTCGCGCCCCACCAACAGCTTGTGTACCGGGTCGGCGGCCAGCCGGGCCGCGTCGTTGGCGTCGGCATAGCCACAGGCGATGCCGTAGATGCGCTGCGCCAGCAACTCTTCCATCTCGTGTTCGACCTTGCCCGCCTGTCGCTGATCGATCAAGCGGGCCGCCAGCGCCTCCGTCAATTTCAGGCGTCGGTCAGCGGCTTTCAGAAGGATGGCGCCACCGTCGGAACTCCCCTGCCGCTGGTCAAACTTCGCGACTACGGGCTTGGAAAAGATTTCGGGAAACAGCAGACACTCTGTCGTGGTATCGTGGCTCAAGCGAAAGCCTCCGAGTGGTCTGAAAAACCGCGTGCACAACGGTTTTTTTACCATGAGGAGGCTTTTCGTGTTTAAGGAAGTCGCGAATTATTCAGATTAGACATGTGTTATGTCTGGTTTAGAAGTTAGGTTCAATGTTGTGTTGGGCGCAGCGCAGCCGCGCCTCTAGCGTCGTCACAAACGGGTTCCGGCTGATTTGCAGCAGCCGCGAAGCCCCGACGCTCTCCTTGTGAATAATGGGAGAACCGCCCGGAATGAGCGCCTCCTTCGGCACTCTGTAAAGGTCGCCCGACCCGCGTTCAACATAAGCGCCGGGTTCGCTGAGTTCGTCCCACGAAACCTCCGGGAGTGTGTACCGCTGTTGTGGTTCAACCGATTTTGTTTTTACTTGTTCCACGCGCTGTTCCTCCTTCGCTCTGAATTGGGTTCAGGCGTGTGTTCTTCGGGACGAAAACTGTTAGTCCATGCCGGAGGTCTGTCAATCGGGCGATTACCGGAGGGATCGGGTAAAGTCTTGTTTCGCATTGTGTCAGTCTCGCCGCATCTTCTTGAAGGCCATGACAGCGGACTATGAATCGCTGGCTCGTTTGGTCTATCGCAAAGGGACGAACGACGCCCTCGGACCGGATTGGGATGTGATGCAGGTTGTCTACCAGCGTGAAGAATATGGCGTGATGCGCACCGCCGCTTCCGATGTGCGGGAAGTCACCGGCGCAATTGCAGGATACGCGGAACCGCATCGCGGATTTCCGGCGCAGTTTGGTGCAATAACGCGGACCAAGTTTGTAGTTTCCCGCTCCGTCGGGGGTTAGCTAAATGCGACTCAGGATTGCCTCTTCCCATGATCGAACATTGTCGACGGGCGCCCCGGCGAAGGCGTCGCCGGGGTCTCCGGTTAAAGGACACGGAAGAAAACTCAGCCGCAGAACAGTGCGGTGACGAACGCTACCAGCGTTTTCGCCATCAGGTCATTGACATCCGGTTTGAGGGCTTCCCCGATTGTGGCTCGGTCGTAGCCCGCCAGTTGGAGAGCGCCGGACTTCAAAGCGACGGTGCCAAGCGACGTGAGCAAGTCCGCAGCGGGCTTCGCCACGCAGTCATTCACCGGTCGCGGGCGGTAGCAGCGCCGTGTTCGCCGCCGCCTTGTCGAATCGTATGCCATGAAACCCGCCCCCTTTCCAGCCGTCATGCGCCTTGCGCACCGAGTATAACACCGGTCTTGATTAGCTTCGGGGGGCCGCCCTAGACTCGCGCCCGATGAATTACCTCTACTACGGCGACAATCTGGACGTTCTGCGCCGCCACATCCGCGACCAGTCCGTTGACCTTGTCTA
>JBJKQB010000195.1:0-15443 GCA_046705825.1 Candidatus Acidiferrales bacterium
ATTCATCTGCTGACTAAGTTCGGCTCGCGCATCACGCTCTGCGGCCCGGCCATGTGGGTGCCGCGCGAGCTGGAGACGCTCGCGCCCAACGTGCGCCGCGTCCTGCGCATGGAAGACGCGCTCGAAGGCGCGGATGCGATCATCGTGCTGCGCGTGCAGACCGAGCGCATCCACGAACCTTCCATCGCGCCCGAGGAATACATCCTGCAGTACCAGCTCACGCCCGAACGCTTGCGCCTCGCCAAGCCCGACGCCATCCTGCTGCATCCCGGGCCGATGATTCGCGGCCTGGAAATCGATCCGGCGGTGGCCGACGGGCCGCAGTCCTGCGTCCTCGAACAGGTGACCAACGGCCTCGCCGTGCGCATGGCCCTGCTCTATCACCTGATTGGCGGCGCGCCCGCTGACGCTCCGCATCCCGCAAAGGAACGCTCGAATGCTGCTGATTAAGAATGGCCGGCTGCTCGATCCCGCCAGCAAAACGGACGCGGCGCTCGACGTGCTGCTCGACCGCGAGAAAATCGCGAAAGTTGGCGCGAATCTCTCCGCGCCCGATGCCGAAGTGTTCGACGCGAAAGGCCTCGTCGTGGCGCCGGGCTTCATCGACATTCATTGCCATCTGCGCGAGCCGGGCCAGGAAATTTCCGAGACCATCGAGACGGGCACGCGCGCGGCGGCTCGCGGCGGCTTTACGGCCGTGTGCTGCATGCCCAACACGCAGCCGGTCAACGACAACGCCTCGATCACGCGCGGGATCGTCGAGCGCGCGGCAGCCAGCGCCGCGGTGCGCGTGTGGCCCATTGGTGCTGCGTCGGTCGGCAGCAAAGGCGAAGCGCTCGCCGAAATCGCCGCCATGAAACAGGCCGGCATCGTCGCGGTCAGCGACGACGGCAAGCCCGTGGCCAGCGCGCGCCTGATGCGCCAGGTGATGGACTACTGCAATCCCCTCGGACTGCCCGTCATCGACCACTGCGAAGATTCCTCGCTCTTTGCCGGCGGCGTGATGCGCGAAGGCCCTGCGTCGGCGCGCCTCGGCTTGAAAGGCATTCCCGCGCAATCGGAATCGATTTGCGTGGGCCGCGACGTGGAAGTCGCGCTGCTCACCGGCGCGCGCCTGCACATCGCGCACATGTCCAACGCGAAATCGCTCGAATACGTGCGCGCCGCCAAGCGCGCGGGCCTGCGCGTCACCTGCGAAGTGACGCCGCATCATTTCACGTTGACCGATGAGGACGTGCGCTACGACACGCGCTTCAAAATGAACCCGCCGCTGGCCTCGCGCGCCGACCGCGACGCGCTGATCGACGGCCTCGCCGATGGCAGCGTCGACGCCATTGCCACCGATCACGCCCCGCACCATGCCGCCAGCAAAGACGTGGAATTCGACCGCGCGCCCTTCGGCATCACCGGTTTCGAAACGGCGCTCGCCCTCGGCCTCAGCGAACTCGTGCACGCAAAAAAACTCTCGCTGATGCGCCTGGTCGAGCTGTTCACCACCGGCCCCGCGCGCGTCCTCGGAATCGAACGCAAAATCGCCGCCGGCCAGCCCGCTGACTTGACGATTTTCTCCGCCGACCGCGAATGGACCTTTCGCGCCTCGGACTCCGCCAGCAAGTCGAAGAACACCCCCTTCGACGGCCGCGCCTTCCGCGGCAGCCCCGCCGCCACTATCGTGGCCGGCCGCTTCGCCTTCCGGCTTTAGTTCGTTGTGCCACCGGCCTCTGTCGGTGTTTTTTTGCGCTCGACATACGTATTAATTAGTACTATTAAATCCTCATGAGACCGAAGAGCCCTACCCTGACGCCTCAGGAACTGGAAATCATGAAGCTGGTGTGGGCGCGCGACTCCGCAACCGTTCGCGACGTTTATGAAGCTTTGCTACAGCGCCGCAAAATCGCCTACACCTCGGTCATGACCACCATGAAGATACTGGAGTCCAAAGGCTACTTGCGCAAGCGCCGCCAAAACCGCGCCTACGTCTACCACCCGGCGCATCCGAAGGACAAGGTCATCGGCAAGATGATTCGCGAATTCGTGGATCGCGTTTTCAACGGGTCGGCCGAGCCGCTTCTGGTCCATTTGGTCAAGGCGCGCCATATCCGCGAGCGGGACTGGGAAAAGATCCGCCGCATGATTGAAGAGGAAAAATGAACCGCAAAGCTCTCATGCCCGGCGGGAGGGGGTTATGAACTTACCTCTGTGGTTTTCGAATCTCGCGTTCTGGAGCGCTCAAGTGGCTCTGCTCGCGCTGGCCGCGGCCATGCTCGTTCGGCTGCTGCGCATTGGCCACCCCGGAGCGCTTCTCCTCCATTGGCGCGCGCTCCTCGCCGTCAGCCTCCTGCTTCCTGTCCTTCAACCCTGGCGCCGGCAGCAAATCTTCGCCGGGGTTTCTGCTGCGCCCGGCATTTCCTTTTCGCAGGGTGTTCCCGCGGCGGGTCCTGCGGCTTCGCTCTGGCCTTTTCCCACCTGGGCGTTCGTCGCTGAAATTCTTGGCCTTGTGATTGTGTTGGGAATAGCCGCGCGGCTCGCCACTTTCATCGTGGGTCTGGTAAAGCTTCGACAGCTTCGCCTGGGCTCCTCAGCGATTCCTCCAAGCTCATTCGCAGATACCCTCGAGCGAACGTGCGCGCTGGCCGGCGCTCGCGCGGAATTTCGCATCTCCGCACAGGTCGCTTCACCCGTCACCTTCGGCTTCGCCGCGCCGCTGATTCTTCTGCCGGAGCGGTTCCTAAGGCTCGACGGGCAATCCCAGGCCGCGGTTGCTTGTCACGAGTTGCTGCACGTGCGCCGCCGGGACTGGGCGCATCACCTGGTTGAGGAATTTCTCCGCGTTGGCTTCTGGTTTCATCCCGCAATTCTCTGGCTTGTCGCGCGCATCCGCCTGGCGCGCGAACAGGTCGTTGATTTGGAAGTGATTCGGCTCACCAAGGCACGCAGAACTTATTTGGAGGCTTTGCTCGAATTCACCTCCACCCGCAACCACACCGCGGCCGTTCCCGCGCCGCCCTTCCTCGCCGAGCGCCAGTTTGGCGAGCGAGTCTCACTCATGTTGAAGGAGGTTCGCATGTCCCGCGCTAAATTGATCGCTTCATTGTTCTCCATTGCGTGCGCTCTGGCGGTCGTTGCCATTTTCGCCGTTTCCGCCTTTCCCCTCAAAGCCAGCCCGCGCTTGCGAATTTCGTCACAAGCCGCAGCCGCTTCTGCGACATCTTCTTTGGCAAGCAGACCTGTCGTGGATGCCAGCACCGTCCGGTTCGGGCAAGTCAGGAGAGGCATGCTGCCCGTTTGGGACCAGTGCAGTGGAACACTTATTCCCGGGGGAGAGCCGGGCCAGTTGTTGGCCGAAGTCCTGGTTTCGGGTGACGTCGTACGCGAGGTACAACTCAGTCAAAGGGCGTTTGTGAACGTGGACGGCGGCAAAGCGCTGGTCACGGGGCACGTCGCCAATATTGGCCCGGCCGATCCAAACGGAAACCGCTGGACCGACATCTGGTTGGACTCACCCTTGCCAGCAGGAATTGGCGCTAATACCAGAATCGTAGGTTTCATCCAGGTCGGGAGGCTCGAAAACGTCCTCTATATCGACCGCCCAGCTTATTTCTTTCCCGGCCTTCTCGGGATGCCGACATTCAAGGTTGTCGACGGCGGCACGCGTGCGGTGCGTATGCAAGTGGACTTCGGCCGCTCGAATGCCGGCACGGTCCAAATTCTGGCCGGACTCAACGAGGGCGACACTGTTGTCCTTTCAGACCTGTCTCCCTACGACAGATTCTCACGCATTCAAATCAAGCACTGACGCGGTGGGGTGTCGCGCTTGACGCCTTGAATGTCAACTTGAGCCGCGATGTGCAAGCTAGCGCGAGTTCAGCAACTACCAGCGGGAAACGCGGACGCCAGCGCTACTAAAGCACCGCGCGCGGCAGTGGGGATTCGCGGCCATGGAGGCGCAGCGGCCGTGCTCAGCCCCGGAGGGGCGCAAGACGGTAGCCCACGGCGCAAGCCGTGGGAACCGGGAGTTACGACAACAATTCCCAGCCCGCGCCGCGGGCGCAAGAGTCATTTCCAGAGAAATTTGTCGTCGAACGGCACGCGGTGCTTGCGCAAAAGCGCTACGAATTCGTCTTGGAACGATATGCTCCGGTGATGCTCCTCCTGTTTCCGAATGTACTCAAAAACGGCGTCCTCGTTCGAGGCGGCGACCGTGAAGGCGCCGTATCCGGTTTGCCACGCGAATTCGCGGCGCCGACGCCAGCGTTCGTGAACCCACCGCGAGGAGTTGGCCTTGACTACGCGCACGCACTCCGCCACAGACACGTCCGCGCGAAGGTCGATGAGCGAATGAACGTGATCTTCAGTGCCGTTGATCAAACAAGGAGTGCACCCCATCTCGCGGACGATCCCGCCCATGTACGGGAACAAAGCTGAGCGCAGTTCGGCGTCCATGCAGGGAATCCGGTCTTTCGTGCTGAACACGACGTGAACCAGCAGGCGATGGAAGCTGTGAGGCATGCTCTTGCGCCCGCTTCGCGGGCTGGAAATTCTTGTGCTTCTCCGTGCCACGGCTTGCGCCGTGGGCTAGGGTCTTGCGCCCCTTCGGGGCTGAATACCGGCTGGCCGGAATTCGTTCCGGCGGCCTGTGCCGCGCGGCTACGATCTTACTCCTGCTTCGGGGGCTGGGCGGCGCTCGCTATCGTGACGATTCCCACGGCTTGCGCCTGGGCTAGGGTCTTGCGCTCCTTCGGGGCTGAACACCGGCTGGCCGGTTCCGTTCCGGCGGCCTGCGCCGTGGCTACGATCTTACGCCCGTTTCGCGGGCTGGATATCTCTCGCCACTAGCCACTGCCTTCATCACCGCGGGTTGGCGGTCATGGAGGCGCGGCGGCCGGTGGCGATGGAGAAGAACTTCATCCACTGCGCGCGGATGCCCTCGGTTTCGTCGATCAGCTCCTTGCTCGGTTTCATGCCGTGCTGGACCACCATGACCATGCCTGTATTGAACTGCCGCTGCGAGTGGTTGACGTCGGGCACGCGCGGGCCTTCCGCGGCAATTACGTCCTGAATGGTGACTTTCGTGCGCTCCGCCTTGAAGATGCGATGCTCATTCGCGTCTTTGCCCACGTACTGCAGGTGGCGCAGGATGAAAAAGTTGGGCACCTCTTCCGGTGACAGCAGCCCCATGAGGTAGAGGTCGAGATAGGAATAGCCGGTGGCGGGAACGTAGTAGTTGTCGTCCAGCTGCGTGAAGGTGCCGTCGAAATTATCCTGCCAGACGCCGCCGCCCATGATGGATGCTTCGGTCGGGCGCACGTAGGGAAACGGCACGCGCGCCTGCAAGCCCATGTCCCAGTGGACGGGCCCCAGCGGAATCGTTTCGTTGCCCACTTTCGCGTCGACGAACGCGGCCCAGCGATGACCCATTTCGTGCCCGATCTGCGACATCGCGTACATGTACGGCGGAATCTTGCCGTTCTGCGAGATTTCCTCGAGCTGCTTTTCGTAGAAGGTGATGTCGTGACTGTCGCCGATGGGGGCGTTGGCCGGCGGATACTCTTGCATCTGAATCGAGCCCGCGTAGACCGGTTGGATGAATCCCCACTGGAAACGCCCGGGCGAGCAGTAGGAGGCCAGGCCGCGCTGCTCGGCGCCGATTCCGGTGACGGCGGGGCCGGTCGAGCCGAGCGGGCCGTCGCTGGGCGTGCCCGCTTCCTGGTTGTCGACGCGAAAATCCGAATAGTAGGCGAGGAAATCGAAATGATCGCCGAGGCCCTTGATTACCGTGCACGACAGGTCGCGCGGATTCGGCAGATTGTAATAGTGGAACGCTTCGTAGACCACCGGAAACGGCCCGGCGTGCGCTGCGAGTGCGGCGAAATGGACTTCCGGATTGCGCAGGCCGCGCAGCGTCACCAAATGAGCGGCAATGCTGGACGCCGGCGTGCGCGTCCGTGAAGCGAACGACTCGCCCGAAACGGCGATTTGCATCGCGCCGCCAAAATCCGAGGGAAGAATTCCCTGGACGGAAATGGTGTTGCCGCTGACCTCGACCGCGCGCTGGACGCCGGGACCAAACGCAACGTAGCGCGGTTTCCCGTACGCGGGATTGCGAGGCGCGAAACCGAAGATGGCCCAATCCGCGGTGGCGTGCGGCGCGGAGGAGGTGAGCGAGGGCTGCTGTCCTTCGAAGTGGACGCGATAGGAAATTCCGGCGATGCCCGGATCGCCTGCGGGCAGAACGGCGCCGGCTGTCTGGAACGTGATCTTCAGGAACAGGCCGTCCACCACCGAAACGCGCAGGGTCCGCAGATTGAGATGGGCCGGTACGCCCGAACTGGCGTTGCCGGAAAAAGTGGCCAGCGTCTTTTCCGTGCCGCCGGAAATCAGCGGATAGACGCCGATAACGGCGTCTTTGGCCGCGAGCTGGTCGTAGGACATGTCGATTGTGCCGTCCTTGTGCAGCACGGCCTGGAAGCGGTTGATCGTCTTGAACCAGGAAAAATCCTGGATGTTGCCATAGGGCTCGGTGACGTCCCATGTGACCACCACGCGATCCGCAAGCTCCTTGACGTAGCGGTCGCCCGACAT
The DNA here is from genome assembly GCA_046705825.1 of Candidatus Acidiferrales bacterium. Taxonomy (GTDB): domain Bacteria; phylum Acidobacteriota; class Terriglobia; order Acidiferrales; family UBA7541; genus Palsa-295. Next base: position 6,583 of record JBJKQB010000195.1, read on the forward strand.
GCGCGGCTTGAAAAAGACGCAAATCGCCGGAACGGTGTTGACCAGCTCGCCGCCCGCTTCGGAAAGCTGCGCGAAACGCGCCACCGAAACTCCGCCTTGATCGCGCGGCCGGAAACGCGGGTTTCCGCCGAATTCAAAAGGAGGCGCTTGCGGCGGCCCGAAGCGAATCGATCCGGTCACGCCCACGGTGAACGAATTCCATGTCTTGCCGGAAAAGGGAAAGGCGAAATTCTGCAGCGTGACTTTCGCGTCCGTCATTTTCTGGCCGAACTCAGCGTCCCACTGCAGGGGAAGCTTTTCGATGCGGTATCCAGCTTTGCCGGGCGTGAAGCGGAGGGTGCTGTGAGTCAAGTCGAACAGGTTTTCCTGGCCCAGCGCGCCTTTGTCCAACTCCATAAGGATCAAATTGCCGTGGACCGACACTTTGCCGATTGGGTGGCCTTGCTCCTCAGGCTCTTGAGCGCGAACAGCGAGCGGCAGGATGCAAGATGCGAGCAATAAGAGGATAAAGAAACGATTTGTTTTGATCACGGTGCGGCCCTCCTGAGAAGTGGGACGGCCGCATGTATACAATATCCAGGCGCCCACGCCAAGCACTTTGCGCGCCCGACCGCCCGGCCTCCTCAAAGTGGGTCGACGGTTCGTGTTAGCTTTGTAGGTCTGTGCCGACGCGTGCCAAGCTGCTGGACGACTTGAATGCGGAAATTGTGGTGTGCCGCAAGTGTCCGCGCCTGGTCGTGTATAGGGAACGGGTGGCGCGGGAGAAGCGGCGCGCGTTTCAGCAGTGGGAGTACTGGGGCAGGCCGGTTCCTGGCTTTGGCGATCCGGAAGCGCAACTGCTGATTCTCGGCCTCGCTCCGGCCGCCAACGGCGGGAACCGCACGGGCCGCGTGTTCACCGGCGACCGCTCCGGCGATTTCCTGTATGACGCGATGTATCGCGCGGGCTTCGCGAACCAGCCCACCTCGACGCATCGCGGCGATGGCCTGAAACTGGCGAACGCGTACGTCGCGGCGGTGGTGCGCTGCGCGCCTCCGGAAAACAAGCCGCTGCCTTCGGAGCTGGCGAATTGCCGGCCGTATCTCGAGCGCGAACTCGAGATTCTGCGCCCGCGCGCGATTCTGGCGCTGGGCCGCATCGCCATGCTGAGCTACCTCGATATTCTGAAGCGCGAGGGGAAAATCAAGAGCTACGCGGCGTACCCCTTCGCGCACGGGGCGCGATTCGACATGGGCGACGGCTTGCCGCGGCTGTTCGTGTCCTATCATCCGAGCCAGCGCAACACGTTCACCGGTACGCTGACCATGGCCATGCTCGTCCGGCTATTGAATCAGATTCGGCGATTTCTGGAGGCTGGCGCGCGAGGCCAGGTTCCCGCGCGGGGCTGAGGCGCGACAACGCGCGAGGGAGAAATTCTACGCGGTAGGCGTGCTGGCGCGGTCGGAGATCTCAGCGCTCGGCTCGACGGCCGGGCGAGGCGTGCGCCGCATGGTTTCGATGAACACGCGCAGGAGTTCCGGATCGAATTGGGTGGCGGCGCAGCGCTCGAGTTCGCGCAAGGCAGCCTCGGGCGTGCGCGCTTTCTTGTAAGTACGCTCGGAGGTGATGGTGTCGTAGGCGTCGGCAATGGCGATGACGCGCGCGCCGAACGGAATGCTCTCGCCTTCCAGTTGATCGGGATAGCCGGTGCCGTCGAAAAATTCGTGATGGTGCCGGATCATTTCCTGCATGCGAGTCATGCCGCGCAGCGGATCGAGGATTCTCGCGCCCAGGTTGGTGTGTGTCTTCATGGTTTCCCATTCGCCGGCGTCCAGGCTGCCGGCCTTGTTGAGAATGGGTTCGGGTATGCCCACCTTGCCGATGTCGTGCAGCAGGGCGGCCAGGCGTATTTCCTCGACTTCCTGGTCGGGAAGCCCGAGGGCCTTCGCCAGCAGGGCCGCATAGCCCGAGACTTTCTGCGAGTGGCCCTGCGTGTACTGGTCCTTGGCATCGACGGCAAAGGCGAGTGAAGTGACCGTCTCGACCACGGCCGGAGGAACTCCATTTTCGTCCCGGCCGCCGCTCTGTTCGAGCGAGCGCGTGAACTGCTCGAGGCGCCGGTAAATTTCTTCGAAGGCCTCGGGTCCCGTGGCGAACAGCCGCTTCAGCGTGACGCCCAGATACGCTTCGAGGACATCTTTCTTCCAGCGCTTGCGGTCGTGCGAATCGCCCTGCTCGGCGCTCGAAACGGAGTTGCCGCCCTGGTGCTTCGAGAGGTACATCGAGGAGTCCGCCACCTGAATCAATTCCTGCGGCGTCGAGCCGTGCACGGGGAAGCCCGCGATGCCGAAGCTGGCGGTGATGTTCTTGTCGCGCAGCAGCGGGTCGGACGCGACCCAGCCGCGCAGCTTATTGGCCAGCTGGCGGGCCTGCTCGATGGTGGTTTCCGGCATGAGGATGACGAATTCGTCTCCGCCGTAGCGCGCCACTACGTCCGAGCGCCGGCAATTCTGCTCCAGGATGTGGCCCACGCGCTGCAGCACCACGTCGCCCTCCAGGTGCCCGTAAAAATCGTTGACGAACTTGAAGCGGTCCAGGTCCATCAGCACCAGCGCGAACTGGCGGTTGGCGCGCGTCGAGCGCTTCCATTCCGACGACAGCGCCTCCATCAGGAAGCGGTGCGTCTTCACGCCCGTCAGCCCGTCGGTGATGGCCTGCTCCTGCGCTTTCTGGAAGGTCAGCGCGTTGTGCAATGCCCCCGCGAACAGGTCGGCCAGCGTCTGCAGCAGCTGCGTTTCCTGGTCGCTGAAATCGTACGGCTGCAATGACTCCACGTACAGAACGCCCAGCAGCTGTTCGGCGTAGCTGACCGGAAGAGCGAGTCCCGCCGCGGAGCCCGGCAGCACCAGGCGCGGCGTGGAGGCGCTCGCTTCGCGGATGCTGGCTGCTTCGCCCGTGCGCGCCACCTGCCCAAGCAGTCCTTCGCCCAGGGGAAGTCGCAGGCCCATTGCCTCGCGCCGCGGCCCCGCTTCAGCCCGGACGATCAGCTCTTTCGCCGAGTAGTCCAGCGTGGCGATGCCAATGTGGTCGTAGAAAAGCTCCTTCTCGATTTCCTGCGTGATCTTGGCCAGCATTTCCTCCGGATCGAGCGTGGTGATGGCGTGCTTCGAAACCGTGTTGACCAACGACAGTTGCCGCGACCTCTTCTGCTCTTCCGAAAACAGCCGCGCGTTTTCGATGGCGATGGCCGCTTCGCTGGCCAGCACGCGCAGCAACTCCACGTGCCCTTCGTCGAACGCGCGCTCCTCGCGGCTGTACACGCCCACCGCGCCCACCGCCTCGTCCCGCAGAATCAGCGGGACAGCGCAGATCGAGCCGCACGCGTTCAGCGGCTGGAACCCGCGGCGCTGCGATTCTTCGGCATAGCCCTCGCGGATCAACAGCGGCTGGCCCGTGCGGACGATGTACTCGACCATGTGGTTTCCCGCCGGCCGCAGGAATTTATCCTTGCGCGCGCCCTGGTCCAGCTTGATCTCGAAGCGGACGGTCTGCGTCCTGGCGTCCAGCAGAGCGATGAAGAAGCTTTCCACTTCCAGCAGCCGCCTGACCTCCGTGTAGATGCGGTCGAACAGGGCCTCCGGCTCGAGCGTCGAGCTGATGGCCCGGCCGATTTCGTTCAGGATATGCAGCTCCTCGCTGCGCCGCGAAGTCTGCTGGATCAGGTAGCTGTTCTCGACGGCCATGCCGATCTGATGTCCCAGGGCGAGCAGCAGGCGGCATTCCGCGGGGCTGAAGCTGCGGTGGTCTGGAGTGCCCAGCAGGAGCACGCCCAGCGTGCGTTCCTTGGCCTGCAGGCTGATTCCCACCACCGTGCGCAGGTTCTGCGCCAGCAACAACTGCCGCAGCTGGCGGAAGGCGTCTTCCTTCTCCAGCACCGCCCATTTCGAATCGCGTGCCAGCTCGCGCAGGACCACGAACCCGCCCAGCCGCGCCACCACGCTCACCAGATATTCGTCCAGATTCTCATCCTGAATCGTCGCGGAAAAAGTTTCGCCCATTCCGGCGCAGACCACCGACTTGGGCCCGTGCGGCTCGCCGTAGTGCAGGCAGAGCGCTCCCGCCGGAATGCGCGCGACGTTCAAGACGCGGTCCAGCCCCTGCGCCAGCATTTTCTGGATTTCGCTGCCCACGAACGTGGAGGTCGCCAGATTGAGATTCGACAGCGCCAGCATGTTGCGCTCGACGCGCCGCCGCTCTTCGTCGTACGCGGCCATCAGCATCAGGATGCCGGCAAAAAGTGCGGGAACGAAATCAAGCGGAGAGAGATTCTTGGCCGCCAGCGCGCGAATGTGCGGCTGGATAAGATGCAGCGCGCGAAGCACGCCCCAGGCCAGGAACGTCAGCATCAGCAGGAGATCGGACGGCGTTTCGCGCTTGCGCGCCTCCTGCGAGAACACCAGAGCGACCAGGAAAAGAACCAGCGCGGCGCACACCCCAACCGGGACGGAGATGTAGTTGCGAGCGTAGGCGAAGGCCCACACCGCCGCAACGCAGGCCCCAGCGGCGATCCAGCGCGTTGCGGCGCTGCGGCCCGCATACAGCCGCGCCGCGGCCAGGAAAACGAGCGCGGCGCACACCAGCAGCCAGCCCGTTGCGCTCGGCAACAGCCGAGGCTGGCCGCCGAGGCGCTCCAGCAGAGACGGCGCAAGCGAGCGCAGGGCCAGAATCAACCAGCCGCCCGCCCACAACACCAGAAAAGTCCGGCGCTTTTGCCGGTACAAAAAGAGGAACACCGCGCCCAGGAGAAGAGCGCTGGCGGAAAATACGATCGCGGTGCTGTCCACGTGGATCACGCAGCCAAACTCACCCGTAGCATTTCGAGATGCTCAAACCACGCCGTCGCGGGCACACGTGTCGCTCGTCCCCAAACACACCGGCGCCGGTTTCGGAATACCAACACCCCTGCAACGCCGGCAAGACGCGGCGTGCTCTGAGGATAGCAGAAATCGCAAATCTCTCCGGGGTGCGGAGGGACGCGGCGTTACACTCAGGATAACAGCCTCCGGTTTGTGGGTGCGGCTTCACGCACTCCGCGGGGGACGCGGCGAGGACTTTACCACACTACCGTTGCCATACTATCGCTGCCGTGCGCCCCGGGGTCAACGGTACGGTTGTACCAAGCGCCGTAATCTCAAACACTTGCAGCGGATTCGCGCCTTGTGGCCGAACCCTGAGTCGCGGCTCGATTTTGGCGCGCTGTTCCGTTAAGATGCTAAGTTTCCGCCGCGCTTCGCGGAATCCATAGAATGAGTTCGGCCAGCAAACCTCGCGTCCGTTTCGCTCCGTCGCCCACCGGCTACCTGCACGTGGGCGGCGCGCGCACGGCGCTGTTCAATTGGCTGTTTGCGCGCCACGAGGGCGGCGTGATGCTGCTGCGCATCGAGGACACCGACGTCGAGCGCAACCGCCCGGAATTGGTCGACGGCATTCTCGCGGGCCTGAAGTGGCTCGGAATCGAGTGGGATGAGGGTCCCTTCTTCCAGTCGCAGCGCCTCGAGTTGTATCGCGCCGCCGCGGAACGCCTTTTGGCCGGCGGCGCCGCGTTCGCCTGCTACTGCAAGCCTGCCGCTTACGCCGGCGCCGATTCCGCCGCTGCGCCGGAAGAAGAACAGGAAGGCGAAGGGGACGACGAAGGGAAACTTCAGAAGAATGCGCCCTGCCCGTGCCGCGATTTCTCCGCCGCGGAACGCGCGGCGAAGGAAAAAGAAGGCATCCCGCGCGCCATTCGTTTTCGCGTGCCGCGCGAAGGCGCCACCAAATTCGATGATGCGGTGTTTGGCCCGCGCGAGGTGCAGAACGCGGAAATCGAGGATTTTGTCCTGCTGCGCTCGACCGGCCTGCCCACCTACCAGCTCAGCGTGGTCGTGGACGACATCGACATGCGCGTTTCGCACATCATTCGCGGCGCGGATCATCTCTCCAACACGCCCAAGCAGGCCCTGATCTATCGCGCGCTGGGCGCCGAGCCGCCGGTCTTCGCCCACGTTCCGCTGATTCTTGGGCCCGACCGCACGCGCCTGTCGAAGCGCCACGGCGCCACCAGCGTCGGCTCGTATGCGGAGGAAGGCTTTCTGCCCGAGGCGTTCCGCAATTTCCTTGCGCTGCTGGGATGGTCTCCGGGCGATGATACCGAGTACATGCGCACCGCCGAGCTAATCGAGCGGTTTTCGCTGGCCGGCGTGAGCCGCACGAACGCGATTTTCGACCGCCCCAAGCTCGAATGGTTCAACACGCAGTATTTGCAGAAGCCGCCCGTCGAGGAATTGCTGCCTCACGTGGAAGCGGAGCTGAAGCGCGCCGGAATCTGGCAGGAGGCCTGGAGCACGAGCGAGCGCGCATGGTTCGCGCACGCTGTTGATCTGATTCGGCCGCGCACGCGCCTGCTCACCGATTTCAGCGGCTGGGCGCGCGCCTTCTTCACCGACGATTTCGCGTACGAGCCGGAAGCTTGCGCGAAATTCTGGAAGGATGAACGCCTCTCGGGCATGCTCGGCAAGCTCGCAGACGCTCTCGACGCGCTGCCCGATTGGAATCACGACGCCTGCGACGCGGCGCTGCGCCAATTGGCGGCCGCTGAGGGAGTGAAAGCCGGCCTGCTGATCAACGCCACGCGCGTCTGCATCGTCGGCCGCGCCGTCGCGCCTCCGCTGTTCGAAAGCATGGTCGTGCTGGGCAAGCAGCGTGTCGTGGACCGCATCCGCCGCGCCCTGCCCGCAGTCGAGAAGCAAACCGCCGCCCGCCAAAGCGCGTCGTAACTGACGCTCCATCTCCGCTTAACTTCGCGCCACAATTCCGGTACACTCCGCGAATCTTTTTCCTGCGAGGCTGCTCTCTTGGCCGTCGTAAAACCTGCTGCCGCGCTCGTGTCGCCTGCGACCGAACTTGCTTCTAGCACGCGTCGCCAGATCGCTGTGCGGCTTCTGCCTTTCCTGTTCGTCCTCTACATCGCGAATTATCTCGACCGCACCAGCGTGGCCTACGCCGCGCTGGGCATGACCGGCGACCTGGGCTTCAGCGATCGCGTGTTCGGCCTCGGCGCCGGCATTTTCTTTCTCAGCTACGTCGCGCTTCAAATTCCCGGCGCGATGGTGGTCGAGCACTGGAGCGCCCGCCGCATGATTGCGGCGGTGATGATCGCGTGGGGCTTTCTGACCGCGCTGACCGGGCTCGTGCAGACAGCGAATCAGCTTTACATCGCGCGCCTGCTGCTGGGCGCGGCCGAAGCGGGATTTTTCCCCGGCGTGATCGTCTATCTGAGCCACTGGTTCGGCACCGAAGACCGCGGCAAGGCCACCGGCTATTTCATGGCCGCGATCCCGCTTTCGCAGGCGCTGGCCTCGCCGCTGGCCGGCTGGATCGTCGCGCACTCCTTTCACGGGCTGCAGGGCTGGCGCTGGCTGTTCATTCTCGAAGGTTTTCCGGCGATTTTGCTGGGCGCCGTCGCCTATCTTTACCTGTGTGACTGGCCGCGTGACGCGCGCTGGCTGGCGCCGGCGCGCCGCGAATGGATCGAAGAAAAGCTTCGCCGCGAGAGGCTCGCCACCCCGCAGGCGATTTCCGTCCTGCAGGCGCTTCGCTCGCGCGTCGTGCTGCTGTTAGCTACGGTCTGTTTTCTGAATTATTTCGTGGCCTACGGTTTCTATTTCTGGTTTCCTACCATGCTGAAGCGCCAATCCTCGCTCTCCACCCAGATGGTCGGCCTGATCGGAATGGTTCCGTACCTCGTGATGTTTGCGGCCATGATCCTCAACGGGCGCCACTCCGACAAGCATATGGAGCGGCGCTGGCACTCCGCCGCGCCCATGGTGATCGCTGCAATCGGAGCGTTAGGCCTCGCGGCTCATTTTCGCTCGCTGCCCCTTTCGGTTCTGCTGTTCACCATGATCGCCTGCTCCAACGCCTTTCTTCCCACGTTTTGGGCCATTCCTACGTCGCTGCTCGGCCGCTCGGCCGCCGCGGCTGCTGTCGGGTTCATCAACGGCGTCGGGTCGGTGGCAGGCTTCGCCTCTCCGTATCTGCTGGGCTATCTGAGTACGCGAACGGGATCCTTCAGCGCGGGAATGTTTGCCATCATGGCTGCTGCCATCGGCTGCATCCTCCTGATCTTCCTCATCCCCAAAACCGCCCCCGCGTCAGCGTAAGCGTGACCCTCTTGCCGTCCAACCGCGTCCCGCCTTGCTCCGTGTCCTCTGGGTTTTCTCGGTGGTGAGATTTGGTCCTGGCTCAGAACAGGCTGCCGCTTGGAAGCAGCTTTGAAGATTTCGGGATGCAGCGGATGCGGCCTGGCGCCGGCTGCGGCGACATGCAGCTTGGCCTCCACCGGCAAGCTGACCGGCGGCAGGCACGCGGCGTTGTTGCAGGCCTGATAGCGCAGCGTGAGAGGAATTGTGGCAACCCCGAGCGCCGCGTCATTCTGCGCCGTCAGTCTCAGGCGCAACGTCACGCTGCCGCTGTAGACGTTGAGCGGCTTGTCCGGCGAGAAGGGAAAACGCTTCTCCACGCCCGCGGGATAAATGGTGTCCACCAGCTGAAAACCCTTGGGCAGCTGGGCTGTGATCGTTGTCGGAATCAGGTAAGGATCGCTGGGCTTGTGCGAATTGACGTGGTAGCCCGCAACGATGCTCGCTACCACCCCAATCTCGAATTCTTTTCCGCGCGGCACCGGCTCGAGCGATACGTACGCGCGCGGCTTGACCACCGAAGCGGGCGCGAGAATTCCCGATTGCCCGCGCGCCGGCAGCGCCGCGGCCAGCAGGCAAGCCGCCGCCAGAAAACCGGCCAGGATGGGAACCTTACGCATCGTTTCTGTGCATCCTTCTCGC
>JBJKQB010000196.1:0-3137 GCA_046705825.1 Candidatus Acidiferrales bacterium
GCAGTAATGGCATGGCCGTTTAGGAGGCCTCCAAGAACGCGAGGTGAGTCATTCGTACCTCAAGGCGACGTTGGGATCGATACGCATTGCGCGCCAAGCCGCCAGGGCGCACGCCGCGAGAGCCACGAGCGCCAAAACGGTTGCCGCCGCTGTGAAGGTCCAAGGATCGGTCGCGGCGACTCCGTAGAGAAGGCTCTTCAGCAATCGAGTCAGCGCGAGTCCTGCACCGGCTCCGAGGACGATGCCGAGCGCGGCGAACTTCATGCCTTCCCCGATCACCAGTCCCAGCACGTCTCGTGGCGTGGCACCCAGCGCCATGCGCACGCCAATTTCCGCCGTGCGCTGGCGCACGAGGAACGCGAGGACTCCGTAGATTCCGACGCCAGCGAGCAGCAACGCCAAGCTACCAAACAGGCTGAACATGCTCGCGCCCATGTGCCAGGAGCGCGTCTCGGAGTCGAGCATCTGGGTGTACGGCTCAATGCTGACGTATCGGCCACCGGGCGAAACGCTTTCGAGCGCGGCAAACAGGTTCCGAACCACCGCGGACGTCTTCCCGCTTGTGCGAATCACCAGCCCGTCCGGCGTTGGGGAGGGTATTCCCTGGGTTGCCGCCTGGTTCAGGGGGACATAGAACTCGTTCGCGACACCCGGGTTCGGCCGTCCCGAGAAGGTAACGGCAGGCCACGCGTCCGGCACCACTCCGATCACGCGGGCGCAGGCGGTCTTGACGGATGTCCTCATGCACTTTCCCAGGGGATTCTGCCCGGGCCACAGCTCGCGCGCGAGCGCTTGGCTGGCAACAACAACCGGGGCCGACGCTTCCGTGTCAGACTCGAGTAGCGTCCGCCCCACCAGGATGCGCATACCCATGGTGGCGAAGTAACTCGGCGTAACGCCGCGCGGCGTTGCCGTCCACCGCTTCACCTTACGCGAGTCGGATGTAGTGGTGAACGTCATGACCATCGTTTCCGTCTGCATGGTGGCGGCGGCAGCCTCGGCCACGCCAGGCACCTGCTCGGCGCGCGCGCGCAAGCGCGCGTAAGCAGCGCTGACTTCCGCCGGCGTGAATTCCTTGCTCGGGAGATCGACCGTTGCCTGAAACAGGTGATTTGGGTTGAGGCCTAGATTGAACGCTTCGGCGTTCTGGAGGCTGCGGATGAAAAGCCCCGCGCCCACCGCGAGCAGGAGCGCCAAGGCGATTTGCGCCACGACCAGCGCCGAACGCAGGCCCGAGCCTTCGCGCGTGCGGCCGCACCCGCCCTGCTTCAACGCTTCCGCCAGCTTCGGGCCACTCGCGCGCCATGCCGGTGCGAGTCCGCTCGCGCAACCCGCGAGCGCCGCCAGGGCCGCCGCTGTCGCCAGTAAGCGCCCATTGAGGAAGCTGCCTTCGTAGAATCCCTGCGGCAGAAGAAACGCGCGAACCAAAGGCTGCACGAGCAAGGCGACGAGCAGCGCCGCCAACCCTCCCGCCGCGCCGAGCAGCAAGCCTTCGATCAGCACCTGCCGCATCAGGCGCTCGCGCGTCGCGCCCAGATGCTGACGGATGGCCATTTCGTGCCGGCGCTGCGCCATCCGCGCGAGGAGCAGACTCGCTACGTTCACGCAAGCAATCAGCAGCACGATGAGCGCGACGCCGGCAATCCATAACGAGACGCGATCGCCGGAGGAAAGCGTCCTCCAGCGCTTGGCGAAAACCGGCTCGACACGTAGCGATGAGCCGGGCTCGACGTAATCACGGCGAAGGAGGCTGGGCAGTTCTGCCGCAGCCCGCTGTACGTTCACACCCTTTCGCAGCCGCCCGACGACCGTCACGTAGAGCTGATCTACAGGAGATTGTTGAGGCGTCGACGGCGCGAAGGGGAACCCCTCGAACGCGTGGGGAGGCAGCCAGGCATCGACGGAGAGAAATCCGGTTCCCGTAAATCCTTTCGGCGTGACGCCGACAACTGTGCGTGCTTGCCCGCCGATCTGGACCATGCGGCCGAGCACGGTCGGATCGCCGCCGAGCGCCTTTTGCCAGAGGTTGTAGCCGAGCACCACGACGGGCGCGCTGCCGGTCGGCCGATCTTCCGTGGCGTCGAATGCGCGGCCCAGGAACATGTTGGCTCCCAAGACGCGGAAGTAGTTGGGCGAGACATAGGCAACGGAAATGCGGCGCGAGTCGACACCTCGACCGAAACCGGTCTCCCAACCTGACTCTTCGGCGGCCAACTCGGCGAAATGGCAATGGCGCGAGAGCCATCGGTACTGACCATAGATAAGAATCGGGGGGGTATTTGGCTCCTGCTTCCAGACCTGGCCCGCATAAACGAGTTGCTCCGGTGCGCGAATGTGCGCCGGCACGCGAAACAGCAGCGCATCCACGACGCCGAGCATCGAGATGTTGGCGCCGATGCCGAGAGCAAGCGTGAGGATAGCGACAGCCGCGAATCCGGGCGATTTGCGCAACATACGCAGGCTGTAACGCAAGTCCTGCCAGACCGTCTCAAGGAGGGACTCCCAACCAGCAGAGCGGACCAGTTCCTTCGCGGATTCGACACTCCCCCGCTCCAAACGCACCGCGCGACGCGCGTCCTTCTGACTCTTGCCCTGCTTCACGTTTTCCTCGGCGGCCATGTCCATGAATCCGCGCAGCTCTTCGTCCAATTCCCGGTCGGCCCGTTTCTTTTGAAACAACGATCGAAGTCCGCTAGCTATGTTGCGCAGTGATGGCATGGCCGTCTAGGAGGCCTCCAAGATTCTGGCGATGGCTGCCGCTTGCCTTCCCCATTGGCGCTTTTCGCTGTCGAGCCTCTTCCGTCCGCGCTCGGTCAAGATGTAATACTTCGCCCGCCTGCTGTTTTCGGTTTCTTTCCATTCGCTTCGGATCAGGCCGTCCCGCTGCAGGCGCTGAATGGCCACAAACAGCGAACCTGCATTCACCCGGAACACGCCTTTGCTCATCTGTTCGATGCGAACGGCGATGCCATATCCATGCGTCGGCTCCAGCGCCACCGTTTTCAAAACGAGCATGTCCAGCGTGCCCTGCACAAGATCGCCCGGCTTATCGGTCATAGAACGGCCTCGCTCCCCCTGATCGTCAGGAGAAAGAATATACCGCTCATCCTGATTGTCAAGGGGAGACATACGCCGCG
>JBJKQB010000197.1:0-11180 GCA_046705825.1 Candidatus Acidiferrales bacterium
CCTGCACGGCTCACGTAGATTTCGAACTAGGCCATCTTTCCAGGGATGTTGCTGCGCTTGAGGTAACGGTAGAGGCTTGTCCGCCCGATTCCCAGCACCTGCGCTGCGCGGACGCGGTTGCCGTTGCACATTTCGAGCACGCGCTGGATATGGACGCGACGGGATTCCTCCAGCGGAAGCGGGCGCCACTCCTGTTCCGGTTTCGCCGGCTGTTGTCGCGGCTTTCGGATGTGCTGCGGGAGGTCATCCACATCAATGAATTCAGCGTTCGCGGTAATAGCCGCGCCGGCAATCACGTTCTCCAGTTCGCGCACGTTTCCGGGCCAGTCGTGCTGCAGCAACGCGATTTGCGCCCGTCGCGTAAGGCCCTGAAACGGCTTGCCGTACGTCTGGCTGTATTTCTTCAGGAAGTGCTTTACCAGAACGGGAATATCCTCCGAGCGCTCGGTCAGCCCGGGCACGTGTATCTCAATGCTGCAGAGCCGGTAGAAGAGATCCTCGCGGAATTTTCCGGCCTGGACTTCCGCGCGCAGGTCGCGGTTTGTCGCGGCAATCAACCTAACGTTCACCTGTTTCACTTCGGGCGAGCCCACTCGCTGAATCTCGCGATTCTGAATCACACGCAGCAGCTTGGCCTGCATCGGCATCGATGTTTCGCCGATCTCGTCCAGGAACACCGTACCGTTGTTCGCAAATTCGAATAGTCCTGCACGGGTTTCGGTCGCGCCCGTGAACGACCCGCGGATGTGGCCGAACAATTGGCTCTCGAGCAACGTGTCCACCAGTGCCGAGCAATTGCAAACCACGAACTGCTTGTCCGCGACCGGGCTCAATTGATGCAGCGCTCGCGCTACCAACTCCTTGCCCGATCCGGTCGGCCCAGTGATCAACACGTTCGAGTAATGCCGGGCAACCTTCTTGGCCAGTTCGAGCACCTCCAGCATCGCAGGGCTCTTCCCCACAATGCCGCGGAATTGCGAGTTCTCGAGCAGCATCTCCTCCAGGCAGCGCATGTGCGTTCGCTGCGAAAAAACCTCCGCCAGTTCGTCCAGCGTGCGTTCCAGCCGCGCAAAATCGACCGGCCTGCTCAGGAAGTCGTAGGCTCCATGCTTGACTGCATCAATGGCGGATTCCACGTCATACTCCTTGCTGATCAGGACGACGTAGATTCCCGGGTCCAGGCGCAGCGCCTTCTCCAGGAACGCCAAGCCGTCCGTTCCTCGCTGCGCGAAATCCGCAATCACAACCCGGCAGGCGCCACACTGGATCTTTTCCAGAGCCTCTTCCGGCGTTGGCGTGACCGCCGCCGAGAACCCCAATTCCTCCAGGCGAGCGCAGGTTGCGTGCCCCTCTCCAAGGTCGCTCGCAACAACGCAGATGGAGAATTTCTTTCGCGCGGCAGAAGATATCGACCTAGACGCCCCCACGCGTGACGCTCCTGGTGTTTCTCCGACCGGTATCCGTACGTCGGAAACCGACGATTGGTCCGCTACGATCGCCATTTTGCTGGCCTCCCGGGCTCGACGCCTCATCGCCCATCGGCTCTGACAGCCCATGTGATTGGCCGGTTTCGCTTTCCCGCTGCGTGCCCCTGCGCCAAGACACACCACAAGGCGAACGCCGTCGCCCTGATTGGCGCGTTGAACCCCGCCTGTCTGTCCGCCTGGGCCCGCCACGACCGCTTCCGTGGCACCGAGTACGGGCCCTGCAACGAGTTACGGTACCGTGACCATAGTACCTGCCTGCATACTAAAGCGTAAGGCAATAGACGCAAGTGACGCAGTTCACGCGTGGATGTGACCTGCGTCACTCTGTTTATCAGATGCGCAAGATCACTACCGGCGCAGCGCCCGCGGAAACACGTGCGCCTGCCACTTATCTCTTCGCAAAACACATGCCATCCACTGAAATAAATGGGTGGGCTGACTGAGTGGGGATTGCTTTAGAGTAAAGCCACGGAAACCTGCTACCTGCTCAAGACGGAGCCCCCGTTTGTGCCAGGCCTATGGCCAAAGGCGAATCCGTGCGTGTTAGCGTCTCAGGTTGATTTTTTGCGACGAAAGTCGAAGCGTTCAGTGCAATGCGCGTGTGAGCTGATGAGACCGCGGGCGCAAACGAGTATCCGCTCTCCTCGTTTCGACATTGGGGCTTACCGCCCGTGTGCCCGTCGGGTACCCCAGTTCTTGCATGAGAGGTCCCCAGGCCGCCTCGATCAACTCCACCGATTCCGGCGGAAGCGCGGCCCTCCAGTCGCCTACTTTCGCTTTGCGTACGAAGGGCTTATCCAGCCGCGTGCCCCTGGTTGTGACCCACCATCTCTGCTGCTTCTTTTCGAGAGCGCGCATGCGGTCGGCGGAGCTCAGTTCGACGGCGCGTGAAATATCCTCTCGGGAGCTTTCCAAACCCAGGAAGCCGGCAATTCTCGCCAGTTCCTCGCCGCCCTTGGCTTGGAGATCCTCGTAGCGCACGAGGAGGAATTCATTGTCGCCCTCGCGCATTGCCAACCAGCTTCGCACGTGCTGGCCCCAGGTCCCAAACTCCGGCTCCACTCGAGCGCCTGCCCACTCTTTGACGAACGCCGCCAGAGGGTAGGCCTCCGTAATCCACCTCTGTTTCACGCACTCGTGATAAAACGAAACAGCAACGTCCCGCGGATCGCGGACGATGTAGATCACGCGCTGGTATCTGGGCTCATAGCATTCGTGGCTCTTGATGAACCGAGGGCGAGGGATGCGGCGGATGAAGAAGTCTGAATGGCCATAGATGTCGGGCGTCCGCCGCTCTATATTGAGGAACGTGGTCGGATCATCGGTAAATACAAGGTTGCTCACAAGAAAGCGCATCCACGTATTTCCCGACTTTGGGTAAGAGACTATGAACCTATCGTCTGGATAAACAGTGAGGCCGCGCTGCTTGCAGCCAATCACAGCCTTGATGTAAGCGAGCCGCTGTGTGGTGCTGCATGACTTTCCGATCATTCGCAGCGTTAGCCCTTCCGCCGTCCTCAGGCAGCGGATGCACCTTGTTACCTGGGATTCGCCATTCTTACTGGAATTTCCGTTCTGGACCCGACCCCATTCCCAACATACCGCGCGACCTCCCTAAATGCAAATGCCGACGAGATCTTCGGCCCTCAGCGCCCCATGCGATCGGCGGAGCCACACGTTCTCTCTCGAGAGTCCATCGTTGAGGATCGTCGCTTGTCCCGCCGGTTCCTCTGAGACCTTGCCGGCGTGCGGCCCGCTCGCTGCTGAAATCGACGGCCCGCCGGTTGCATCCTCTCTCTCCTCCATCATTTGCACTCGACCAAGCGCCAGCGTGCATTAGAATAAAGCGCATGAAAAGCGATTACCTGCTCAAGACCGAACCCTCGGAGTATTCGTTTGCGGATTTGCAGCGAGACCGCAAGACGGAATGGGACGGCGTGTCGAATCCGGTCGCGCTGAAGAATATGCGGGAGATGACTCCGGGCTCTCGCCTGATCATCTACGAAACGGGCGAGCGCAAGAGCGCGGTCGGAACGGCGACCGTGGTTTCACTCGACGCGTCCAATCCTAAAAGTCCGCGGCTGGTGATTGAAGCGGGCAAACCCATCGCGAAGCCTGTATCGCTGGCGGAGATCAAAGCGAACAAGCTCTTTGCGGATTCGCCTCTCGTCCGCCAGGGCCGGCTCTCGGTCGTGCCGCTGACGGCACCCCAGTATAAAGCTTTAGTGGACTGAACCAGCTTGGGCGCGGGCTTTGCCAGCGGGTGCTGCTCGACGAAAAGGCTGGCGAGCTACTGATGCTGACGCAGTCTCGGCGATGAGGATTCCACCGACGTCACGACCGGGTGCTGCACTTTCACTGTTACCGCAATCTGCTTGCCGGTGTATTGGACAACGACTGGCTGCGGCGTCGGCGCGATGCCGATGCCGTGCCCTTCCCCGACGAAAACGATGTCGAAGGTATGCGACGCGCGCATGCCGGGAAAGGAGCCCTGGCGCTGGCCGATGGTCAGCGTGTGCGTGGCGTCGTTCCACTGGATGGGAATCGTCGAGTGCAGGCCCTTCTCGTAATCGTAATTGTCGTTCTCGTCTTCGTAGAGACTGAAACTGCCGTCGGCGCCCTGGTAAATCCGCAGTTCGATGGGATCGGTTTTCTCCGTGGCGTATTGAATGTCAGGCCCCATGGGCAGGATCGATCCCGCGCGGATGAAAAGCGGAATGCGGTCGAGCGGCGCGACGGCATTGATCGTGCGCGCCCCTTCCAACGCATGGCCGGTCCAGAAGTCGTACCATTTCGCCGCAGGCAGATAGACCGAACGCGACGTGGCGTCCTTGTGCGTGACTGGACTCACCAGGATGGCTGGTCCGTACATGAACTGGTTCCCGACATTCTGCGCGGTCACGTCGGTGCGGAAATCCATTACCAGCGGACGCATCGGTGTGTAGCCCTCGCTCGTCACCATCCACGCCAGCGAATACACGTACGGCATCAGCCGATAGCGCAGGCGGTCGAAGCTGGTCAGAATCTGCTGCGCGTCGGGGCCGTACGACCACAACTCGTTCACGCTCGGAACGCGCGTCCCGTGCACCCGGAAGATGGGGCAGAAGGTGCCGTACTCGAACCAGCGCACGAACAATTCGCGGTAGGCCGGATCGTCCGGGTGGCCAAGGATGAAGCCGCCAATGTCCGTCGTCCAGTAGGGCAAGCCGGACAACTCGAAATTCAGCCCGGCGGGAACCTGGCGGCGGAAGCTGATCCAGTTCGACTCCACATCGCCGGACCACGCCGCGATGGAATTGCGCTGCGCTCCGGCAAACGCCGAGCGCGACAATATGAACACGCGCTTCTGCTCCGAAGCGGGCAGCTGAGCCTCCGCCGCGCGCTCGCCTTCGTAGACTCCGGCCGTGTGCATCAGCGGGAACATGTTGGCGTAGCGCGCGCCATTGCCCAGATACACCTTCTCGGTTTCCAGGATATTCTTCTCCTGGTTTTCGGTTTCGGGCTCGTCCGTATCGAGCCACCAGGCGTCCGCGCCGAGCTTGAAGACGCGGTCGAGCAGGCTCCAATAATATTTGCGCGCCTCAGGGTTGAAGGGGTCGTAGAGCGCTTGTCCTGTGGGATGGATGTCGCCGGTCCCCTGCACCATCTTCGCGATGAAATAGCCGTGCTTGTCCATGTAGTCGTAGACGGGCGAGCCGGGATCGAAGTAGGGCCAGAAGGAAAACATGATGTGCACGTGCTCGTCGTGCAGCTGCGCCATCATCCCCTTCGGGTCGGGGTAGTTTTTGTTGAAGACGGGATCGCCCATCACGTTCCACCAGAACCAGTCCTGCACGATGTTGTCGAGCGGGATGTGCAGCGCGCGATATTTCGCGGCGATGCCGAGCAGCTCGGCTTGCGAGGCGTAGCGGTTCTTGCACTGCCAGAAGCCGTAGGCCCATTTGCCGAACATGGGCGCTTCGCCGGTCAGCTCGCGATATGCGGCGATGATGCGGTCGAAATCCGGGCCATAAATCAGGTAATAGTCGACCGTGTCCGCCACGTCCGAAGTGAGATACAGCGCGTGCGGAAAGCGGTTGTCGAACAAGCTGCGCGAGGTGTTATTCCACAGAATCCCGTAACCGCGCGTCGACACGAAAAACGGAACGGAAATATTTGTGTTCGTCTGCGTCAGGTCGACGGCTTCCCCATGGTAATTCCACACGCCCGCCTGGTGCTGGCCCAGGCCGTAGAACGCTTCCGTCGAATCCCACAGGCCGGAAGACAGTTCGGCGTGGTACGTCTTCTCTCCATTCACCACCACGGGAGTGAGTGTGCGCTTGCCGTCCTCGAACAGTTTGTTGCCCGACGCGTCTTCGTAGAGGATGGCCCCGTTCGCGCGCGTGATGGTGATCTTCATCTTCGGCGTGGTCAGCGTGATGGACTTGTCGTTCTCGTCCATGTCCCACTGGGCAGCGGGCCAGCTGGTTTTCGTCACGATGAACTGGCGAACGTCCGGAATGGTCGAGCCCGGCGCGTAGGTCACGTGAATGATTGAATCGCTGCAGACCTGCAGGCGCAGAACTCCAGCGCGCATTTTCAGCAGCACGCCGTCGGATTGCTTTTCGACGCTGGTGACAGGATTGGGCGGCGCCCATTGCGCGCGAGTAGCCGAGGAGAACGCAAACAGAAACAGAACGAGCAGGACCGCAGGAGACACTCTCTTCATGGCGAGTCTTCCCAGAATTTTCTCCCGGCAATTTACGCCGAAACTCTGACACTCGCCTGTCGCGATGTCAATCTGAATCCTCTCTTCGGCGCCGCAACCGTGTGTAGAAAATCGATTCGGCGCGCGGCGCCGGAAAAATCCTGTTTGACTTCCGTCGACGCTCTGTTCAACCTACTCCCGCTATGAAACGACTGGTTCTGCTGGTGCCGCTCATTCTCCTCGCTTCTCTTTCCGCGCTGGCCGATCCCCAGCCGGCCACGCTGATCGCCAACATTTCCGGCCGCACGACGCAGAGCCTGAACGGGACATGGCACATCATCGTCGATCCCTACGAAACGGGCCTGGGCGCGCGCTTCTGGGAAATTCGCAAGGCCAAGAACAAGAGCGACCTGGTCGAATACAATATCGACACTTCCCCCACGCTGCAGGTTCCCGGCGACTGGAATTCGCAGCGCGCAGACCTGTTTTTCTACGAAGGGCCCGTCTGGTACGAGCGCACGTTCCTCTATCACCCGCGCGAGCACACGCGCACCTTCCTCCATTTTGGCGGCGCCAATTATTTTACCCGCGTGTATCTGAACGGGACCAAGCTGGGCGAGCACGAAGGCGGTTTCACGCCCTTCGATTTCGAGGCGACCAGCGCGATTCGCGCGGGGCAGAATTTCGTGGTGGTCGAGGTCAACAACACGCGGCGGGCCGACGGCATTCCCAGCCTCGACACGGATTGGTGGAATTACGGCGGGATCGAGCGCGACGTCGACCTGGTGGAAGTTCCGCAAACCTTTATTTGCGACTATTTCATTCAACTGGCCCAGGGCTCCATGAATGAAATTGCGGGCTGGGTGCAACTGGACGGGGCCACAAAACCCGGGCAAGTCACGATCGAGATTCCGGAGGCAGGAATCAAGCGGGAAGCCGCGACGAACGCGAGCGGGTACGCGGCGTTCCATTTCCCCGCCCAGCTCGAGCTATGGTCGCCGGAGCATCCCAAACTCTATCGCGTGGTTCTTTCCGGCGCGGGCGATCGCGTGGAAGAGCAGATCGGATTTCGCAGCGTCGCCGTGCGCGGCACGCACATCCTGCTGAACGGCAAACCGATTTTCCTGCGCGGCATCTCCATGCACGACGAGGCGCCCTTCCGCGGCGGCCGCGCATTCTCCTGGGCCGACGACGAAACGCTGCTGGGCTGGGCCAAGCAGCTCGACTGCAATTTCATGCGCCTGGCGCATTATCCGCACAACGAAAGAACGCCGCGCACTGCCGACCGGCTCGGCCTGCTCCTGTGGGAGGAAGTTCCCGTCTACTGGAACAACGAATGGACGAATCCGCATACGCTGGAGCTGGCCGAAGAAGAAATGCGCGATCTGGTGGATCGCGATAAAAATCGCGCCGCGGTTATCCTGTGGTCTGTCGGAAACGAAACGCCGGTGGTCCCGGACCGCCTGACATTCCTCAAAACGCTCGCCGACTACACGCGCGGCCTCGATCCCACCCGCCTGATCACCGCCGCGTCCAATGCGGTCAGCCACCCGGCGCCGGAAGTTCGCGCGTTCAATGATCCGCTGGCCCAGTATCTCGACGTGATCGGCATGAACGAATATGTTGGCTGGTACGACGGCACGCCCGAATCCATGGACCACATGCGCTGGGAGATCGCCTATCCGAACAAGCCGCTCATCGTCAGCGAGTTCGGCGCGGGAGCGGTCTACGGCAATCACGGCGACGCCGATGCGCGCTGGACCGAGGAATACCAGGCCGACGTTTTTCGTCGCCAGATTGCCATGCTGCAGAAAATCCCTTCCCTCGCCGGAATGTCTCCCTGGGTGCTGATGGACTTCCATTCGCCCCGGCGCTTCCTGACCGCAATTCAGGACTACTACAATCGCAAGGGCGTAATCTCGAATCGCGGGCAGAAGAAGGAAGCCTTCTACGTTCTGCAGAAGTTCTACCGTTCCCTCCCAATGCAGCACTGAAGTCGGCAAGACCGGGCTGGCTCCGCTTTCCTCTTGGCGCGAAAAGCGGCCTACTTACTGTGTTTACCGGATTGAACCGCAACGCCCCTCCCAGTACCGTTGTTTACAGGCTTGTTCGAAGGAGCCGGATACCGGAACCAGGGGATTGTCGATGCCGAGAACGCCCAGCAGGAATGAAATCGAGCGGCGGGCCTACGAGATCTACGAGCAGCGAGGGTGCGAAGAAGGCCACGCCGAAGAAGATTGGTTTGCCGCCGAACACGAACTGAACGCGCGATTGGCCAGTGAGGGGCACGGCGAGGAATCGCAGTCGCGCATCCGTACAGCCGTGGTGCAAGCGATGCAGCAGTCGAAGTCCCGCAACGCCAGAAGCGGCCGCAACTGAGCTGTACCCACACGGGCCGCTTCCGGCGCCAACACCAGCGGACAACGCACATTCATTTCCATCCAGCCGCTCGGTTTTCTGATCGAGGGCGGTTGCGCCCGTCGAAAAGGCCGCAGCGCGGCCGCCAGATGTGCTGATCGAGAAGCGAACCACAGTCCCGTGCCGGAGAGCTCATGCTCAGTCGTCCGTTGCTCTGCCTTCTGCTCCTGCTTTCTCTGGCGCCCCAACTCGCGTTTGGCCGGCAGCAGCCCGCATCGGCAGCGCCGCCTGACGGACAAGCCATCTTCCTGCAGCGATGTTCGATGTGCCACGGCACAGCCGGCCAGGGCGTGAGCGCTGCAATCACCATTGCCGGGCCGAACATTCAAGCGGTGCACAATCCCGGCGATGTGATGACTGCCGAAGAAGTCGGCCCGAGCCACATGCCGAGTTTCTTGCGCGTCCTCACCGTCGACGAGATGCGGGCCGTCGCCGGCTATGTGACTCAGCACCTCGCCATCATTCCGCTCAAGCCCGGCAACATGGGCGAGGGCGGAGAGCTTTTCCGGCGCAACTGCGCCCCCTGCCATCGCACGGCCGTGCGCGGCGGCGTTCTGGCCTTCGCTGGAGTGAACCCGCCCAACCTCGTCGGCATTAGCCCCGAGCTCGTTGCCGGCGCGATTCGCTGGGGACCCGGCCCCATGCCTGCGTTCCCTCCCTCGCAGATCAGCGACCAGCAGCTTGACTCCATCGTCTCCTACGTGAAATTCGTGCAGCACCCTCCTTCCCCCGGAGGCAGCCCGCTGAACTGGTATGGCCCGGTTGCCGAGGGATTTGCGGGGTGGGTAATTCTGGCGGCCCTGATCGGTTTGGCCGCCTGGATCGAATGGGGAGGAAAGGGATGACTTTCAACGGCAAAGGCTTTGGTTACGCGGGCTGGAGCTTAATGGCTGCGGGACTGGGTATGGCTCCCGCCACGAACGACCCGCCGCCCGCGCCAAACGCTTTCTTCATGTCTGCCGAAGCAAGCTCTCATGCGGGATCTCAAGTGAAGCCCACCTCCCGCGAAGGTCCGCAAGAGCCGCCCGCGGTTCCTCGTTATCCCGGCTCTTCGGAACCGCCCGGCGAGCACCCGAGTCGCGCGGGAGGCACCGTTCTGGTCCTTTCCTTTCTCATCCTGGCGCTCGCGGCCGCGATCGGTTTCGTGGTCGTCTACTGGAACGGCGCGAACAACATGCTGCTGGGCAGTTGCCTGGCTTTGACCTTCCTGGGACTCGCGTTTGCGCTGGTCTTCTGGTCGCATCGCCTCATGCTGCATCAGGAAGCAGTCGCGCCGCGCGAGCCGCTGCCCTCGAGCGCCGAGGATCGCCAGCTGGTTTTCGAGGATTTTTATCCGGGCGAACCGCGCATCCAGCGCCGCGCGCTGGTCACTTGGATGAGCGCTGCCATTTCCGGAGCGCTGGCGGCAGCAGTCGTCTCCACCTGGCGCTCTTTCTACGGCGAGTCGTACTCGGCCCGGTTGAACAGCCCCATCTGGCACCGCGGCCAGCAGCTTGTTACCGATACCGGCGACAAAGTCACAGTCGACACCCTCCAGGCGGGCGCCGCTGCCGTCGTCTTTCCCGAAAATCGAGTCGGCGACGTCAGGGCTCAGGCCGTGCTGCTGCGAGTTCCAGCGGAGGATTTGCGCCTGCCGCCGGACCGCTCGGATTGGGCGCCCCAGGGCTACATCGCCTATTCCCGCGTTTGCACCCATGCCGGGTGCCCGGTGGGCGAATATGAGTCCAACATCGGGCTCTTGCTCTGCCCCTGCCATCAGTCCACTTTCAATGTTCTGACCGGCGCGCAACCGACCGGCGGACCCGCCGCGCGGCCGCTTCCGCAGCTTCCCTTGTACATCGACGCGAATGGAAATGTGCGCGCGGACGGCGATTTCAGCGCGCCGCCCGGCCCCGGATATTGGAGCATGCCGTCGTGATCGTGCGAGCCCTCGCCCGCTGGCTGGACGCCCGTCTTGGCTTGGCCAAGCCCGTGAAGGAAGCGCTAAACCATGTCTTCCCGGACCACTGGTCCTTCATGCTGGGCGAAATTGCGCTGTATTCGTTCATTACCCTGGTGGTCACCGGCGCGTTTCTGGCGATGTTTTTCAACGACAGCGCTGCCGCCGTCATCTATCACGGCTCTTATCACGCCTTGGACGGCGTGCGCATGAGCGCAGCGTATCGCTCCGCGCTGCAGCTCAGTTTTGACGTTCCCGCCGGCCTGCTGATGCGCCAAATGCATCACTGGGCGGCGCTGATCTTTATCGCCGCGATCGTTGCCCACCTCTCCCGCATTTTCTTCACCGCCGCGTATCGCCGCCCGCGCGAGATCAACTGGGTCATCGGCCTCACATTGCTGCTGCTCGCGCTGATGAACGGATATCTCGGATATTCGATGGCCGACGATCTCCTCTCCGGCACGGGCGTGCGCATCGCTTACGCGATTACCATGTCCGTACCGCTGCTGGGTCCCTGGCTGGCCAGCGTCTTTTTTGGCGGCACGGTCCCCACCGGCGCAACCATTCCCCGCTTTTACGCCCTGCATATTTTTCTGGTCCCTGCACTGATCGCGACGCTGATCGGCGTGCATCTGCTGATCATCTGGCG
>JBJKQB010000198.1:0-3041 GCA_046705825.1 Candidatus Acidiferrales bacterium
CACCTGTCCCTGGTTCAAGCCGAAGGTGTAGTTGGTCAGCGAGTCGTTGATGTTGTACCGGAACATGAAATGATCTGTTTCCGAGAAGTTGTAATCAATCCGAGCGGAACCCGTATCTTCGCGATCGGTCACGGGGAACGCAGCCGGATCGTAAACCAGATCGGCGCCCGCGCTCGGCCCCGCCGAGTCCTGCGTGTAGGGGTCGGCGCATGACGCGGGAGCTGGAATGCTCGTGCAGCCCGCCGGCAGAGGCGCCATCTGCGCCAGCACTGGCTGCATCGCCGCCACGAACTGCGATCGCACATATGCGCTCGGGATTTCGTAGAGCGAGTTGATGTTCGTGATGTGCTGGCGAATACCCTCGTAGTTCACGAAGAAGAACAGCTTGTTCCTCAGAATCGGACCCCCGAAATTGCCGCCGAAGTCGTTCAGCCTGAGGGGTTGCTTCGGTTGCGTCAGGGAGTTCTCGAAATAATCCTTGGCGTCCAGAGCGTCGTTGCGGAAGAACTCAAACAGTGCCCCGTGGTATTCGTTGGTTCCGGATTTCGTGATGATGTTCATCTGCGGGCCCAGCGAATGCCCGACTTCCGCGCTGTATCCGCTGTTCGTGAAATTGATTTCCTGGATGCTGTCGAGGCTCGAGCGCGTGACATGAGCCTGTTCCTGGCCTTCGGTATTCAGGAAGCCGTTGATGTCGCCGCGCGTCGCATTCTGGCCGTCAACCGTCACGTTGA
Organism: Candidatus Acidiferrales bacterium; assembly: GCA_046705825.1. Lineage (GTDB taxonomy): Bacteria > Acidobacteriota > Terriglobia > Acidiferrales > UBA7541 > Palsa-295. The sequence continues at coordinate 735 of JBJKQB010000198.1, forward strand.
GCCCGGTGAAAATGTTCTCTTGGCCGTTCACGCTGCCCTGGAAGAATCCCGTCGAGCCCACCGATCCTGGCGCGATCTCAAGGAAATTGCTGACGTCCCGACCGTTGATCGGCAGATTTTCGACCTGCTGCGAGGTGAGCGTCGTGCCTGCCGAAGTCGATGTGGTGTTCACGGTCGTGGCCGTCCCGGTGACCTCCACCTTCTCTTCGGTGACCGCCACCGTGAGCGTCAAGTTCACGTGAACGGCGGCACCGACGTTCAGCACGATCGTCTTGCTGGTCGCTTTCCCGAATCCGCTGGCTGTCGCCGAAATGACGTAACTTCCGAAGGGCAGCGCCGAGGCTACGAATTCGCCTCCGCTGTCGGTCTGCAGCGTTCTCGCTGACGAGGTTCCCACGTTCGTGACGGTCACCGTCGCGTGCGGAACAACCGCCCCGGACTGGTCTGTCACCAAGCCCGCAATCGTGCCCGTATCAAAGACTGACTGCGCCCGTGCGGAAGCCGCGAAGAAAACACCCGCGAACACGAGGACCGCCAAAAACCGCACCACCCCAGCCGCGCGCCTGGAGACCGCAAAATGCGCTTTGCGCGTCACGTCGAACATATCGCGCCTCTTTCCGTTCAGTGACTGAACACTTGTGTTGTCAGAGTCCCACCCTGGAACGGCCAGGATGGTAGCGCCACTATTTGCCAGTAGTCAATCTTTTTCTGTTCTTTTAAACATAAAACGATCTCTATTTTGGTTGTTTCATACAAAAACGCCAATTCCTCCGTCTGGACCTCGCACTGAAAGAATTCTCAACGACGATCGAGACGAAATGCGGATGCGGAACTCCATTTCTGGCGATAATTGCCAGGCTGATTGGCGGAGGTTAGGAGAGATGCTGCAAGGTAATTGCCCGTGGGAGGTGGTTCACAGCAGCCCGGCAGCAGACGATCATCTCCAAACTGCGGTCCATTTTCGCGCTTTCGGATCGATCAAGACTTTCTTCCCGCGCACTTGGCTGGCCGCTCCTGAAACGTGATCGAAGTTGCGGCCCAGGATCGCGGCGGGAATCTCGACTGTCCGAGCCTCTTGCGCGGGTTCGAGCGTAAAATCCAGCGTCCATCCGCCGCGCTCGACTGGCTCCAGGCCCAACGACACGCGTCCGAATCGAGTGGGGCTGTGCTCCAAGCGGAATGGTTCTCGCACACCGGCCCCTGGAATCGTTGCAATGAGGCCCTCAAGGATCCGCATTCGCCCTCCATCCTCCAGCAAAAGGCTGTGGCGCAAATAGCGAACGCACTCGGCGCTGGCCCAGTTGTGCGGCATATCGCCCCAGTCCTGGCTGACGAGCGCATGCTGCAGCGGTTGTTCCTCACGCCAGCAATAAAGAGGCGAGGCGTGGTTCAGGAATCCTCGGAAGGTTCGCTCAGCCCACTCCGACAAGCCCGCCCACAAGTAGACGTGAGCCACAAAAGAGGCGTTGTAGGTCCAGACCGCCTCATGCCACAGCCAACCTGTTTCCGCCGGAATATCCTCCTGAGTGCATGCCTGCATCAGCGCAATGTGTCCCTGCACGATCGGATCATCTGGCTCGAACACCAAACCTGGAAAAATGGTGTGCGAAAGCGCCCATTGAGCCGTTTGAGGACGCGGCCGCTCCCACGGATCAGGCGCGCGCCATGCCGGATCTTCGCGCGCCAGCATCGGCAGGTATTTGAAACCGCGGGGATCTTGGACCATTTCCGCCTTGGCGGCTGCCAGGAACGCGCTGCGCAGCTCGTTGTAAAACACCCGCGCGGTTCCGAGCGAATCCATGTGCAGGCGCTCGGCAGTTTCGGCGACAGCCTTCAGTCCCGCCAGCGTCCATGCCGTGTTCGTGAACTCGGAGCGCACCCCTCCAATTCCGCCGTCCGCGAAACCGGGCGCCAGCAGTCCATAGCGCCCGTTCACGCTGTTGCCGGCCCGCGCCTTGTCCCGCAATTGCTGCAGGAAATCGATCGCGCGGCGGACATTCGGCTCCAGATCGTGGAAGAACTGCCAGTCCTGTTTCAACTCGCACTGCCGCGCCAGGGTGAACATGGCGATGGCGGTATCTTTCCAGTGCTCGCCCCCGCTTGCGGCCACCACTTGCCCGGACGGCAGTTGTTTGGTCCACTCCGACAGCAGCCCGTTGTCCGCATCCTTGTCGTAGCCGAGATAGCGAGCCGCCTCCAGCAGAAAATTCCCGTCCACAATCCAGAGATTGCGATAGACCGTGGGCCCGGTCTCAAAAACGAGCCTGCCGTTCTTGATTTCGCGCGCCTGTTGAATGTTGCGCGCGC
>JBJKQB010000199.1:0-3407 GCA_046705825.1 Candidatus Acidiferrales bacterium
CAACCCGCCAAGCGCTACCTGCAGCTGCTCGGGAAGCGGCTCGTTGTGCGGCCCGTATGGCGCCGCCGCTGATCCAGCTTCCGCGTGGTTCGGCGCAACGGGCCCTTCAACCGGAACGACTGCCGGATCGGCTTGCGGGCGGTATTGCCGCAGTGCGTCCGGACCGGCCGGCGAAGAAGCGGCCGCCTGCATGGAATTCTGCATAGACATTCGTTTCTCGCTGAGAAGAGGATGCGCGAGAAGATACTCCCGCGCGCTACGTCGGAAACACGGAATGAAACGCCGCTCGTAGCTTACTTAATCTTGAGTGACGTCTTCCCGAGAGCGATCATATCGGCGATCGCAGCGCCTCGGGCGTCGGGTGGAAAGCCGAACGTGCAGTGGATGAAACGCACGTTCTGCAGATCCACAGGGCCGTCTTCATAACGCAGTCGCGTCTCGATAAACGTGACGTTTCGCCAGTGAACTCCGTCGAGAGTCTGCGACGCTCCGGCGATCGTCAGATTCTCCACGCGCACGTCATCGGAAAGCTGCCGGCTCTCGGGAGGCAGCAGAATTTCGGACGTGTCCGGCATCAGCGACGCATCCAGAAATTTCGCGTGCAGAGACGCAGGATCGAGAGCCTCGCCTTTTGTCAGATTTCGCGGAGCCTCGATATCGACGTGTCCTGCCGGGAGTTTTAGCTTATCGATCGCCAAAGCCGAAGGAGCTGACGCCAAATCCGGCGTGGCGGCAGAATCGCTTCCGGCTTTGGCTGCGCTGTCCTGAACGGCGGCCTCCGCCAGTTTTTCCGCGAGGCCAGCGTGCGCTGGGACTGCCTCCTGCCAGGAGCGAATCGCTGCGAGCTCGATGCGTGCTTGTGTCACGTGCTGGAAGAGGCGTGCGGCCAGCAAATCCGAAGGCACTTCCTGAGCTTCCTGCGGTGGACCCGTAGCATCCGGGTTTTTTACCGGGGATTCAGATGTCGGCGCGTTCGAAATCTCATCGAGCTCGGTGAACGCGCGGCTGAAAAAGTCATTCGGCACAGCGCGCGACCGCACTCGCGCTTCTTCCATTGCCTCGACAGCTTCGTCCACTTGGACTTCGGCGCCCGTGATGTTGCCTGCTTTCGCCTGTTGCGCGGCATCGTCGAAAGCGTCCAACACATCCTGACTCCATGGCGCAACTTGCGGCGCGGAATTCCCGGTCGGGTGCGCATTCGCGGGCAATGGGCGGTTGCCGTAAACATGTAAGAGATAGTTGCCGGCGTACCAGGCCGCCACGCCGCCGATTGCCAGAATCAGCAGCGCCATAATCGCTGCGGCGTACGGCCGAACCGCTGCGCCAGCTCCCGATCGCGACCGGCGCCTGTGCCTGTGTCGGTGCCTTCTCCTGCCCGAGCGGCCGGACGAATGCCCTGCTGCATTTTCCAAGATTCCAACCTCTGCGGTTATTGTAAATCAGTCGCATTGGTCGGCGAGCGTGCGGACGGTTGAGGACTGGCGCTCTTTTTCTAAAGCGTTAATCCGCGTCGCGTGAACGCGAGTCCTTTCCGAGTTCATCGCGCCCGAGTTCATCGCGAAGGAAGCTAACCAGGTCCCGGTGGTCGCTGAACACGTGCGTCTCCGCAGGTCCTGCGTCGGCTGGGCGTGAGCCGGCGCTGGCGTGGCTTCCTGAACTCGGGTCAGCAGGGTGACGATGGACGCGCGCCACGAACCCCCGCGCAGCGCGCCCCGAATGCGCGGGCACCATCTCCGCCGCTTCGATCTCGATGCGATGAACTGGCCCTTCCGGTTTTGCCTTCGCTCCGGAACCGCGCCCTGCGCCGCTGTCCGGCCCGACATCTTCGTGCGCGCGGCTTTCCAGCGCCGCGAGCGCGGCTTCAGCCTCGCGCGCCGCTTCCAGCGCTTCGCCCATCACCGGATTCATGTAGTAGCGCCCATTGATGAATGGCATGTGCCCTCCTGAAAAGTTTGTAGCCCGTCAGTCTTCCGTGACCATTTGCGGAGTTTTGCGCGAAGCCTTGAATTCGAGCGCGCGGTTGATTTGGGGCCATGAGCGCCGCCGCAATGGCGCCAATTGGGCTGCGTGCTTCCTGTGTTCGGCAGCACGGCGAGCGGAAACATTCGCGGCGGAAGGCGAGACCGGCTCCGGTGCGGGCGCGCCAGAGCCGGCTCCGGGTGAAAGGAGGCTTCGGGGGTCCTCCGCGGAGGTCGAATAAACCGGCGGGATGCCGGCGATGCCGAGGATGGAATTGAGCAGCGCGCGGTTCTCGTCGCGTAATCGCGAGTTTTCGCTAACAACGCGCGCAAGCTCGCTTTCCAGCGTGCGAGCGGAGGTTCTACGCGTAATCCGCTGCCACAATTGCCGAATCCGCGTCGTTTCCAGGTGCATTGATCGTTCTTTCCTTTTCGCGCGTGAAGTTCAGCGAGAGCCGAACGGCAGGCCAGGCCGCCATCGCCGCAGGAATGAGACGGGGCGCGAACCGCGAGTTTCATCGAGAAGAGCTTTATGCGCCTGGACGGCGCGGATCGTTGGGTCGGGCGACAGAACGCGCGCCGCAAGACGATCGTCAAGCGGCGGCCGGCCTTGCGCGCCGTGGCCGCTGCCGTAGCGCGACTTCAGCCCATAGCGCGCCGCGTCCGCGGGGTCGTCGCCGTCCATTTTCTGCACGTCTTCGATTCGCGCCGAGTCACGTACCAGGCCCGGCAGCGTGCGGATCAGCTCGGCGCAATTCTCTGTGAGCAGCCATTCGCCTGCGTCCAGCATTTGATACATCAACATCCAACCGCCCACGCGGTCGTCATCTGCTGGAATGGGACGCGGAAATCCGGCTGCCGCGAAAACATCGCCCATTTGTTCGGCGATCGAAGCTTCGTCCGTGCGGCGCGCGAAAGCGTCTGGCGAAAGATAGATGGCGTCGATTTTCTCGCGGCCGCGTTCGCCGCCGGAGGCCATGCTGCGCGAAATAATTTCACGCGCAAGATCCCGAGGAGCGGTGTGGCGGGTGACGAACTCACGATATGTGACGACCTGGCCGAACTTGTTATCCTCCGGCCGGGGCAGTTGGCCCGCCGAAGGATCGCCTTTTGCCGCCACGAGCGACGCCGGCAATTGCGCGTGCCAATACGCCGCGGCGGGATGCTCAAACCCCCAGTCAATTGAGATCCAGCGCGCCAACCAGGGCTTCCAGTCGATTTCCTCCGCCCGCAGCACGTGCCGCGCAAGATCGAAACGATCGAAATACTGCCCGGCGAAAACCTCCCAATCGCCGTCCAGGAACGCGCGCCGCAGGTGCGTGGGCAAACCCCGCAGCGTTTTCAGGTAGCTTTCGTCTGCCGCATAAATCGGATTGTCCGAGACACGCGCCGGAATAAATTCGTACTCCGCGGAGTCATACTCCGCCGCGTTTTCCATCCCCGGCGCCG
>JBJKQB010000200.1:0-4319 GCA_046705825.1 Candidatus Acidiferrales bacterium
GCCCCGCAGTCGCTGGAGTTCTGGCACGCGCTCAAGACGTTCCATGTTCCCACCCAACTGGTCATTTATCCCAACGAGGGCCACATGTTCCTGAACCCGGCGCACAATCGCGACGTCATGCGGCGCACCGTCGCCTGGTTCAACCATTATCTGCAACCCGCCCATTAGTTTCTCGTTCATTTGCGTGGCGGCGCCGGCCTCGCCGCGGGTTGTCGCAACGAAGGAGAACGGCGGCCGCCAAACACCCTCAGGATCGTCTATGGCCGCGTTTGTGCCTTTGCCCTTTGCTTCTGGTTTTGGGTCTGCCTCTGCTTCTGCTTTTGCCTCCCCCTCGCGCGCCCCGCAGATTTTTCCGCTTCCACGGCCCATCGCAAAGCATCGAATTCCGTTAGCAATTGCGCGAGTCTTTGTGCGCGCTGCCGCTCTAAATTGCCCGAAAGGCTATACTTGAACCCCATGAGAGACCTCGTCCAACAGGGCATTGCGCTGCGCGAATTGCTGCGCCGGCGCATTCTCGTGCTCGATGGCGCCATGGGGACGATGCTCCAGCAGCAGAACCTCACTGCCGCCGATTTTGGCGGGCCCAAGCTCGAAGGCTGCAACGAGAATCTCGTCCTTACCCGCCCCGACGTGGTTCTCGCCATTCATCGCAAATATCTCGAAGCGGGCGCGGACATTATCGAAACGGATTCCTTCCAGAGCAGCCCCATTGTGCTCGCCGAGTACGGCTTGGAAGCGAAAGCGCGCGAAATCAGCCGCCGCGCCGCGGAACTCGCGCGTCAGGCCGCCGACGAATTTTCCACCCCGGCTAAGCCGCGCTTCGTCGCCGGCTCCATGGGGCCGACCACCAAAGCCATCAGCGTTTCTGGCGGCGTCACTTTCGACCAGCTGCGCGAAAGTTTCCGCGAGCAGGCTCGCGGCCTGGTCGAAGGAGGCGTCGACGCCCTCTTGATCGAAACCTCCTTCGACACGCGCAATATCAAGGCCGGGGTGCTTGGCGTCCTCGATCTGAGCCGCGAGATCGGCCAGCCCATCCCGCTGATGATCTCCGTCACCATCGAGCCCATGGGCACCATGCTGGCGGGCCAGAACATCGAGGCGCTGTGGTCTTCGCTCGATCATCTCGATCTGATTTCCATCGGGCTGAATTGCGCCACCGGCCCGGAATTCATGACCGACCACGTCCGCACGCTTCAGTCGCTGACCACGCGCTTCGTTTCTTGTTACCCGAATGCGGGGCTGCCCAACGAGGAAGGCAAATACGGCGAAACTCCAACCTCCCTCGCCGAACAGCTCGAGCGCTTCATCGATCGCGGATGGCTGAACATTGTCGGCGGATGCTGCGGCACCACCGAACAGCACATTCGCTCCATCTCGCAAATGGCCGAGGGCAAAACTCCGCGTCATCCGCCGCAAAACTCCCATCGCGCCGTCTACTCCGGCGTCGAGATGATCGAAGCGGAGGAGAGCACGCGCCCGCTGATCGTCGGCGAGCGCACCAACGTGATCGGCTCGCGCCAGTTCAAGAATCTGGTGGCGGCGGAAAAGTGGGAGGAAGCCACGGAAATCGCCCGCCGCCAGGTCAAGAGCGGCGCGCACATTGTTGACGTCTGCCTGCAGAGCACCGACCGCGAAGAAATCAAGGACATCCCGCCCTTCTACGGCCAGCTCGTCAAGAAAATCAAAGTCCCCGTCATGATCGACACCACCGACGCGCACGCCGTCGAGTTGTCCCTCACCTATTGCCAGGGCAAGAGCATCATCAATTCGATCAACCTCGAAGACGGCGAAGAAAAATTCGAACGCGTCTGCCCGCTGGCGCGCTCCTATGGCGCGGCTGTCATCGTCGGCTGCATCGACGAAGATCCCGTCCAGGCGCAGGCCTTCACGCGCGAGCGCAAGCTCGAAATCGCGCAGCGCTCCTACAACCTGCTCACCGAAAAATTCGGCATCCGCCCCGAAAACATCATTTTCGACCCGCTGGTCTTCCCTTGCGCTACGGGCGACGAGAACTACATCGGCGGCGCGGTGGAGACCATCGAAGGCATTCGCCTGATCAAACAACAGATTCCGTACGTTCGCACCGTTCTGGGAATCTCGAACGTCTCGTTCGGCTTGCCGCCCGGCGCGCGCGAAGTGGTGAACTCCGTTTTTCTGTATTACTGCACGAAGGCGGGACTCGATCTCGCCATCGTCAACGCAGAGCGCATCGAGCGTTTTCCCTCCATCCCAGAACACGAACGCACCCTGGCGGAAAATCTCCTGTTCAATCGCGTGCCGGCGGAAATTCCGGCGGGCCATGCGCGGGCGGATGTGATTCGCGGTGCGCCGGCCGATTGGCGCGCGCAATCCCGCGAGCAGAAGGCCGCCATCAATCAGTTCAACATCGCCGCCATTTCCGAGCATTTCCGCGCGGCCGGTGCGCGCAAGAAGGCGCGCGCCGAAGATTTGCCGCTCGATCAGCGCCTGGCCAATTACATCCTGGAAGGCTCGAAGGACGGCTTGATCGACGATTTGAATCGCAAGCTCGCGGAGCCCGCTGCGCCCCTCGACATCATCAACGGCCCGCTCATGGCCGGCATGACCGAGGTCGGCCGCCTGTTCAACGCCAACGAGCTGATCGTCGCGGAAGTCTTGCAGTCCGCCGAGGCCATGAAGGCCGCCGTCAGCCACCTCGAACAATTTATGGAGAAGTCGGAAGTCACCAAGCGCGCGAAAGTGGTGCTCGCCACGGTGAAGGGCGACGTCCACGACATCGGCAAGAATCTGGTCGAGATCATTCTGAAGAACAACGGCTACGACGTGATCAATCTCGGCATCAAAGTCCCGCCCGAAGAGTTAATTCGCGCGCATCGCGAGCACCAGCCCGACGCCATCGGCCTTTCCGGGCTGCTGGTCAAGAGCGCCCAGCAAATGGTCGCCACCGCTGCGGATCTGCGCGAGGCGGGAATCGATGTCCCGCTGCTGGTGGGTGGCGCGGCGCTCTCCGAAAAATTCACCAAGAGCAAGATTGCCCCGCAGTACGGCACCGCCGTGTGTTACGCCAAGGACGCCATGACCGGCTTGCGCCTGATGAATGAGTTGAGCGACCCCGCGCGCCGCAAGGAAGTTTTGCAGCAGCACACCTTTGCCGGAACCGCTGTCGCGGAGGAAATTGCTCCGCGCGACGGCGAGCCCGCGGGCGAAGAGCGTTCGCCGCGCGTGCGCATCGACCTGCCCACTCCCCCGGTTGCCTATCTCGACCGCAAGAAACGCGCCGTGCCCGATTTGAACGAGATTTGGGACTACGTCAATCCCTACATGGTTTTCTGCCGGCACCTCGGCTATCGCGGCAATTTCGAGAAGGCGCTGGCCGAACGCGAGCCCCGCGCCCTCGAGCTCTACAACAACGTCGAGGAGGTGAAGCGCGAGGCGGCCAAGTTCATGAAGATTGCCGCTGTCTGGCAATTCTTCGAAGCGGAGCGCCACGGCAACTCGATCCAATTATTCGCGCCCGGCGGAAAGGCACCGCTGCACACCTTTCATTTCCCCCGCCAGCCCGCTAAGGACAAGCTCTGCCTCAGCGATTACATTCTTCCCGCGCGCAAGGCCGAACGCGATCATTTGGCCGTCTTCGTCGTCACCGCGGGTGCCGGCATTCGCCAGCGTTCGGAAGCGGAAAAAACGGCGGGGAATTACTTCTTCTCGCACGCGCTGCAGGCCCTGGCCCTCGAAACCGCCGAGGCTTGCGCCGAATGGCTGCACCGGCGTATCCGTGAGGATTGGGGTTTCCCCGATCCGCCCGCGCTGACCATGCCCGAGCGCTTCGTCTCCCGCTATCGCGGCAAACGCTACAGCTTTGGCTATCCCGCCTGCCCCAATCTCGAGGATCAGGCCGGGATCTGGGCCCTGCTGCACCCCGAGGAAATCGGCGTCCATCTCACCGAAGGCATGATGATGGACCCGGAGGCCAGCGTCAGCGCCCTCGTCTTCCATCATCCCGACTGCACCTACTTCTCCGTCGGCGACGCCCAACCGTGATGACGCTGCCGCGAGCCGCCGATCGCTGCTTCGAGACCGGCGATGACTCGACAAGAGAGGGTGCCCTGGCTTTGCCTAATACAGAGAATAAAAGGCCCAATTTTTGGGCAACAATCCTATTTGTTTGGGCAAGTTAGGCAGACGGATTGGTCGTAGGGGTGACGCCCGTTTTACTCGCCGGGTAGCTAGCGGTCGACCTTCCCCTCTTGCCTGCTGGGCTATCGCGGCGGAGCAGCTGACCTCGAAATTCAGATGGCGAACCTGTTAGGATCGAATATTCCACCCTTTAGCGTAGTCTT
>JBJKQB010000201.1:0-4074 GCA_046705825.1 Candidatus Acidiferrales bacterium
CCTGATCGACCACGTCGCGCCCATCCAACTCGCCATTCGCCTGCTCATCCCGGTAGGCTCGCGCTTGCTCGAATTGCAGGACATCCAGCAGGTCGCCGCGCCCTTCGACCAGCAAAAGCTTGTTTACCCTTGGAGGCACCCGGATCCGCGCGTCGATGCGCTGTGCGAGCGCTTGCAGGAGACCGTTCATTCGGGCGAGAAGATGAAATTGCCGCGCGCCGTAATTTTCCAGCATATTGAAGCGGCTGCGCAGGAATCGCTTGGCCATCGCGCCAGGGAGGCCGATGTGCGCTCGCGCACGATGCCGGTGTTGGCGTCCCGCGCCACCATCCCGTATCTCAACGAGCCCTGGTATTGTTGAGCGGAGCCAACCGGGGACCAGTTGGCTCCCATCGCCGATGCGCGAAAAAACATGCGCCAAGCCGACACTTTTGTGTAATAGGTGAGCGGGGAAATCGCCGCTGACACACCGGCACCGCGGAAATGTGCGGCATTCGCAACTCTGCAAAATGACACAGCCCGAGCCTAAGAAGCGTCTTCTCATCCTTGCCAGCAAGCTGGGCTACCAGACGCGCGGTTTCGCCGAAGCGGCAGAGAGGCTCGGTGTCGAGGTCGCCTTCGGCACGGACCGCTGCCACCGCCTCGATGATCCCTGGGGCGATCAGGCGCTCGCGCTCCATTTCGAAAAGCCGCGCAAGGCCGCCGAAGAAATTGCCCGCCAAATGCGCGCCAATCCGCCTGCCGGCGTCCTTGCGCTCGGCGATCGCCCCACTCCGGCGGCAGCCTGCGTCGCGCAGGCCTTCGGCATTCGCGGCAATCCGCCGGAAGCGGCGGCAAACTGCCGCAACAAGCTGCGCCAGCGCGAAACGCTGGCCAAAGCCGGTCTGCCGGTCCCCCAATTCTTTTCTTTCGCGGCTGGAGAAGAGCCCGCGGCGGCGGCCGCGCGCGCAAAATTCCCCTGCGTGCTCAAGCCGACGGTGCTCGCCGCAAGCCAGGGCGTGATCCGCGCCAACAATGCCGCCGAATTCGAGTGGGCCGCGCGAAGAATTCGCGCCGTGCTCGACTCGCCCGATGTCCAGGCGTTGCGCGAGCCGCACGCCGATCGCTTGCTGGTGGAAAGCTACATTCCCGGGGCAGAGGTTGCGCTGGAAGGGCTGCTCGATCAGGGATCGTTGCGCACGCAGGCTATTTTCGACAAGCCCGATCCGCTGGAGGGTCCGTACTTCGAAGAAACGATTTACGTGACGCCGTCGCGATTACCCGCCGAGGCGCAAGCCGCGGTCCGCGATTGCGCGCAGCGAAGCGTGGCTGCGCTGGGCCTGCTGACCGGGCCCGTGCATGCGGAGTTTCGCGTGAATGAAGACGGCCCGTGGGTGGTCGAAATCGCGCCGCGTCCCATTGGCGGCCTCTGCTCGCGCGCCCTGCGCTTTGGAGATGAACGCATCTCGCTCGAAGAGCTGCTGATTCGACACGCGCTCGATCTTGGCGGCTGGGATGTGCAGCGCGAGGCGGACGCTTCCGCCGTGATGATGATTCCCGTTCCGCGCAGTGGAATCTTCGAAGGTGTGGACGCCATCGAAGACGCAGAAAAAATTGGGGGCATCGACGAAATTCGCATCACCGCGCGCCTGCACGACTACGTTGCCGCCTGGCCCGAGGGTTCGAGTTACCTCGGTTTCATCTTCGCGCATGCAAAAACGCCCGAAGGCGCGGAGAACTCCGTGCGCGCCGCCCATCGAACGCTGCAATTCAAGTTCGCCCCGCGCCTGCCCGTCGAGCATCCCGCCACGCGCAAAATCCGCGCGTAGCCCAAATCGCGCGCGTGAATGTTTCGCCATCCGTTGCACCCGAATCCGTCTACGGCCGTCGTTCGCGCGCAACTCTGACTTCGTGTTACACATCTCCTCTGCCTGAGTTAACCTAGTGTTGTCGCTGTTCCATGATCGGGAGGTGCAGGCATGACGCTGCCGAAACGTTTGCTGGGTTCGACCGGGCTGGAGATCTCCAGGATCGGCTTTGGTTCGTGGGCGGTGGGCGGAGGCGGCTGGGTCTTCGGCTGGGGGCCGCAGGACGATCAACAATCGATCGCCACCATGCGCCGCGCGATGGAACGCGGCATCAATTGGATAGACACAGCCGCTGTCTACGGCCTGGGTCACTCCGAAGAAGTGATCAAGCGCCTGCTGCACCAACTGCATCCCGGCGAACGGCCCTACATCTTCACCAAATGCGGCGTGATTTGGAACGAGAAGGAGCCCATGGCGCAGCCGGTTCGCGCCCTCCGCCCCGAGTCCATTCGCCGCGAGTGCGAAGCCTCCCTGAAGCGCCTGGGCATCGAACGCATCGACCTCTACCAGTTTCACTGGCCGGACAGCATCGGCACCCCGCTCGAAGATTCCTGGAACGCGATGCTGCGCCTGATCGAGGAAGGGAAGGTGCGCGCGGCCGGCGTCTCGAACTTCGACGCGGCCCTGCTCGAGCGCTGCGAGAAAATCCGGCACGTCGATTCGTTGCAGCCGCCATTTTCGATGATCAATCGCGCCGCAGCGGCGCGAGAGATTCCCTGGTGCGCCGCGCACAATACCGGTGTCATCTGCTATAGCCCGATGCAGTCCGGCCTGCTGACCGACACGTTCACCGAATCGCGCGTGGGCTCGTTGGCCACCGACGACTGGCGGCGCCGCGCACAAGAATTTCAGCAGCCCAACCTGGGCCGCAATCTCGCGCTGCGCGATGCCTTGCGCGCTCTCGCTGTGGAGTACGACACGACCGTGGCGGCCATGGCCATCGCCTGGGTGCTGGCTTGGCCGGGCGTGACGGCCGCAATTGTGGGCGCGCGGGATCCCCAGCAGGTGGATGCCTGGATTGGCGCGGCGTCCCTGGAGTTGACTCCCGAAGACATGGACGACATCGCGGACGCCATCGCGCGAACCGGCGCAGGGAGCGGCCCGCGCAGTTCCAAAGAAGCGCGCGTTCCACACGCGCAAGAGTCGAGGCGGCAAGCCGGCGCTTAGCAAGGGGTGGAACCTGTGGTTCGCGCCTTGGAGGGGAAGCGCGAGCCTTCAGGCCCGCGAAGGGAGCGTCAAAGAAAAAGGGGCTTCAGGCCTGGTGAGAGGTTTCAGCCCCTGAAGGTCTCTTCTTCCCGCAGCGGCTTAATCTGCCGCCGTCGCGGTCGCTCTCTGACCCGCCGCGCGCGCAGACTGCACCAGCTCGAGCCCTTCCACCAAATCGCGCACCAGGTCTTCGGCGTTTTCGCAGCCGGGAGACAATCGAATCAGCGTGTCCGACAGCCCCAGCTCCGCGCGCGCTTCGGCCGGAATCGACGCGTGTGTCATCGTGGCCGGATGGCAGACCAGCGCCTTCACCCCGCCCAGGCTTTCTCCCAGCGTGAAATACTTCCGCGAAGAAACCAGCGCGACCACTTCTTCCATCGTGCCATCCAGCTCGAACGAAACCATCCCGCCGAAGCCGCTCATTTGCCGCCGCGCGATTTCGTGCCCGGGATGATCGGGAAGGCCGGGGAAGTAGACGCGCCGCACCAGCGGATGTCCCTTCAGCGCATTGGCGATGGCCGCCGCGTTTTCAGCGTGCCGCTCCATGCGCAGCTCCATCGTCTTCAGCCCGCGCAGCGTCAGCCAACAATCGAACGGCGAGGGCACCCCACCCGTCGCGTTCTGCAGGAACTTGATAGGCTCGAACACAGCTGCATCCTTGGCCAGCACCGCGCCCTGAATCGTGTCCGAATGGCCGGCCAGGTATTTCGTCACGCTGTGCACCACGATATCCGCGCCCAGCTGGAAGGGCTGCTGGAAGTAGGGCGTGGCGAATGTGTTGTCCACAACCACCAGCGCGCCGCGCTCGTGCGCCAGCCGGCTGATGGCGGCGATGTCGCTGATCAGCAGCCGAGGATTGGTGGGACTCTCGATCCACACCAGCTTCGTGCGCGACGATATGGCGGCGTCGAGCGCCCGTTCATCCGCCGTGTCGATCTGCCGGATCACCACGCCGATCGGCAGAAATACTTTGTTCAGGATTCGATACGTGCCGCCGTAAACGTCCAGGGGGATCACGATC
>JBJKQB010000202.1:0-3990 GCA_046705825.1 Candidatus Acidiferrales bacterium
GAGTATTACCGCGAGGAAGATATTCCCGCGTCGCTGTCGCGCATGACGTTCGGCCTGGCGCGGCTGCGGCTGGCGCTGCTGCACAAACTCGGCTGGCGGGGATGGACGCGGTTCGGTCAGCAGGGCGCGCTTGCCAAAGATGTTCTGCGCGGGATAGCCATGATGTTGTTCCGGGGCCGGAAGCTGCGGGAAAGCAGGCTGGCTGGGATGATTTTCGGTTTCGATGCGAAAGCCTCAGAACCTATGCACGGAAGCGTGGACGCCGCAGCAGTGGCCACAGAGCAGGATTTGCCGGAACGAAGAGAAGCGGCGCTCTAAAGAGCGGGCAGGTATCTCTGTTTGCGACATGCATACGGGCGCAGCAAGCCTTCACGACATACATTCAGGCCAAGCAGCGTCCCTCGAGCGATTGCCGCTCGAACTTGCGATACGTGAGACGCTAGATGATTTTCGAGAAGCGCAGGAGGCCGCGCTCGACGGCCCGGCGGATGGCTTGTGTGCGGCCCTCCACGCCGAGTTTGCGGAAGATGCGCGTCAGATGGACCTTGACGGTTCCTTCGGTGATGCGCATGGCGCGGCTGACTTCTTTGTTGCTCTTGCCTTCCGCGACCATTTCGAGGATTTCGGCCTGGCGGCCGGTGAGCTCCGGGGTTTGGATACGCGCGGCCAGCTTGGCCGCAGGACCGGGAGGCAACCAGGTTTTTCCCTCCAGCACCGCGTTCAGGCAGAGCGGGATCTCGACGCGCGCGCAATCCTTGGTCAGAAAGCCGTTCGCGCCGGCCTGCATGACGGCGTAAACGTCTTCGCCGTAGTCGAAGGCGGAAATGAGCACAACCTTGAGAGCGGGGTGGATGCGGAGAGCCGCGGCCACGCCGTCGGCGGCCTCCATGCCCGGCATGCGCAGGTCGAGCAGCGCGACATCAGGACGAAGGGAGTCAACCTTGGCCAGCACGCCGGGCCAACTCCAGGCCTCGGCAACCACGGTCATGCGGGGAACCTTGCTTAAGATGGCAATGAGGCCTTCGCGGACGACAGTGTGATCGTCGGCGATGAGCACTCGAATGTTTCCGGCATCGTGCATGGGCTGCTCCCTGGCTGGCCCGAAACGGGTATGGAGGCGAGGACACGCGTCCCGTGGCCCGGCTGGCTGACGACGCGCAGGATCCCTCCCAAATCCTCAGCGCGTTCGTGCATGCTGTTCAAGCCGAAGCACTCGGCGTCTGCGTGAGTGTCCGGACCGAAGCCACAGCCGTCATCTTCTACGCAGAGCTGAATGTGGCCATCCTTCTCGCGCAATTTGACCCAAGCGGTGCGCGCGACGGCATGCCGCACAACATTCGTGATGGCCTCGCGAATGATGCGCAGGACCTGCGTTTCGACCTGAGCGGATACGAGGCCGGGAATATCATCGACACAGACACAGAGCTGTACGCGCAGGTCTATTCCATCCGTTAACTTCTCCAGCAGGTGCGTGACCGCGCCGCGGAAGCCTTCTTCGTCATAATTCGGCGAGCGCAGGCCGCGAACCAAATCGCGGGTTTCGGAAAGGCCTTCGCGTCCCATGCGGAGAGCGCGTTCGGCGAACTTGCGGCCTTCCGGCGTGCTGTCCAGGAATTCGTCGGCCGCCTCCAGATTGACGATCATACCGGCGAAGCACTGGGCGACGGTGTCGTGGATTTCGTAGGCGATGCGGGTGCGCTCGCGGACGGCTTCTTCCCGGCGCAGTTTTTCGGCCATCTCGCGGCGGGCGTTGCGTTGGGCCCAGGACCAGGCCCAGACGTAGGCGGCCAAGGCGGCCACCAGTCCAACGACAAGGTCGTCCAGCATGATGGAGCCGGGAGCGATTCCGAGGCGAGTCAGCGCCACTTCCTGGCGATTGCAGACGACGGCAACGAGCAGCCCCAAGGCCGCCGCGAGGAAAACACGTTTGCGCCGCTCGTGCATAGACACTCCGTGGGGGCGTTGCGTGAATCGGAGCGATCGGGATTTTTGTATTCCGATACGTTTATAGGCTCGGATTGGCGGAAGTGTCAAGCTGGAGGGCGGCGGCCGCATATTACCTTTGATATACCCAGGTGTATGGCTCCTGGGGAATTGACGCCTCGCGTCCGCTCCGGTATCCCTGTGCATTGGTGGCGTGGCACGGTCTCCCCTTCCCCGCCGGTCCCGCGCGCAGGCGCAGGGTTGCGGCAACCCACCAGGACGTGCTCGGAGCACGGTCGTGAGCCGGTGCGCAGGAACCGGCATGACGGCATGGCTGTACAGCGAAGTACGCGGGATCGGCCTCTGGCGGGGCCGATCCCGCTGATTCGCTTCGCCTGGCTGGGCAAGGAAACAGGCCACCGAGGGGGGGAGGCTAAACCATGCGCAATCCGTACGGATTTGAACTGAGCCACAGCTGCCCGGCGTGCAATTTCCGCAAGCGCAGTTTTTTTTGCCAGCTGTCTCCCACTGAGCTGAAAGAATTCGACTCCATAAAATTTTTGTCCGCGTACCCGGCGGAAGCGGTGCTGTTTCTGGAACGGCAGAAAGCGCGCGGCGTGTACATCGTGTGCGAGGGAGAGGTGAAGCTGTTCTTCGACTCCAGCGAGGGCCGGACGCTGGGATTGAGGATTGCGGAAGCCGGGGAGATGCTGGGATTGTTCGCGCTGGTGTCCGGTGGACCGCATGAAGTCACGGCCGTGACGCTGCGGCCGTCGCAGATTGCGTTCGTTCTGACTGCCGACTTCCAGGAGTTCTTAAGGAAGCATCCGGCGAGCTATCAGTGGCTGGCCGGGCAGATGAGCGCAGAGTACAAAGCGGCCTGCGAGCAGACGCGGAACATCGGGCTGGGCGCGTCGTTAAGCGAGAGGATGGCGCGATTTCTGCTGGACTGGTCGTGGCGGGCAGGGGCTACGGGCGACGGCGCCGGCTTTGCGCTGCGCCTGAAGCACCAGGAGATCGCGGAGCAGACCGGGTTGACGCGGGAGTCGGTGACGCGAGGCCTGAGCATGCTGGAAAAGTTGGGCTTGATCAAGAAGAGCGGGCCGCTGCTGGTAATTCCCAGCCGCGCGGCGCTGGAGGAGTTTCGCCCGCCGCAGGTGAGCCGGAAGCGTGCGGCCGGCACCGAACTCGTGCGACTGACGTCCGTTTCCGCGCGGCGCGGGGCGGTCTCCTGGACCGCCCCGGCGGGCGGAGCAGTCATCCGTCGCGCCTCTGCGTAGGCGAGAGCTCCGCGCGCGCCCGAAAACCAGATTCACCCTCGAAAAACGCATTCACCTTCATGCACCGTGCCAGCCATCGAGGCAAGAGATGTGCGAAGCGTGCGGGTCGACCGCGATTACCGAATTCCAAGAGCGGGTTTGGGTGCATATTCCCGGGCCTACAGATTCCGCGGTTCTTCATGTTCCCGTATTTCCCCGCTTCACCGTGTGCTTGGGGTGCGGCAGTTGCCAGGTAGCCATGCCGGAGACGGAGATGCAATTCCTTCGAGAAAGCGTCCGGTAGAGATCTGCCGCGAAGCGGGCTAGTGCGGCACGAATCGTTTGGTCCTGCTCAGGGATTTTCGACCGGCACGCGTCCTGTTGCTGGCGCTGAACGAATATTCGCGGGCGATCGGCAGGCGGGGAGCAGCAGCCTGAGAAACGCTCGCTACGGCGGATAGCGGGGGGAACGTCCCCTCTCTCCTCTTCCGGTCGGGATCGGCCTCCGCCTCGCGCAGTGGTTTGCGGTATGTTGCGCGGCGATGAGTGTTTTAGGGCTGGCGATCGCTGCGTGTCTGCTTTTTCTTCCTACTGCCGTATCTTCGCAGAACCGCGGCGCGGCCGCTCAAACGGCGAACCAGAATTGGCTGGTGTATGGCGGCGATCCTGAAAACACGCACTACTCCCCACTGACTCAAATCAATCGCGAAAATGTGAAGGACCTGCGCGTGGCGTGGAAGTACGACACGGGCGAAACGGGCGGGCTGGAGACGGGCCCGCTGATCGTCGACGGCGTGCTGTACGGGAT
>JBJKQB010000203.1:0-2901 GCA_046705825.1 Candidatus Acidiferrales bacterium
GCGCACATCGAGTCGCTTCGCCGGCTCGGCATTGAAGTAGCCGGGCTGCTGGGCAGCTCGCCGGAACGCACGCGCGAGCAATCGAAGGCGCTCGGCATCCCGCGCGCGTACGCTTCGCTGGACGAACTGGCCGGCGACGCCTCCGTTCAGGCCGTGCACGTCTGCACGCCAAACAATTTGCATCGCGCCGAATCCGAAGCTGCACTCAAGGCGGGCAAGCACGTACTGTGCGAAAAGCCGCTGGCCATGAATTCGCGCGAGACGTCGCAACTGGTGGAACTGGCGCAGCGGCAAAAACGTGCGGCTGCCGTCGCGCACAATCTGCGCTACTACCCCATGTGCCGGGAGGCGCGCGCGCTGGTCGAGCGCGGCGCGATTGGCGAGCCGCGCATGATTCACGGCTCGTACCTGCAGGATTGGCTGCTTTACCCTTCAGACTGGAACTGGCGCCTCGATCCCACGCTGAGCGGCTCGATGCGCGTTGTCGCCGACATCGGCACGCATTGGCTCGATATGGCGATGTGGGTGACTGGGCGGCGCGTGACGGAATTGTGCGCCGATCTCGCGACCGTCGTTCCTGTACGCGAGCGCCCGCGCGGCCCTGTCGAAACATTTCAGGAGCGCAAGGGAGCGGACTTCGAGGGCGTCAAAATCGATACGGAAGATTACGCGTCCGTGCTGCTGCACTTTGAAGGCGGATTGCGCGGCGCGATGACCGTGTCGCAGGTAAGCGCCGGGCGCAAAAATCGCTTCTGGTATGAAATCGACGGCAGTGAAGGCGCGCTGGCCTGGAACCAGGAAACTCCCAACACGCTGTGGATTGGCAAACGCCGCGAACCGAATCGCGAGTTGATCAAAGACCCCGCGCTGATGAGCCCCGAAACGCGCGGCTTCGCTGCTTATCCCGCCGGACACGCCGAAGGCTATCCCGACACGTTCGTCCAGCTGTTCAAGGATTTCTACGGCTACATAGAGCGCGGCGACATGAACGCGCCGCAGCCGTTTCCCACCTTCGAAGCGGGCCACGCCGGCCTGGTCCTGTGCGAGGCAATCGCCGCGAGCGCCCGCGACCGCAAATGGATCACCGTCCCGCCGCTCTCGTAAGCACGAGCGCGCGGGGGCCGCAGCTGGCACCTGCGCCTCCCCGGCCTCGCGCTGTTGGCTTCGCCGCGCCAAATGGCCCCGGATCGCGTCCAGCAGCCGTATAATGAGTCAAATGGAAGTGACCATCAAAGTTCCCGACAAGCTGGCGGCTGAGGCTCGCGCGCACGGCGTGTCGCTTGAGGCCTACGTGCAAGAAATCCTGACGCGACAGGCCCTTGAGGCGACAGGCGAACAGCGGCTCGAATCGGTTCGCGCGGCGATCGATCGAATCCTTGAATTGCGCAAGGGGAACAGGCTCGCTGGTCTTCGGACGAAGGACCTCATCCACGAAGGCCACAAGTACTGATGGCAATCTTCGTCGCGGATGCCTCCGTTGCATTAGCTTGGTGCTTTGAGGACGAAGCCAGCAGCCTCGCCGACAGACTTCTTGAGCGCCTACGGCAGGGGGACCGAATCCTAGTTCCTGCGCACTGGCCTGCCGAAATCCTAAACGGTCTTCTCGTGGCTGAACGCAGGAAACGCATCCAGCCCAACCAGGCCGCACTCCTGTGGGCCGAGATAGCGCGCATGCCAATCGAGTCAGAGCTGGCGCTGGATGCTTCTCAGGCAAAGACGGTCCTGGCGCTCGGCCAAAAACACAGCCTGACGGTCTACGACGCAGCCTACCTGGAACTGGCCCATCGCCGACAATTAGCACTTGGAACTCTCGATTCTGACCTTCGCAGGGCTGCGCACGAAGAGGGCATAACTGTCCTTTAAAATCGAGAAGATGCGGGCGAGACGTGCGCACCACAAGCGAGGGATCGGGTGTATGCTTCCGCGCGCAAGGGAGGCAACATGCGAAATGTGCTTCGGTCTCGCTTCAGTCGATGGTTTGGCGGCTTTGCGATTCTGGCGCTGGCGATTGGTCTTGCGGCGAGGGTCCGCAGCGCGCCGCGGCGCTCGGCCGTGGCTCCGACGCGCCCGCCCATCCTCGGCATCTCGCACATTGGCCTGAAGACCGACAATCTCGCCGCCGCTCGCGCCTTCTATACCGGCGTCCTCGGCCTCAGCGACGCTTTCAGCCTGAATTACCCCTCCGGCAAACTGATGCTCACCTACTTCAAGGTGAACGATCATCAATTCATCGAAATGTTCCCGCAGCCGAAGACGGCGGAGGAGGGTTATCTGTCGCACGTCGCGTTCGAAACGACGAACGCCGAGCAGTTGCGCGAATACCTGGCCAGCAAGGGCGTGAAAGTGCCGGACAAGCTCCCCAAGATGCTCGACGGAAATCGCGGCTTCGAAGTGACCGATCCCGACGGCCACACCATCGAGTTCGTCCAGCTGATGCCCGGCTCGCTGCACAGCAAAGATTTCGGCAAGAATCTGCCGGCTACGCGCATTTCGGACCATATCATTCACGTCGGGTTCACGGTGCGCGACCGCGCCGCCGCCGACAAGTTCTATAAAGATATTCTCGGCTTCCACGAATTCTGGCAGGGCGGGATGAAGGACAACGAAGTCAACTGGGTCGACATGCGCGTTCCGAACGGCAAGGACTGGCTCGAGTACATGCTGCGTGTGGGCGAGCACCCGACCGAGCGGACGCTGGGAATCGTGAACCACGTGGCGCTGGGCGTGCCGGACGTCAACGCGGCGTACAAAATCCTGCTCAAACGCGATCCGAACCTGAAAGAAAAGCCGCAGATTGGCCGCGACGGCAAATGGCAGCTCAACCTGTACGATCCGGATCAGACGCGCGTCGAACTGATGGAGCCCAAACCGGTGCGCAAGCCCTGCTGCTCGCCCATGACG